>CAJQJY010000010.1 GCA_905478765.1 uncultured Flavobacteriales bacterium
TAATTTACCACAAATAGTTGCTGATTTTTCACCTATTTCATTGGATGAAATGGATGATGTGAAATTGATGAGCCGTACTGACACTAAGTTTGCTTTTAAAGCGAATAAAATGCCTTTGCTTTTGCAAAAATTATTGCCTTTCTATAGAGTTTTAGCAATTGATGGTGAACTTATTCACGATTACAAATCCCTTTACTATGATACTGATAATAGTAAGTTTTATTTGGATCATCATAACGGAAGGGTAAACCGAAACAAGATTCGTTTTAGAGAATATGTGGGTAGTAAACTTACTTTTTTAGAAATAAAAAGAAAGAATAACAAAGGTAAAACCATCAAAAAAAGAATGAGGGTGGATGCTATTAGCAATGAGCTTTCAGAAAAACAGAAAAACTACATTGAAAAAATTATTGGGAGACCTATGAATGTAAATGCTAAACAGTGGATTAATTTTAGCAGAATTACTTTTGTGCATAAAACCCAAAAAGAACGACTGACTATTGATGTTAATCTTACTTTTGAAAATTCAGATGAAAAGGGGGATATGAAGCATATTGTTATTGCTGAGGTAAAGCAAGAACGCATGAGTCGTTCCTCTGACTTTATGCGTATTGCAAAAGAAATGTATATCTTGCCCATCCGTATTAGCAAGTATTGCTTAACAACTTTAGCTTTGAACCCAAAGCTTAAAAAAAACAGATTTAAAGAAAAAGTATTATTTATAAATAAATTAAAACAAGCGTAAATGGAACTATTAACAATTTTATTGAGTGGATTTGGAGATTTTTTAGGAACTCCAATTTTTGATTCAGAAGATTTTTGGAAACTGATTACAAAAACAATTTTTAACCTTATAATCATCACTACTATTATCAGGTATATTTACTATCCTGTAACTAAAAATAAGGATTATTTATTTACTTATTTTCTTATTAGTTTAACGGTATTCTTGCTTTGTGTACTACTAGATAGTGTAAAGTTACAACTAGGGTTTGCATTGGGGCTTTTTGCCATTTTTGGTATTATCCGTTACCGTACCGACCCTATTCCTATTAAAGAGATGACTTACCTATTTTTGGTTATTGGCGTGTCGGTTGTAAATGCTTTGGCGAACAAAAAAATTAGTCATGCTGAGCTAGTATTCGCTAACCTTATGATCGTATTTGTTACTTTCGGAATGGAACGTATTTGGCTATTGAAAGGCGAGTCACGTAAGAATGTAATCTATGAGAAAATTGAATTGATTGTTCCTGAAAGAAGAGAGGAATTATTGGCAGATTTAAAAGATAGAACAGGAATTGACATATTAAGAGTTGAAATTAGAAGAATAGATTTTTTAAGAGATACCGCCAACATTCGTATTTTCTATTATGAGGATAATAAAAAATAGTATATTCCTTTTATTATTTTGCTCCATATCTGCTTTTGCGCAGGAGAATGATTTCCAAACTTGGTATGCAGTTTCTCTGAACAAGAAAATCATAAAAAAGACAAACCTTACTGTAAAAACAGGTTTGCGCTTAAGGGAAAATTCAAGCTTGTATGCTAAGCAGTTTACGGATGTAAAAATCAAGCGTAAGTACAATAAGCGTATTTCTTATGCTGTGGGGTATCGTTATATCAATAGGTGGGATATTGCTTTGAACATTTCAAATCAGAATCGTTTTTATGCGGATGTATACTATAAAAACAAATTCAGCAAACGCTTTAGCTATGCTGTACGGAATAGATGGCAAACGCAAGGGGATTTGTATGGCTATAAAATGACCTTGCGTCAGAAATTTTCTTTGAACTATAATATCCGAAAAACAAAATTAAGTCCAAGTATAGCTACTGAATATTTTTTAACTTTGGAAGATGGTATAAACAAATTGCGTTCTAACATTGCTTTTGGCTATCCCTTGGCTAAAAAGTTAGATTTTGAATTGGCGTATAGAATTCAACACGAGTTTTATGTCAATAATCCTGAAACTCTTTTTATCTTTGAAGGAAAATTAGCTTACAATTTATAATTTTATGCAAGAAAAGAAAATAGAACTTTCCTTTATTACCGCTCATCTTTCTGAGCTTTCTGAACAAGAACAGCAATTAGTTGCCAATGCAAAATCATCACTCAAAACGGCTTATGCTCCTTATTCTGGTTTTTTAGTTGGGGCAAGTGTCTTGCTCGAAAATGGCGAAATAATTAATGGAAGTAATCAGGAAAATGTAGCCTATCCTTCAGGGCTTTGTGCGGAAAGGGTTGCCCTTTTTTATGCAGGAGCAAGATATCCTGATGTAAAAGTAAAGAAGATTGCTGTATCGGTACATTCCAAAAACTTTGAGGTAACTGAGGTCGTTTCTCCTTGTGGTGCTTGCAGGCAAGTTATGGCAGAATATGAGGAGAAGCAGGAAGAGGCAATTAAAGTAATTTTACACTCTCCAACGGATGAGGTGCTTATTGCCAATACGGTTGAGGATTTATTGCCCTTTATGTTCAAAAGTCCTTTGCTTAAAAAGCATTAGTTTCCTTATCTTTACCCCATGCATATTCTTGATACCCCAATTGACTTTTTGAAAGGTGTCGGTCCTTTACGGTCCGATTTGCTTAAAAAGGAGTTGCGTATCTTTACCTATGGGGACTTGCTCATGCACTATCCTTTTCGTTATATCGATAGAAGTAAAATCCATATCATTGCTGAACTTAGGGAATCAATGCCTAACATACAGCTAAAAGGTAAAATTATAAAATTTGAGGAAAAAGGACATAAGAGAGCTAAACGCTTGATTGCTCATTTTCAAGACGAAACAGGTATTGTAGAGTTGGTGTGGTTCAAAGGTGCTAGATGGATAAGATCAAGCATAAAATTACATACGGAATATATTGTTTTTGGGAAGCCTTCTGCTTTTAAAGGAAATTTCAACATTGTACATCCTGAAATGGATATGCAAGAAGAAAATCAACAATTTACTGCAGGTTTGCAAGCCGTTTACCACGCTACAGAATTATTAAATGCAAAAGGATTGAGCAGTAGAGCAATTGGTAAATTAACAAAAGGATTATTGCCACTATTGAAAAATCAATTGGAAGAAACCCTTTCGGCATCTTTAGTGGATAAGTTGAATTTACCAACTAGAGTTCAGGCACTTGTTGATGTGCATCAGCCTAAAGATGCTAAAAGTTTAGTGCGAGCTCAAAAACGCTTAAAGTTTGAAGAGTTTTTCTTTCTGCAATTACATTTGTTAAAACTTAAACTAACTCGAAATAAAAAGTTCAAGGGCTATCCTTTTGAAAACTTGGGGGAATGCTTTAATGAATTTTACAATAAACATTTACCTTTTGAATTGACAGGAGCGCAAAAGCGTGTAATAAAGGAAATCAGGAATGATGTTAGGAATCCTAAGCAAATGAATCGCCTTTTGCAAGGGGATGTAGGGAGTGGGAAAACTTTGGTTGCACTACTAAGTATGCTTATGGCAGTTGACAATGGTTATCAGGCTTGCCTTATGGCACCAACTGAAATTTTGGCTCGCCAGCATTTTACAACAATTTCAGAATATTTGAAAGAGCAAAATATTAAGGTGGCCATTCTTACTGGTTCAACAAAAACTAAGGATAGGCGTGTGCTACACGAACAATTGGAAAATGGAGAAATTGATATCTTGATTGGTACGCATGCTCTTATTGAGGATAAAGTAGTATTTCAGAATTTGGCTTTTGTTGTAATTGATGAACAGCACAGGTTTGGGGTGGCACAAAGAGCGAAACTTTGGAAGAAAAATAAATTCCCTCCTCATATGTTGGTGATGACGGCAACTCCAATTCCAAGAACTTTATCCATGACCCTTTATGGCGATTTGGATGTTTCCATTATTGATGAACTTCCTCCAGGAAGAAAGGAAGTTAAAACCATGTGGAAAACAGATTCTTCTCGTTTGCAGATTATCAATTTTATGCGAGAACAAATTGCTTTGCAAAGGCAAATCTATGTTGTGTTTCCTTTAATTGAAGAATCAGAAAAACTGGATTATAAAAATTTAATGGAAGGCTATAATGCGATTGATAGAGAGTTTCCTATGCCAGAATTTCAAGTAAGTGTGGTGCATGGGCAAATGAAAGCAGAGGATAAAGAATATGAAATGAAACGCTTTGTGGATGGTGTAACTAATATTATGGTGGCCACTACAGTAATTGAAGTAGGGGTAAATGTGCCCAATGCCTCTGTTATGATTATTGAAAGTGCTGAGCGTTTTGGGCTTTCTCAGCTCCATCAGTTAAGAGGTAGAGTAGGTAGGGGTGCTGAGCAATCCTATTGTATTTTGGTGAGTGGTAACAAAGTAAGTGTAGAAGGGAAAACTCGTTTACAAACTATGGTGGACACTAATGATGGTTTTAAAATCTCTGAAGTAGATTTAGAATTGAGAGGTCCTGGTGATATGATGGGAACTAAGCAAAGTGGTGAACTCAATTTTAAAATTGCAGATATTATTGCGGATAATAAAATACTGCATTTTGCAAGAAATGAAGCAGACCTTTTGTTAAAAGAGGATGAAGAGTTGGAAAAAGCAGAAAACATCAATATTGCTCGTGCTTATCGCCCTTATGCTAGGGAACGTATGGGTTGGAGTAGGATTTCTTAAAATAAATAAGGGTAAGCTACTTATATCGCACCGCTACAACCTATTACCCTTGCTGCATTCCTGCCCTGGGGGAGTTCATAGGGAGCTGGTCGTACAAGACTTACCCTTAAGGCTGCAAAACTAACATAATCTTGCTTTTCACAAAACATTTTAGACATTCTATTTTGTTTATATTTGCCACTATTAATTTTAAAATAAAACAGATGGATACTAAGAAATTTGCAATGAACTATGGAGCTATGTTAGGCCTTTGCTTAGTTGCTTTTGCAATTATTATGTGGTCAGTTGGTGCTGATGACAAACAATCAATCATCCCTTCCTTATTAAACAATGGAATCACAATTGCATTTATTGCTTATGCTGTTATTCAGTATCGAGACATTAATAATAATGGTTTTATTACTTATGCTGAATCATTGAAGCTAGGAACTACTGTCGCTTTTTTCTCTTCAATTATCCTGGCTTTCTATCAGTTTATTTATATTACTTATCTTGATCCTAAAGCTTTAAGTGAGATAATAAAAATTACTGAGCAAGCTATGTTGGAATCAAACCCTGAAATATCGGATGAAGAATTAGATATGGCTTTAGAAATGACAAGTAAGTTTATGCAGCCACATTGGATGATGATAATGGGAATGCTGGGTGGTACTTTTATGGGCTTTCTTTATTCGTTAATTATTTCTATTTTTGTTAAAAAAGAAGATCCAACTTTAATCGCTTAGCTTATGAATATTAGTGTAGTAGTACCGTTATTTAATGAGGAAGAATCTTTGCCAGAATTATGTGCTTGGATTGGTAGAGTAATGCAAAAGAATAACTTTAGTTATGAAGTACTTTTGATTGATGATGGAAGTAAGGATAAATCATGGGAAGTGGTTGAGAAAATTTCAGCTGATAATTCCAATATTAAAGGAATAAAATTCAGAAGAAATTACGGAAAATCAGCAGCACTTAATGTCGGTTTTGTAAAAGCAAAAGGTGATGTAGTAATAACTATGGATGCTGATTTGCAAGATAGCCCTGATGAAATTCCGGCATTGTATAACAAAATTGCTGTTGATGATTTTGATTTGGTTTCAGGCTGGAAAGCCAAACGCTATGATCCTTTAACTAAAACTATACCTACTAAATTGTTCAATTGGGCAGCTCGTAAAGCATCTGGTATTTATTTGCATGATTTTAATTGCGGACTTAAATCCTATAAAAATACGGTTGTAAAATCTATTGAGGTTCATGGCGAAATGCACAGGTATATTCCTGTATTAGCAAAATGGGCTGGGTTTTCAAACATCACGGAACAAGTTGTAGTGCATCAAAGCAGAAAATATGGCGTTACTAAATTTGGTTTGGAGCGTTTTGTAAATGGTTTTTTGGATTTAATGACTATTACATTTGTTAGTCGATTTGGCAAAAAACCAATGCACTTTTTTGGGGTGTTGGGGAGCTTAATGTTTTTGCTTGGTTTTGGTTTGTTTATTTATATTGGAGGCGCAAAATTATATGCTATGTTCTCTGGTATTCCTGCAAAAAACATTGCAAATATGTCAGGTTTTTACATTGCACTTACAGCACAAATTATTGGTGTTCAGCTTTTTTTAGCAGGTTTTATTGCTGAAATGATATCACGAAATGCTTATGATAGAAATAATTATCAAGTAGAAAAAGAAGTTTAGATTTTGCCAAAACAAAAAGTCATTATTATTGGACCTGCTTTTCCTTTTAGAGGGGGAATAGCCAATTTTAATAATGCTTTAGCGCAAGAATATTACAAAAGAGGAGATGATGTAACGCTTTATTCTTTTACCCTTCAATATCCAGGTTTTTTATTTCCAGGCACTACACAGTACGAAAGTGGGAAAACGCCAAAAGAATTGAAAATAAAAACACTTATCAATTCTGTAAATCCTTTTAATTGGGTAAAAGTTGCTCGTAAGATTAATACTGAAAAACCCGATTTGGTTATTATAAGATATTGGTTGCCTTTTATGGCTCCTTGTTTGGGTTCTATTGCTCGTTTGTTGAATTCTAAAATTAAGATTCTTGCAATTACTGATAATGTATTTCCTCATGAAAAAAGGATTGGAGATACTTTGTTTACTCGCTATTTTGTTAAAAGTTGTGATGCTTTTTTATCCCTTTCTGAATCTGTTTTGGATGACTTAAACAAATTTATCCCCTCTACTTCTAAAAAGTTTATTCCTCATCCTATTTATAATATTTTTGGTAAAAAAATTGATAAAAATACAGCAATAAAAAATTTAGGACTTAATGTTAATGATAAACACTTGTTGTTTTTTGGCTTTATTCGTAAATATAAAGGCTTGGGTTTAATGCTAAAAGCAATGGCTGATAATCGTATTAAAGAATTAGGAGTAAAATTGGTTATTGCAGGTGAGTTTTATGATAGCAAACAAGAGTATTTGGATTTGATTAATGAGCTTGAAATTTCCGATAATATTATTCTTAAAAGTAACTTTATTTCATCTAATAAAGTGAAAGATTACTTCTGTGCTTGCGATATGATAACTCAAACTTACAAAACTGCAACTCAGAGTGGAGTAACACAAATTGCATATTCCTTTGATAGGCCAATGTTAGTTACTGATGTGGGTGGGTTGGCTGAAATTGTTCCACATAATAAAGTGGGATATGTAACTTCACAAAATCCTACAGCTGTAGCAGATTGTATTATAGATTTTTATAAAAATAATAGAGAGGAAGAGTTTTCATTAAATACCTTTAAAGAAAAAGAAAGATTCTCTTGGAAATCCTTTGTTGATGGAGTGGATGAATTAATGATTTCAGTTAATAAGTAATCTTTACTTTTTAACCTATCTTTGCCAAAATATCATTTTATGAAAAAATTACTTTTACTATCAATGTTGTTGCCATTTTTAGCTTTTTCTCAATCAGTTAATGAGTTAGATGCTAGTGGTAAAAAACAAGGTATTTGGACTAAAACTTACAAAAATGGTAATTTAAGGTACAGAGGTCAATTCAAAGATGATAAACCTCAGGGTTTATTTTACTATTATCAAACTTCAGGTGAGTTGCTAGCTGAAAAAAAGTTCTTTCATAATGGAACAGCTGCTGCATCTCATATCTTTTATAAAGGTGGAGAATTGCAAGCTTCAGGTTTATATGTAAATGAATTAAAAGATAGTACTTGGAATTATTATAATAGGGATAGTCTTTTAATTATGAGTGAAGAATACAAGGAAGGAAAATTGAATGGAACAACTAAAACTTACTATTATGAAGGCTCAATTTATGAGATTAAAAGTTGGAACAAAGATGTTTTAGATGGCAAGTGGGAGCAGTTTTTTATGGATGGAACATTAAAAATGCAGAGTGCTTATAATCAGGGTAAAAGAGATGGAAAACAAACTTATTATCATCCGAATGGAAAGGTGTATTATAAAGGAAAATACACTGATGATTTAAAAGTTGGAGTTTGGGAATATTTTAATGAGGAAGGAGTTACGGATACAATAATTAATTACAATGAGTAAAGGTAAAGTTTTAATGGCAATGAGTGGAGGTATTGATAGTACAATGGCCTCACTATTACTACATGAGGAAGGTTATGAAGTAATTGGTTTAACTATGAAAACTTGGGATTATGAAAGCTCAGGAGGAAGTAAAAAAGAAACGGGTTGTTGTAGTTTGGATTCTATAAATGATGCAAGACAATTAGCTGTGGATTGTGGTTTTCCTCATACTATTTTGGATATTCGTGATGAGTTTAAAGGTTTTATTATTGATAATTTTGTTGAGGAATATATGGCTGGAAGAACACCTAACCCTTGTGTACTTTGTAATACTCACATTAAGTGGGAGGCTCTGTTAAAAAGGGCAGATATGCTTAACTGTGAGTTTATAGCGACTGGGCATTACGCACAGGTTCGTGAGATGGAAGGTAGGTTTGTTGTATCAAAAGGATTGGATGAAAGTAAGGATCAATCTTATGTACTTTGGGGGGTAACGCAGGAGTGTCTTAAAAGAACCATTTTCCCTATGGGAGAATATCATAAAAAGGATATAAAGCAAATGGCTTTGGATAGAGGATATAAAGCATTAGCTGAGAAAAACGAGAGTTATGATATCTGCTTTATACCTGATAATGATTACAGAGGATTTTTGAAAAGAAGGGTAGAGGGCTTGGAGGAAAAAGTGAAGGGAGGAAACTTTATTACCATTTCTGGTGAGGTGGTTGGTACGCATGATGGTTATCCTTTTTACACTATTGGGCAAAGAAAAATTGGGATTTCATTAGGCAAAAACCCTACTTTTGTTATTGGCATTAACCCAGAGGATAATACAGTAACTGTTGGTACTAAAGAAGATTTGCAAAAGCAAGAAATGTACATCAGAAATGTAAATTACCTTAAATATGATAAGATTGAAGATGGTAAGGAATATGTATTAAAAGTGAGATATAAACATAAAGGAGAGATGGCTACTATTACTAATGAAGGCGAAAACCTAAAAGTGCTTTTCCATAAAAAAGTGGAGGGTATAGCTCCAGGGCAATCGGCTGCAATTTATGAGGGTAATGATTTGATTGCTGGTGGGTTTATAATGAAGAAGTAAGATTTGGAATTAACTAGCCTTCCATATCAAACTACTAATAGTTACTCTAAACTACTTATTGATTACGTTAATGAAGATAAGAAATTAATACCTTTTGTAAATCACTTTCCAGTCCTTAGTAATTTTAAAAAACAAATTACTGAGAAGAAAAACCATACTATTGATAGAGGAGTTTTAGTTAAAGTTTTAAAAGAACAGAATTTTAAATTCCCTCTTACTATTGCATCAAAAAGCAATATTAATTTATTGCAATCAGAAGAAACGTTTACGGTAACAACTGGGCATCAATTGTGTTTGTTTACGGGTCCTTTATATTTTATTTATAAGATTGTTTCAACCATTAATCTTGCTGAACAATTAAAAGAAAAATATCCTCAAAATAATTTTGTTCCTACCTTTTGGATGGCTACTGAGGATCATGATTTTCAGGAGATAAACCATATTAATTTATTTGGAAAAAAAATAGCATGGGACAATAAGGAAACTGGTGCAGTGGGTAGCATGAGTTTAGATAGTTTTGAAAGTGTTTTAGTGGAGTTAAAAGAGATGTTAGGAGAAACTGAAAATGCTAAAAAATTAGTTTCCATTTTTGAAATTGCATATCTAAAACATAAAAATTTAGCTGATGCTACTCGTTTTTTGGTAAATGAACTCTTTGGTAAATTTGGGCTTGTAATTATTGATGGTGATGATAAAAAACTAAAAAAGAAGTTTGTTCCCATTATAAAAAAGGATGTTTTACAAAATGGTTTTGTTACTGCTATTAAACAAAATTCTAAAAGTTTAGCAAAGGATTATAAAGTTCAAGCATTTGTTAGGGATATCAATTTCTTTAAATTAACTAAGGGTAATAGGGTATTGATTAAAGGAGAGATTTCCCAAAAAGAAATAGAGGAAAATCCTGAAAATTTTAGTCCTAATGTGTTATTACGACCTTTATATCAGGAAACAATACTTCCTAATATTGCTTACATTGGAGGAGGTGCTGAGGTGGCTTATTGGATGCAGCTTAAAACTGCTTTTAAGCAAGAAAATATTCCTTTCCCTATACTTGTTTTAAGAAATTCTGCAATGTTAATTGATGATAAACAAAGCCAAAAAATTGAAAGTTTAGGATTTGAAATAAAAGATTTATTTTCGGCTATTGATGAGTTAAAAAAACAATACGTTTTGTCTAATTCTAAAGAGGATATTACTTTAGATGTTGAAAAAAGGGAGTTAAAAGAATTGTACAATAAAGTACATTTAAAAACGAATGATAAGGGTTTGCAAGCTAGTATTAATGCAAGCCACCAAAAGCAATTAAAATCATTCGAAAAATTGGAGCAAAAGTTAATAAGGTTGGAAAAGCAAAAACATGAAAATGCTCTAAATACTATTTCAAAAATAAAGCATCAATTATTGCCTAAAAATTGTCTACAGGAACGCTTTGATAATTTTATTCCATTCTATTTAAAAGATGGGGAAAAATTTATTGTAATGTTAAAAGATAATTTTGACCCTCTGGATACAAATTTTGTAGTTTTGTCATACTAAAAAATAACAGCTAAATGCAACACGAAAAAATACTAATCTTAGATTTTGGATCGCAATACACTCAACTTATTGCTAGAAGAGTAAGAGAGTTAAATATTTATTCTGAGATACATCCTTACAATAAAATGCCTGAGATAGATGGGAGTTGGAAAGCTGTTATTTTATCTGGTTCTCCTCACTCTGTTCGTGAAGAAAATGCTCCAATACCTGATTTAAGTGCTATAAAAGGCAAGTTGCCTTTGCTTGGTGTTTGTTATGGTGCACAGCATCTGGCACATGAGTTTGGAGGTGAAGTTTTGCCTTCAAATACTAGGGAATATGGTCGTGCTAATCTTTCTTTTGTTGATACTGATAGTATTTTAATGAAGCAAGTTCCTACTGATTCTCAAGTTTGGATGAGCCATGGTGATACTATTGCTACTATCCCTTCTAGTTATAAAGTTATAGCTTCAACACGTGATGTAAAAGTTGCTGCTTATGAGATTGTTGGTGAGCAAACTTATGCTTTACAATTTCATCCTGAGGTTTATCATTCAAAAGAGGGTAGTACTATTCTAAAGAATTTCTTAGTTGGTATCTGTGGTTTCTCACAAGATTGGACTCCTGCAATTTTTGTTGATGAAACAGTTGCTGATTTAAAAGCAAAAATTAGAAATGATAAAGTTGTTCTTGGTTTATCTGGTGGAGTAGATTCTACTGTCGCTGCTGTGCTTTTACATAAAGCAATTGGCGAAAATTTATACTGCATTTTTGTTGATAATGGTCTCTTAAGAAAGGACGAATTTGAAAGTGTGTTAGAGCAATATAAAGGAATGGGATTGAAAGTAAAAGGAGTGGATGCAAAAGATAGTTTCTATGATGTATTAGCTGGATTATCTGACCCTGAGAAAAAGCGTAAAGCAATTGGGGCTATGTTCATTAATGTGTTTGATGTTGAAGCAAACCAAATTAAAGATGTAAAATGGTTGGCTCAAGGCACTATTTATCCTGATGTAATTGAGTCAGTTTCAGTAAATGGAGGTCCTTCCCAAACTATAAAATCGCACCACAATGTTGGTGGATTACCTGACTATATGAAGTTGCAAATTGTAGAACCTTTAAAGACATTATTTAAAGATGAGGTAAGAAGAATTGGTAAATCAATGGGTATTGATGGGGAGCTTTTGGGAAGACACCCTTTCCCTGGTCCTGGATTGGCAATTCGTATTTTAGGCGATATTACAAAAGAAAAAGTAAGAATTTTACAAGAAGTAGATCATATTTTCATTTCCTCATTAAAATCATCTGGCTTGTATGATAAAGTATGGCAAGCAGGTGCAATATTCTTACCTGTTCAATCAGTTGGTGTAATGGGTGATGAAAGAACTTATGAAAATGCAGTTGCTCTTAGGGCAGTAGAATCAACTGATGGAATGACTGCTGATTGGGTGCATTTACCTTACGATTTTTTAGCAAAAGTATCTAATGATATTATTAATAAAGTAAAAGGAATTAACCGTGTAGTTTATGATATTTCATCAAAACCACCTGCAACTATTGAATGGGAATAATTAAGAACATAGTATTTACATTTTTTATTTTATTTTATGTACAAACTTCTGCACAGACATATGATACTATTATTTTTTCTGGTAAAAATTTTGTTGAGCATTTTGTAAAAGGAGGAGAATCTCTTAAAAAAATTGCAAAGCTTCATAATGTAAAAACTTCTGCCATAAAGAATGCGAATGAATTGAATAAGCGTTTGTTTTACAATCAACTTTTATATATTCCAATTTATTTAAATAAGGTTGATGAGAAAGCTTTTTCAGTAAATAAGTTAATAGTTGATGAGGTTGCAATTGATAATAATCCATCAGTTACAAATATTGCACTTTTAATGCCTTACTATTTAGTTAAGAATGATACCATGTTTAATAACTATAAGGATACTTTAGAGATTCCTAATATTTTATATGAGAAATCAAAAACAGCTTTATCGTTTCATATAGGAGTTGAATTAGCTTTAGATTCTTTAAGGAGGGCTGGTAGAAATATAGTTTTACATACTTTTGATACCAACCAAGATACTTTAGAAGTACGTAAGATTATTTACTCTAATAGATTAAATAATATGGATGTTATTATTGGTCCTTTGTATTCTAAGTTTTTTCAGATTTTATGTAAAAAATATGGTAAAGATACTTCTAAAGTGCTGATAGCTCCTTTGTCAATAAATACTAAAGCGATTAGTAAATATCCTGCTGTTTATCAAATTGCACCTTCTAATAAATTGCAAACTGAAATTCTAACTAATTATTTATTAGCAAACAAGAAAGATGAACGAATTATTCTATTTCATGATAAAAAGGAAAAAGGACTTTCAGCATATGTTAAACACTTGTTTAATACTGCTGGAAAGGAAGTCTCAGTTTTCCAAGTTAAGAATACTAATGTAGATTCTATTAGAAAGTTTTTTACTGAAGAACAAAATGTCATGTTGCTTTCTTCAAATAAAGCATTTATTAGTAAAATGCTAGGATCTATTGGTAGTATTGATTCAATCTCTACAGTTTTTGCTTTTGAATCAGTTAAAGGTTTTGATAACTTAGATATTACAAATTTAATGGAACTGGATGTTCATATTTTAAATTCTAGAAGTGTTGATTATTCAACGAATTATGATTTACGGTTTCTTAAAATTTTTGAGCTAGAATATATGACTAACGAACGAAAATATACTAAAATAGCTTATGATATTATTATGCATTTTTGTGGTAATTCTAATGTTTATGAGTTTAAACAAAATTCATTTGGTTTTAAACAAAATACATTAACTCCTCTTTTTCATTATTCTGATTATGAGTTAGTCCCTGTGAATTAATTTTTTTTTTGTAAGTTTGTAGCAAAACCCTATTAGATGTTATATTATTTTTTTTATATAAGTTTTAAACTAATACTTTCTTGCAACTAAAATATTTATTAGCCGTTAATAAATAAAAATCAAAAATTATTGAAAAGAATTATTGTTATAATATTATTAGTTCTTCTAGTTTTTCAAGTAAGAAGTCAATGTGTTGGCTCCCAAACTGCAACAATGTCTCCTGCTGGTCCTTATTCTGCCGGGCAAGTTGTTACGGTTACTTATACTTTAACTAGTTTCACTCAACTTAATATTAACTGGATAATTGCTTTTGATATTGACTATGGTGTCGGTTGGTCATCAATCTCTCCTGTTTCAGCACCTGCTAATCCTGGAGGTTCAGGAGGTTCATGGATATGGGATACTCAAAATACTTACCCAAGTGGATTGAATTTTGGTCCTGGATATCGATTTCAAAATAATGGGAATGCTAATTGGGGAACCTCTTCAACTGGACCCTTTACATTAAGTTTTCAGTTAGTAGTAGGAAATTCTTGTACTGCTGAGGATTTATCAATTGATTTAAATGTACTTGGTGATTGTCAGACAGGAGGTTGGAATAATGGAAGCTGCTGTACTGATCCTTCTTATTCAGTATATAATGGCAATTCAATACCAATAAATAATAATATTTCAATACTTGATAATTCTTCAGATATAACTTGTTATGGTTCTTCTGATGGTAGTATATCTTTAAATATTTCTTCAGGTATTAGTCCATTTACTTATTCTTGGTCTAATGGTTTTGTAACAGCTGCAATAAATAATTTAACTGTCGGTTCCTATGATGTTATTGTTACTGATGCTGCAGGCTGTTCTGCAGCTTTAAATAATATTATTATTAATGAGCCGTTAGAAATACAGATTGCTAGTAATACTTCTCCTATAAGTTGCTATGGTTCTTCTGATGGTAGTATATCTTTAAATGTTTCTTCAGGAGTTAGTCCATTTACTTATTCTTGGTCTAATGGTGCAACTGCAGCTGCAATAAATAATTTAAGTGTTGGTTCATATGACGTTATTGTTACTGATGCTGTAGGGTGTTCTGCAGCTTTAAATAATAATAATATTAATGAGCCGTTAGAAATACAGATTACTAGTAATACTTCTCCTATAAGTTGCTATGGTTCTTCTGATGGCAGTATATCCTTAAATATTTCTTCTGGAATTACCCCATTTACTTATTTTTGGTCTAATGGTGCAACTACAGCTGCAATAAATAATTTAATTGCTGGATCATATAATGTTATTGCAACTGATGCTACAGGTTGTACATCTAATTTAAATATTATTATTAATGAGGCATCTACTTTAGTTTATGTGCTTAATACTAATGATGCATCTTGTTTTGACTCTTCAGATGGTAATGCAAGTATTGATCTTCAAGCTGCTTTAACACCAACAGGTACTGTCTCTATGCTAACTTACTGTGCATCTAATCCATCTAATTCTACACAGCCAGCAACAATTATTGAAGAAGTACAATTAAGTGGTGATAATAATTCCATCACTAATAATTCTGGAGGAGTTAATGATTTTTATGAAGATTATACTGCATCTATGTATGCTGACATTACTGAAAACCAATCTTATACAGTTAATGTTACATTAGGCGATTTATCTGGCACCAACTCCTATCTAGGGGGCGCTAAAGTTTTTATAGATTTTAATATTGATGGTGATTTTAATGATCCTGGTGAAGATATTGGAATAATACCAGTTCAGACATCAGCTGGGGTATTAGTACCACTTTCATTTAATGTCCCAACAACTGGAGCTTATGGCCCTACAAGAATGAGAATTGTTTGTCAAAGTACTTATGATTTTACCACTCCTAATGATATAGGCCCTTGTGAATCTCCTTTTGTGGGAAGTTGGGTAAATCCTTGGTTCGGAGCAACTGAGGATTATTCTATAGTTTTAAATAACCCCAATGTCAATGCTACTTATTTATGGTCTACAGGTCAAATTACAGATAGTATTTATGCATTATCTGCTGGAAATTATACAGTAAGTATTACTGATGATAATGGGTGTTTAACAATTGAAAATTTTACAATTTCATCTAATGCGCAACTTTCAGTAATTGCGAGTGCTAATCAAGCTATATGTAATGGATTTTTACCAAATAATCTGACGGCAAATGGAAGTGTTTCAGGAACTTATTATTGGACTCCAGCATCAGATTTTATAAATCCAAATATTCAAAACCCAGTCTTTGCTAATGGATTAACAAACTCTACTACATATTCTGTTAATTTTACTGATAATAATGGGTGTATAGCAATAGATACTGTAGATATTATAATTTTCCCTATAACTACAACTCAGCCAATAAGTCACAACTAAAAATAAAATATTATGAAAACAAAAAGCAAATTTTTAAAAATAATTACACTAAGTATGTTGTTTTTAGTGAGCACTACAATTATTGCTCAAACAAATACATCACCAACTCAATTGGTTTGTATTGGATCAACTGAACCCTATTTATTAAATCCATCAAATCCAACATCAAATTACCAATGGGTATTGAATTCTGGAGGTACAATTATTACAGGTCAAGGTTCTGATGCAATTACTATTGATTGGAATATGGTAGCTGGTGGTCCTCATACGTTAACTGTCACTGAAACAGATGCAAATGGGTGTGCAGGTTTACCAAAAACAGTTGATGTAACTTTGAACATGATTGATGATGCTACTTTTATATTAACTGATTATTGCGAGGGATCTGCAAACTCAGCAACTTCAATTATTACTGCAGGGGGTGCATTTAATTTTAATCCACTACCAACAGCAGGAGAGACAATAAATACTACAACAGGTGAGATAATAGGAGGTATTGCTGGAAACACTTATCAGATTGAGCATATTACATCTGGAGTTTGCCCTGACAACTCATTACAATCTGTAAATGTAAATCCTTTAGATGATGCTACTTTTGTATTAACAGATTATTGCGAGGGTGCTACAAATTCAGCATCTGCAATTATTACTTCAGGGGGTGCATTTACTTTTAATCCATTGCCGACAAGCGCAGAAACTATCAACGCAACTACAGGAGAAATAACTGGGGGAGTTGCAGGAACATCATACTCAGTAGAATATATAACAGCTGGAGTTTGCCCTGATTATTCAATAGAAACTGTAACAGTTAATAATTTAGATGATGCTGCTTTTGTATTAACAGATTATTGCGAGGGTGCTGCAAATTCAGCAACTGCAATTATTACTTCAGGGGGTACTTTTAATTTTAATCCATTGCCGACAGGTACAGAAACAATTAACGCAACTACAGGAGAAATAACTGGGGGAGTTACAGGAATATCATATTCAGTAGAATATATAACAGCTGGAGTTTGCCCTGATTATTCAATAGAAACTGTAACAGTTAATAATTTAGATGATGCTTCATTTGTTTTGACAGATCATTGTGTAGGATCAGTAAATTCAGCAACGGCTATTGCAACTGTAGGAGGTAGCTTTGTGTTTAACCCCATGCCAATTGGAGGAGAATCTATTAATTCTTTAACTGGAGAAATTACAGGTGGACTTTCAGGTATTTCTTACACGGTTGAGTATTCTACAACAGGCGTTTGTCCTGATACACAATCACAAAATGTTTTAATTTATACAACTCCAGCAACAGGTCCTATATTCCATAATTAATATTGCGTAAAACGGGGTTAGTCATATTATTATTTTTTGCATATGTATTTGGAATGAATGCACAAAATTTGGTACATCTCTGTTTGGGAGATTCTCATGATTTTGGTATTCCAGCAACATCTGGATCGGTTTATGATTGGAATATTCAAAATAGCTCTATTGCTACAATTATTTCAGGAAACGGAACGGAACTTATCACTATTAAACTTAATAATGCAGGAGTGTTCAAGTTGGTTGTTCAAGAAACAAATCAAGATGGGTGTTTTGGTTTTGATAGTGTAATGGTAGAAATTCATGATTTACCTACTGCAGATATTATAGCACTAGGACCTCTTACTTTTTGTAAAGGTAATAATGTTGATTTGCAACTGAATACTGTTGAATCAATCTTTGCTTGGAATAATGGGGTTAATAACATTTTAAATAATATTACAGAGAGTGGAAATTATTTTGCAACTGTAATGGATAACTATGGTTGTTCAGTTAATACGAATTCAATTGATGTTTTGGTCGAAGAAAATCTAAATGTAGATTTTACAATAGACGGATTTTGTATTGGGAATCCAACATCATTTGTAAATAAATCAGTATTAGATACTTTGGCTGTTATGAATTATAGTTGGTATTTGGATAATGGAGTAATTTTATACGATGATAGTACGAGTTATATTTTTAATGATATGGGAGATTATTCAGTTTCTTTTGTCGCGATTTCTGATATTTCTTGTAAAGATTCTATTGCAAAGGATTTTACAATTTTCGGAAACCCTGAAGCTAATTTTACTTATAATCCTTTTACTGTTTCTACTTTGTACCCGCAAGTAAGTTTTACAAATACTTCATTAAATGCTACTCCAATTTTATGGACTTTTAATGACACTACTACCTCTCTTGATGAAAATCCAGCGCTTTCTTTTTATGACCCAGGAATACATGAGGTATGGCTCACAGTAGCAGATGATAATAGATGTATTGATTCTATTCAAAAATATATAAAAGTTTATTATGATTATGTTGTGCATGTGCCAACTGCATTTACACCTAATGATGATGGTAATAATGATTCTTTTGGGCCAAGTGGTTGGAGAATGGAGAAGTATCAAAGTTATCAGTTTATAATCTATAACCAATGGGGAGATAAAATATTTGAAACTACTGATGTCTTAGAACAATGGGGTGGAAAAGGTGCTCCTACTGGTGTTTATAGTTGGGTATTACTCATTACTGATGAACTAGGTGCAGTAAGAAAAGAAAATGGATTGGTTACTTTGATAAGGTAACTACCTCAAGTCAATCACTTCAACTCCTTGGTGTTTTTCATTATCAAAGTAAAAAGGTTTTGTTTTGGTATTGCTTTTAAAACTATTAACTAGATAAGTATAAGTTCCACCGTTTTTATCGTGCATTCTAATGCGATAAATTTCATTTTTGACAGCATCAATAGCAATGTTAATTTTCATAAAATCACCGCTTTCTTCCGGAAATAAATCAATAAGCTGTAATCTTTTTCCTTGTACTGAACTTGCACCAATATAAGTGTATTTATATCCGTTTTCATAAATAGTAAAGAGTTTATTTGGAGTCATTTCTTCCTCAGGATCATGTTCCATTATTTGTACTTCATTCATATCAGATAAATATACCCATTGACTTTCTCCATTATTTATTATTGTTTGAGCATCCATTTCTAGTATGAATTTATCCTCTTGTAATACCAAAATTCCTTGCTGAGTTTCTTTAATATTTTGGCTCTTATTTTCAATAATAAAATCAAAACCAATAGTCATATTTTTGTAAGATTTAGTAGTTGACCTCAGTTTATCAAGTGCTTCTTTTGCTAATGGGTCCTGTGCATATAATGTTGAGCTAATTGCTAATAATAAGATTGTTGTTATTTTATTCATTGTTTACTAAATTTCTTAATAATTCTTCAAGAGTGACTTCATCTCTAACTAATACCTGTCTTGCTTTACTTCCTTCAAAAGGACCAACGATTCCTGCAGCTTCAAGTTGGTCAATAATTCTTCCTGCCCGGTTATATCCTAATCTTAATTTCCTTTGGATGAGTGAAGTTGATCCTGATTGATGTTTTACTACAACTGCTGCTGCATCTTCAAATAGTGCATCTTTATCATCTAAATCAGCTGTTGAACCAACAGCATCAGCTTCTCCTTCATATTCTGGTAATAAATGAGCATCAGGGTAAGCTCTTTGAGAACCAATAAACTCACATATTTTCTCTACCTCAGGTGTGTCAATAAATGCACATTGCAAACGGGTTAAATCATTTCCTGTTGAAATAAGCATATCACCCATACCAATTAACTGCTCAGCACCTTTACTGTCCATAATTGTTCTAGAGTCTGTTGTAGAAGAAACTCTAAATGCAACTCTAGCTGGGAAGTTTGATTTAATAAGTCCAGTAATAACATTTACTGATGGTCTTTGTGTTGCAACAATTAAATGAATGCCAATAGCACGAGCCAATTGTGCTAGCCTAGCAATAGGAGTTTCAATTTCTTTTCCTGCAGTCATAATAAGATCAGCAAACTCATCAATAACTAATACAATATAAGGCATGTATCTGTGCCCATTATTTGGATTTAATTTCCTGTTTATAAACTTAGTATTGTATTCCTTGATGTTACGGCATTGAGCAATTTTACAAAGCTCGTATCGTTCATCCATTTCAATGCATAATGAATTTACTGTATTTACAACTTTTTTGGTGTCCGTAATAATTGCATCTTCCTCTCCTGGCAATTTTGCCAAGTAGTGACGTTCAATTTTATTGAAAAGAGTAAGTTCTACTTTCTTAGGGTCAACCAATACAAACTTAACTTGTGAGGGATGCTTTTTGTAAAGTAAAGATGCTAAAATTGCATTTAGCCCTACTGATTTCCCCTGCCCAGTTGCTCCAGCCATAAGTAGATGGGGCATTTTTGCCAAATCCACTACATAGGTTTCATTTGAAATGGTTTTTCCAAAAGCAATTGGTAAGTCCATTTTGCTGTTTTGGAATTTCTCTGACTGTAACACTTCCAGCATAGAAACTGTGTTTTTCTTTGCATTTGGAACTTCAATACCTACAGTTCCTTTGCCAGGTATTGGAGCTATGATTCTTATTCCTTCAGCAGCTAAGCTTAGGGCAATATCATCTTCTAAGTTTTTAATTTTAGAGATTCTTACGCCAGCTACAGGTACAATTTCATAAAGTGTAATTGTTGGACCTACAGTTGCTGATATTGATGCAATTCCAATTTTGTAATGCCCAAGAGTTTCAACAATTCTATTTTTATTGTTCTCCAAATCATCTTTATCAATTTCAATTTTATTACCTCCATAATCGTTCAATAAATCCATGCCTGGCATTTTGAATTTAGACAATTCAAGGGTTGGGTCATAATCACCTAATTCTTCTAATTTCTTCTCGATCTCAGTTTTGCTTAGTATTTCTTCTGTCTCACCCGCACTTACTTCCATACCTATCTCTTCCTTTTCTTCTTCTTTTTGTGGCTCAACTTGAGGTGTAACTAAAGTGGGTTCTAATGGATTTGAAATTGGCTCAGTTGTTTCACTAATTGTTTCTATTGTAGTTTCTTCTAAAACAGGCGCAGTTGTTTGTTCATTAAAAACTGTAGTTACTTCTTCCTCTTGCGTTTCATCATTCTTTTTAGGTTTTATCTTTTCAATAAAACTGCTTAATTTTTCTGATGTAATATCAAAAGTTAAAACAAGATAAAGCACTAATGAAGTCAGTAAAAGGAGAGAAGTTCCAATTCCTCCAATTGCTTGATTAAGCAGTTCATTTACAAATATTCCAATTCCACCAGCCGTTATTAATCCGCCAAAAAAATGACGAATAAATACGGGTACAATAATCATTCCTAGTATACTGTTGAAAATAAACTTACTTAGTTTAACTTTATTAAATCCAAGGATTTTTAATCCGCTAAGTAAAATGGCTAGAGGTATAAATAGAGCAGATAATCCAAACCAAAGCTTTATCAGTCTGTGAGAAAGTTGAGCTCCTAATCCTCCAATTTGATTGTTAGTGTTATTATTAAAAATGGTATATCCTTCTGATGTAAGGATGCTGTCATCAGACTTCCAATCTAGTAAATAAGAAATAAAAGCAATAATCATAAGTACTGATACGAGTACAAGTATAGTTGCAAATATTTTCTGATTATTAGAGTCAAGAAAAGGAGCTTTGATTTTCCCCCAATCTATCTTCTTAGATTTTTTTACTTTTAAATTAGTTTTTGCCATATATTCATCAAAAATACAAATGAATTGTACTTTTTTTATGCTAGTAATAACATATGTTTTAGCATTATATTGTTAATAAATGTTAAAGTTAAAACAATGTTTGCTGTATAGTATAAAACATTAAATTTGCATACGAAATGTTTAAGATAAATATACATAACGAAACTGCAACTTTAAAAGCTGTTGTTGTTGGTATTGCTGATGATTTTGGTGGTATTCCTAAGTTGGAGGATTGCTATGATCCAAAATCAAGGGAGCATGTAGTTGATGGGACTTTCCCTTCAAATGATGATTGTATTTTAGAAATGAATGCTTTAGTTTCTGTGTTTGAAAAGTATGATGTAAAAGTTTATCGTCCAGAAAATATTAAAGGATTGAATCAGATTTTTAGTAGAGATATTGCTTTTGCAATTGAGGATAAGTTGATTTTACCAAATATTATTGAAGATAGAGCAAAAGAAGTTGATGCAATTAGTAATGTGTTTTCCCAAATTTCTGAGGAAAACAAAATAAAAATGCCAATTGAGGCTAGGGCAGAAGGTGGCGATATAATGCCTTGGAATGATTATATTTTTGTTGGATATTCTGAAAAGGAGGATTTTGATAAATATACAGTTGCTCGCACCAATAAAACTGGACTTGATTTTTTGACTGAGACTTTTCCAAATAAAATAGTGAAAGGTTTTGAACTCAACAAATCGGATATTGACCCAAGAGAAAATGCATTGCACTTGGATTGTTGTTTTCAGCCTTTAGGAAAAAATATGGCTATTATTTATAAGGCAGGTTTTAAGTATTCAGCAGATGTTGAGTTTTTAGTAACTTATTTTGGTGAGGAAAATATAATTGAAGTAGATAAAGAAGAAATGTATAATATGAATTCAAATATATTTTCAATTTCAGAAGAGGTAATTATTTCTGAAAAAGGATTTGTAAGATTAAATGCTGAATTAAGAAAAAGAGGGTTTACATTAGAAGAAGTTCCTTATGCCGAGATAGCAAAAATGGAAGGGCTTTTAAGATGTTCAACAATGCCATTAATTAGAGATTAGATAGATGAAACAGATTACAAATTCAATAATGATGATAAAGCCGGTAGGCTTTAGGTACAATGAGCAAACTGCTGTCAATAATTATTATCAGCAGGTATTAAATAATTTAACGGATGAACAAACCCAAGAAAAAGCGTTAAATGAGTTTAATACATTTGTAGATAAATTAAGAAATGTAGGAGTGAATGTGGTTGTAATTGGGGATACAGAATATCCCGATACTCCAGATTCTATTTTCCCTAATAATTGGGTTTCATTCCATAGTAATGCTATGATAGGACTGTATCCTATGTGTGCTGAAAATAGGAGAGATGAAAGAAGGGAGGATATCTTTATTACTCTAGTTGATGAATATGGTTTTACTATTGAGGGAATAAAGGATTTTACTGAATTTGAAGAGCACGATAAGTATCTGGAGGGTACAGGTAGCATGGTGATGGATCATGTAAATATGATTTGTTATGCTGCTATTTCTATCCGTACGGATGAGATTGCCGTAATGCAGTTTTGTGAAGAGTTTGGTTATCGTCCAATATGCTTTACGGCCAACCAAGATGTAGAGGGTGAGCGTATGGCAATTTACCATACTAATGTAATGATGTGTGTGGCAGATACTTTTGTTGTAATTTGCTTGGATACCATTGATGATGAAGCTGAAAGAGAGCATGTGTTAGAAGCGCTTACAGAAACAGGAAAAGAAATTATTGAGATTACTGAAGTTCAAAAGCATAGATTTGCAGGAAATATGTTGCAAGTAATGGGGGATAAGCCTTACCTTGTGATGTCTAAATCGGCTTATAGTAGCCTAACAGAAGAACAAAAAATAGCTATTGAAAAACATTGCCCTATTTTGTATAGTTCATTAGATACTATTGAAGCGTGTGGTGGCGGTAGTGCAAGATGTATGATGGCAGAAATATTTTTACCAAAACAAAAGTAATGATAGAAGAAATTTTAAAACAGGAAATAGAAAAATGTTTAGCTGAATTGTATTCATCAACTGAACAAAGTATTCAATTTCAAAAAACAAGAAAGGATTTTAAGGGAGATATTACTTTGGTAGTATTTCCATTGTTGAGAGCTTCAAAAAAAGGACCTGAGCAAACAGCTGAAGAAATAGGAAACTATCTGAAAGAAAAGGTTGCTGAGGTTGCTGATTTTAATGTGGTAAAAGGATTCTTGAATTTAGAAATTACGCAAGAATATTGGTACAATCAATTTGTTGCCGCTTATAATACTGATGATTATGGAGTAGTAAAAGCTGATGAAAACGCACCTACTTATTTAGTAGAATATTCATCACCAAATACTAACAAGCCAATTCACTTAGGGCATTTACGAAATAATTTTTTGGGCTATTCAGTTGCTGAAATTATTAAAGCAAGTGGTAAAAATGTAAAAAAAGTACAAATCATTAATGATAGAGGAATTCATATTTGTAAATCAATGATTGCTTGGCAGGAGTATGGGAATGGTGAAACTCCTGAGTCTTCTGGAATAAAAGGAGATCATTTGGTGGGGAAATACTATGTGGAGTTTGATAAGTATTATAAAAAAGAAGTTGCTGATTTAGTTGCTGATGGAATGGAGAAAGGGCTAGCTGAAAAAGAAGCTCCTATCTTTAAGAAAGCCCAAGATATGTTGAGGAGTTGGGAGACAAAAGAGCCGACTGTAAGAGCACTTTGGGAGAAAATGAACAAATGGGTATTTGCTGGCTTTGCTGTTACTTATAAAAGATTGGGGGTTGATTTTGATAAGAACTATTATGAGAGCGATACTTATCTGCTAGGAAAAAAGGTAGTAGAAATCGGCCTTGATAAAGGAGTGTTTTATAAAAAAGTAGATGGGTCAGTATGGATAGATTTATCAGCTGAAGGATTAGATGAGAAAATCATTTTACGTTCGGATGGAACAGCTGTTTACATGACACAAGATATTGGTACGGCCATACAAAGACATGAAGATTTTGCTTTTTCAAATATGGCATATACGGTAGGGAATGAACAGGATTACCATTTCAAAGTTTTATTCTTAATCATTGATAAACTAGGCTATGACTGGGCAAAAAACTGTTATCATTTATCCTATGGAATGGTTGACTTACCTTCTGGTAGAATGAAATCACGTGAAGGCACAGTGGTGGATGCAGATGATTTTATGCAGGAAATGGTGGATACAGCCAAAAGTATAGCAAAGGAACTAGGAAAGTTAGATGGTATGACGGATGAAGAGGCAAATGAACTTTATGAAATAGTTGGTATGGGAGCACTTAAGTATTTTATGCTAAAAGTTGATCCTAAAAAGAGAATGTTATTTAACCCTGAAGAGTCGGTAGATTTTAATGGAAATACTGGGCCTTTTATTCAATATACTTATGCGCGTATTCAATCCTTACAAAGAAAGTATACTGCTGAGGTGTTAATACCAAAATCTATTGAGATAACAAATAATGAACAAGAAATCATAAAGCAGTTAATGGAATTCCCATCTACTATACAAGAGGCCGCAGCTAATTATAGCCCTGCATTGATGGCTAATTATGTTTATGATTTAGTGAAGGAGTACAATACTTACTACCAGAATACGGCTATACTAACTGCTGAAAGTAAAGAATTGATTAATTTCCGATTAGGCTTATCGGTTAAAGTTGGTGAAGTTATTAAAACTTCAATGAGTTTACTAGGTGTAAATGCTCCTGATAGGATGTAAAGAAGTAATTTAGAGTATAAAAAAGCCGAGCATTTGCTCGGCTTTTTTTATTGTTATTTTAATACAATTAGTTTTTTATTGTGCTTTTAGGTGCGGCATCTAAAATTTCATCATTTGCATTTTCTGCAAACTGAGTAAAGTTTTTATTAAATGCATCAGCTAATTCATTAGCTTTCGAATTGTAAGCATTTTTATCAGTCCAAGTATTCTTAGGGCTTAAAATCTTAGAAGGAACATTGGGGCAGGCAGTTGGCATTTGTAAGCCAAATACTTCATGAGTTGTATATTTTGCATCCTCCAATTCTCCATTTAGGATAGCTGTAATCATAGCTCTTGTGTATTTCAAGGAGATACGCTTCCCAACACCATAAACACCACCTGACCAACCTGTATTTATTAGCCAAACGTTTACATTATGCTCTTGCATTTTATTGCCTAACATTTCAGCATATTTTGTTGGATGTAAAGGTATAAATGGTGCACCAAAACAAGCTGAGAATGTAGTTTGCGGTTCAGTAACTCCAGCTTCTGTTCCTGCAACCTTAGCTGTGTATCCTGAAATAAAGTGATACATTGCTTGCCCTGAAGTTAGCTTAGATACAGGAGGTAAAACTCCAAAAGCATCAGCTGTAAGGAAGAAAACATTTTTTGGATTCTTTCCTAAAGATGGTTTTGCAATTTTATCAATATGATGAATTGGGTAACTTACTCTTGTATTCTGAGTAATAGCAGTATCTTCATAATTAACCTCATTTGTTCCTTCAAAAAAGGAGATATTTTCCAATAATGCTCCTGACCTAACAGCAGCAAAAATATCTGGTTCTTTTTCAGCAGATAGGTCAAGACATTTTGCATAACAACCTCCTTCAAAGTTGAATACGGTATCCCCACTCCAACCATGCTCATCATCCCCAATTAAGTTTCTATATGGATCAGCCGAAAGGGTAGTTTTCCCTGTTCCTGATAATCCAAAGAACACAGCAGTATCACCATCTTTACCAGTGTTGGCACTACAGTGCATTGAAAGTACATTCTTTTGATGTGGAAGAATAAAGTTTAAAGCAGAGAAAATTCCTTTCTTGATTTCACCAGTATAACCAGTTCCTCCTATAAGAATAATCTTTTTTGTAAAGTTTAATATAGCAAAATTATGCTGACGAGTTCCATCTACTTCAGCATCTGCCATAAATCCTGGTGCATTTAGGATAGTCCATTCTGCATCAAAATTTTCAATTTCAGTATCAGTAGGTCTTAGGAACATGTTGTAAGCAAACATATTACTCCAAGCATATTCATTTACTACACGAATATTCATTCTGTATTTTTCATCAGCACATGCATAAGCATCTCTTACATAAAGCTCTTTCTCGCTTAAGTAGTTCAATACTTTTTGGTGTAGTGCGTCAAATTTATTCTCGTCAAAAGATAAGTTAACATCTCCCCACCAAACTGATTCTTCAGTAATAGCATCACGGACAATAAAACGATCCATTGGAGATCGGCCAGTAAACTCGCCTGTGTTAATATTGATTGCTCCAGTAGAAGTTAGAGTTGCTTGTCCTTTTTCAATTGCAATTCTTGCTAATTCCTCTGGAGATAAATTCCAGTGTGCAGTTGCATTTTTTATTCCTAAATCAGAGATGGTAGCATTGTTAGCTCGCTTGCCTGTTTCGGTCATAATCGTTTTTTCGTTTTGGTTTTATGGGAGGCAAAGGTAAAGATTAATCCTTTATACAATTAAATTAACCCTGTTTTTTAATGCTAAAGAATAACATTATCCATGCACTTATTAACAATAGCCCTCCTATTGGAGTGATCGGTCCTAAAAAAGATAATGAAAACCCTAAGATGCCCTGGAGACTTAATAGGTAGATAGAGAAAGAAAAACAACAAATTCCTGTAGTCATCAAATATAGACTTCTATTCAGTTTTGGATTAAATTTTTCAGTATTTAATGCTAAAAATAAAATTGCTAGAGCATGAAAAAATTGATACCTCACTCCAGTTTCAAAAGAATGTAATTGGTTTTCAGTAAGAATTTCTTTTAAAGCATGAGCGCCTAAAGCTCCTAATGCAACTGCTGTTACTGCAAAAAATATTGCGATATTCATAAATTTATCTGTTGTCATTTTACTTTCTTTAGTCAAGCAAAAATAATACTTTAGCCATTTAATTTTATAAAACAAATGAAAAAGATATTAGTAATAGGAGCGGGCAGGTCGGCAGTAACATTAATTAAGTATTTGTTGGATAATTCGTCAGCTAATAATTGGCAAGTTACAGTGGCTGATTTTTCTATAGAATTTGCTGAACAGGCAGTTGGAAATCATAATAATGGTAAAGCAACTTTCTTTAATGTTACGGATGAAAAGCAAAGAGAAAGTGAAATAGAAAATGCTGATATTGTTATTTCAATGCTGCCAGCAAGTTTACATATTACGGTAGCTAAGGATTGCGTTCGATTAGGTAAAAACTTAGTTACGGCATCTTATGTTTCTCCTGAAATTGCTGAGCTTGATGAGGCTGCAAAACAAGCTGGAATTTTGTTATTAAATGAAATTGGTTTGGATCCAGGAATTGATCATATGTCGGCAATGCAAGTGATAGATGAAATTAAAGAAAATGGGGGGGAACTTACTTCTTTTAAATCATTTTGTGGGGGTTTAGTACATCCTGATTATGATAATAACCCTTGGAATTATAAATTTACTTGGAACCCTAGAAATGTAATATTAGCAGGGCAGGGTACTGCACAATATATTGAGAATGGTGATTATAAATACATTCCTTATACGAGTTTGTTTGAGCGTACTGAACATATGGAAGTGCTTGATGCAGGAGAGTTTGAAGGTTACGCAAATAGAGATTCACTTTCTTATAGAAAATCTTACGGATTAGATGATATTCCTACACTTTTTAGAGGAACATTGAGGAGAAAAGGATATTCAGAGGCTTGGAATGTTTTTGTACAATTGGGTATGACTGACGATACTTATAAATTAGAAAATTCTGCAAGCATAACTAACAGAGAGTTTATTAATATGTTCTTACCTTTTAATGATACTTTAACGGTTGAGGAAAAATTATGTAAACAATTTAGCTTAACTACTGATTCAGTTATTTTCCAAAAGATAGCTTGGTTAAATGCATTCTCTGAAAATAAGGTAGGAATAGAAAATGCTTCTCCCGCTCAGATTTTACAAAAAATTTGTGAGGAAAAATGGACTTTAGGAAGTGTAGAAAAGGATATGATAGTAATGCAGCATCAGTTTGAATATGTGCAAAACGGAGAGCAAAAGAAATTAAATTCTTCTTTGTTAGTTTTTGGTGATGACCCAAGATATACATCTATGGCTAAAACAGTTGGTTTGCCAGTTGCAATTGCAACTAAATTAATTTTAAGTGGTGCGATAAAGTCAATTGGAGTAAAAATACCTACTACTAAAGATATTTATATTCCTGTGTTAAAAGAGTTAGAAGAAAACGGGATTAACTTTGTGGAGGAGTTAGTTTAAGTCTAACAATTCTTCAGGAATTTCTACTTCCATAATTCCTTCTTTTGGATCAATTCCTTTTACAAATTTTTCGTGCATAGGAAAGCAAAATTCTATTCCATGCTTTTCAACATAAATTAATTGTTGTGAAGTTTGTGAATTTATGTAGGTAATTTCTCCTAATTTTCCAAAGTTAATGTCAAGTACAGTATAGCCGATTAGCTTTTTTTCTGTAATTTCATTTAAATCAGTTTCTGGTAGCCATTCTTTTGGTAGATAAACTTTCCTTTTAAGGATTTTTAGTGCTTCCTTTTCAGAATTAACATCTTCAAAATTTACTAAAATAACATTTTTCTTTGTTGGTCGAGCTCTGTCAATAAAGTATGGGATGAGCTCATTTTTTTGCTCAATTAAAAAGTAATCAAGCTTTGAAAAATCAAAAGGGATGTCATCATCATTATAGATATTGACATCCCCTTTATAACCATGCAATTTAAAAACTGTTCCGAATAAGAAGCAATCTTTCTTTTGCATTATATGAGTATTAAGCTTCTTCAGTTTTTTCTTCAGTAGCAGGATTCTCTTCTGCTTTTTGCTCTTCTACTGCTTCAGCAGCAGCAGGAGTTTCTTTTGATACAACTTCCTCAGTAGTAGGCTCTACAGCTGCAGGAGTTTCTTCAGCTACAACTTCCTCAGTAGTAGGCTCTACAGCTGCAGGAGTTACTTCAGCTACAACTTCCTCAGTAGTAGGCTCTACAGCTGCAGGAGTTTCTTCAGTTACCACTTCCTCATTAGTAGATTCTTCTACCATTGGAGAGTTTTTAAGGGCAATTGCAGTAGCTCTTTCATCACTTTTAGCTTTTTCAGCATCTAATGCAGCTTTAGTTGCGGCAATTGCAGCTTTTTCTAATCCTGATTTTTTATCAGCAACTTGTCCTTCTTTATTTTCCATCCAAGCAGCAAATCTTTTTTCTGCTTCTTCTTCATTAAAAGCACCTTTAGCTACACCAGCCATTAAGTGTTTTTTCATCATTACACCTTTATAGGATAAAATTGCTCTTGCAGTATCAGAAGGTTGTGCACCTTTTAATAGCCATTCAACTGCTCCGTCAAAGTTTATATCTATTGTTGCAGGATTTGTATTAGGATTATAAGTTCCTAATTTTTCAATAAATCTTCCGTTTCTTGGTGATCTAGTGTCTGCTACTACAATGTGGTAAAATGCTTGTTTTTTTCTACCGTGTCTTGCTAATCTAATTCTTGTTGCCATTTTTCTTTTTAATTTGGTTAAACCAACTCTGTGGTTATTCCTCATTATTGAGGGGATGCAAAATTAGTAATCTTTTGTAATATACAGCTAAAAAGAGTAGTTTTTTATTTTTAGATTTTGAGCTACTATTTATATTGTTAAAATAAGAATATTTTGATTACTTTCGCATTCCTAAATTTTAAATATATTGAAGATGACTGCTAAAGGAAAAGGTAAGATATCAAAGAATGATTTTAAGCAAACTATTCTTGCTGATTATAGACTAGCTGCTGAAGTTAGAGAGTCTGGATCTCAGGGTAGAAGAGATGTTTTGTCAGGAAAAGGGACTTTTGGTATTTTTGGTGATGGTAAAGAATTAGCTCAAATTGCTCTTGCAAAAGTTTTTAGACATGGAGATTTTCGAGCAGGATATTATAGAGATCAGGCGTTAATGACTGCATTGGGGCAATATTCTCCAAAGCATATGTTTTCTGCACTTTATGCTGATCCTGAATTAGAAAGAGAGCCATCTTCAGGTTCGCGTCAAATGATGAATCATTTTGGCACTCGTTTTTTAAATGATGATGGAAGTTGGAGAAATTTAATGGAGCAGAATAATTCTACTTCTGATATGGCTTGCTTGGCATCTCAATTTCCTAGGTTAGTTGGTTTAGCACAAGCGTCTCAGGTTTATAGAGACAACCCAGAGCTTGCAAAAAACAAACCAGGCTTTACAAATGGTGGAAATGAAATTGCTTTTGCAACTATTGGGAATTCGTCTTGTGCAGAAGGGCATTTTTGGGAAGCTGTAAATGCAATTGGGGTATTACAAGTTCCTGCTATTATTTCTATTTGGGATGATGCTTATGGAATTTCAGTTGCTAATGATGTACAAATGACAAAATCAGATGTGTCTGCAGTTTTATCAGGCTTCCAAAGAGATGAAAAAGGTGCTGGTTATGAAATTATAAAAGTAAATGGTTGGGATTATCCTGCACTTATAGAAGTTTACGAAAAAGCAGAAAAATTAGCAAGAGAAGAGCATATCCCTTCTATTATACATGTTGTAGAAATGACTCAACCTACAGGGCATTCTACTTCTGGTTCTCATGAAAGATACAAAAGTAAGGAAAGAATGCAATGGGAAAAAGATTTTGATTGTAATCTTAAATTTAGAGAGTGGATTGTTGAGAGTGGTGTAGCAACTAAAGAAGAAATTGCAACTATTGATAAAGAAGTTGTTGCTTTTGTGAAAGTTCAGAAAAAAGAAGCTTGGACAGAATTTCAAGCTCCTATCAAAGAAGAGTTAAAAGAAGTTATTTCTATTTTCAATTCTATTTCAGCACAAGTTAATATTCCTGAAATTGCAGATTGGATTAAAGATTTAAATCAATCATCAATGTTTGGTTTATTCAGAAGAAATTTCATGAGTAAAGCAAGAATGTTATTAGGGATGATTGTAAATGAAAATATCCCTGAAAAAGCAACTTTACGTAATTTTATTAACAGGATTAATTCTGAAAATTATGAAAGATATAATACTAAACTGTATAATGAATCAGCTACATCAGCACTTAAAGTTGAAGAAGTAAAGCCTACTTATAGTTCTGATTCTGAGGAGGTAGATGCAAGAATTATTTTAAGAGATAATTTCCATCATATGTTTGATGCAATACCAGAAGCAATGATTTTTGGTGAAGATGTTGGTAAAATTGGTGGTGTAAATCAAGGTGTGGAAGGATTGCAAGATAAATTTGGCGAAAGTAGAGTTGCAGATACAGGAATTAGAGAAGCTACAATTATTGGACAAGGTATTGGTCTTTCATTAAGAGGGTTGAAGCCAATTGCAGAAATGCAATATTTGGATTATGTGATTTATGGTTTCCAACCAATGGTTGATGATATCGCATCGTTGCATTATAGAACTCATGGAGGACAAATTACTCCTTTGATTATTCGTACAAGAGGGCATAGATTAGAAGGGATTTGGCATTCAGGTTCTCCAATGGGTATGTTATTGAACGGAATGAGAGGTATGTATTTATGTGTGCCAAGAGACATGACAAGAGCAGCAGGTTTCTACAATACTTTAATGCAGTCAAATGATCCTGGAATGGTTATTGAATGTTTGAATGGATACAGAATAAAAGAAAAATTACCAACTAATATTGGGGAGTTTAGAGTTCCTTTAGGAAAAGTAGAAACTACAAGAGTTGGTAGTGATATTACTTTGGTTTCTTATGGAAGTACTTGGAGGGTAGTTATGGATGCGACTGAGAAATTAGAAAGAGCAGGAATCTCTTGTGAAGTAATTGATATTCAAACTTTAGTTCCTTTTGATTTGAGTCATGATATTTTAGAAAGCGTTAAGAAAACAAACAGATTATTAGTTATTGATGAGGATGTTCCAGGTGGTGCTACAGCTTATATTTTGCAAAAAATACTAGAAGAACAAGATGCGTATAATTACTTAGATTCTGAACCACAAACTTTAGCAGCTAAAGCACATAGACCTCCTTATGGAGCAGATGGTGATTACTTTACAAAACCATCTTCTGAAGATGTATTTGAAAAAGTATATGCAATGATGCATGAAGCTAATCCTGTTAAATTCCCTTCATTATACTAAATGAAAAAAACTACTGAATCTGACTCTAATTATGATGGTCTGGACAAGATGTCTGTTTCAGAACTTTTGCTTAATATAAATAGAGAAGATAAAACAGTAGCAAACTCTGTAGAAAAACAGCTTCCAAAAATAGAAGAACTAGTTGAAGCAATCATTCCCAAAATGAAAATTGGAGGACGATTGTTTTATATTGGTGCGGGTACATCTGGTAGACTAGGAATTGTAGATGCATCTGAATGTCCTCCAACTTTTGGGGTAGATCATGGATTGATAATTGGTTTAATGGCAGGAGGCGATAAAGCCATGCGTAAAGCAGTAGAATTTGCTGAAGATGATATTGAATTAGGGTGGAAGGATTTATCGGAACATAACATAAATACAAATGATGTGGTAGTAGGAATTGCTGCATCTGGTACAACTCCTTACGTAATTGGTGCGCTTAAAAAATGCCAAGAACAAAAAACCACAACGGCTTGTATAGTTTGTAATGAAGGAAGTCCTCTTTCTGAAATATCAGATATTGCAATTGAAATTGTGGTTGGTCCTGAATTTGTTTCTGGAAGCACTCGCATGAAATCGGGTACTGCTCAGAAATTAGTTTTGAATATGATTTCTACATCAGTAATGATAAAATTAGGAAAGGTAAAGGGAAACAAAATGGTAGATATGCAGCTTTCTAATAATAAACTAGTACATAGAGGAACTAAAATGATAATGAAAGAAATAGCTGTAGATTATGAAACTGCTAATGCTCTTTTAACTGAATTTGGTTCTGTAAGAAATGCTGTAAATAATTATAATGGATAAAGAAAAACTTATAAAAGGAGCAATGTGGCTTTCGGGATTTTCCTTAAGTATTATGCTTTCTGCTATGAGCCTATTTGCTGGTTTTAATAACATACGTTTTGGAAGTTATACTATGCTGATTATTGGTTTACTATTAATTCCTGCAATTTTCTTTTTTGCTTATAAAGGATTCGGACTTATTTTAAATGCTATTTTTGAGAAGGAGTAGTATTCTTATCAGCTCTTGTCATTTGTCTTTTTCCTGGAGGTCCATCTAAAGTAATTACATCAAAACCAACCGCTTTCATAGTTCGTTTTACAACTCCTTTTGCACAGTAGGTTACTAAAAATCCATTTTCTTTTAAGTAGTTGTACATTTTTTTAAAGATGATTTCTGTCCAGAGTTCCGGTTGTTTTTCAGGTGAGAAAGCATCAAAATAAATAATATCAAATTTTGTGTTGGAAGTATAGTTTTCTAAATCACTTTTACTTTTATTTAAAATAAAGAACTCGTTTATTTTATATTCTTCCTCCCATGGTGTTTCGTGCAAATTTAAAAGTGATTCTTTTTCAAGTCCGATTAAATCAGTAAAGTTAAGTTGTGTATAATTCTCTTTTGGAATTGGGTATAATTCCATTGTATAGTAATTGACCGTTATACTTTTCTGCACTGCTTTTTGTGACGTTAAAAGTGCATTTAATCCTGTTCCAAAACCAATTTCAAGAATGTTTAATTCATTCTTATTTGCTTTTGAAAATCCATTTTTAATAAATACATGCTCAGCTTCAACTATCGCTCCATGTTTTGAATGGTAAGTTTCATTTATCTCAGGGTTAAAGATAGAATGAGATCCATCATTTGTGATTACAATTTTATTATTCATTTTTGCAAAGGTAAAAGTATTGCATAGACTATGATGCAAGTTATAAAAAATAAATATTAAAACTATTTGTGTTTTTTTCGTAATATTGTATTTGATACTTAATTGTTAACTAAACACTTATTCATTATGAAAAAACTTATTACTTTAATTTTAGGAATTGCTCTAACATTTTCTTCTTATGCTACTCATTTAATGGGTGGGCAAATCTCAGCAACTTATTTAAGTTCAGATACAACTGGTTCACATTATTTTCTTGAGCTTGATGTTTATCGCGATACACTTGGCGTTCCAATGACATTAGCACAAACGGTTGAAATTTATGAATTAGACATTACAACTGGAATATATAATTTAGTTTCTGTTGATTCCATTTCTTTAGGAGCTTCAGGTGCTGTAGCTACAATGTCAGCTGTTTATGGTGTGGAGATTTATCATTTTGCAGATTCAATTACTTTCCCAGCAAATGGATATTATATGATTAAATGGAGCGATTGTTGTAGAAATGGAGCAATTATAAATATGAGTTCTGCCTTAACTGAGGATATGGAGTTTTTAACTTATGTAAATGTTGATAGCGCAAATCCTAATTCCTCTCCAACATACTTAGCACCTCCAGTCATTTATTTGCCTACAAATAATGTTTGGCAATACAATCCTTTGCCTTTCGATCCTGATGGAGATTCTTTAGTGTGGAACTTATCTGTTCCGCTTTCTAACAATACTACAGTTGCAGGTTATCAGTATTTATCTGATACTGTTTTGTATTCTAACACTACTGGTATATTCTCAATGGATGCTATTACAGGAGAGATAACTTGGGATCCTAAAATGGTTGGTAATTTTGTAGCTTCATTTGCAATTCAAGAGTTCAGAAATGGGGTGTTAGTTGGTGCTATGAGTAGGGATATGCAATTTGTTGTTGTCCCTGATTCTACTAATGCAGTTCCTGATGTTTCCTTTATGCAATCGCCACCTACTAATAATTTAGGTTACCCTTATGTTAAAATTATGCCTGGACAAAATTATGACATTACTTTATTAGCTTCAGATGCTGATGCTAATGATGTTGTAATTATGGATGTATATGGTGAACCATTTGAAATTCTTAATCCTGCTTCATTTAATGTTTCAAATACTGGAAATGGAAATGAAATTGAGGGGGTTTTTGCTTGGACTCCAGATGTCAGTCAAGTGCGTTCTAAGCCATATGTTGTTGTTTTCCGTACTACTGATAACTTCTTCTATTTTGATGAAACGGTTCAGTTTGAGGTGAGTTTAACAACTGCAGTTGAGGATGTAAATGTTTTTGAGGTTATGGATATTTACCCTAACCCTGCCAATACTAATTTTACACTTCCAATTAACTTAGATCAAGGACAAAGAATCACTTTGGATATTTATAATTTTTTAGGTGTAAAGGTTTCATCTGAGGAGTTAAATTTAGCTTCAGGAAATCATATTCTTGTTAAGAATTTTGATTTAAGAAGTGGACAATATTTTGTCAATCTTGCTGCTGAAAATGGTATAGCAATTACAACTAAAAAATTAGTTGTAGTAAAGTAAATATAACAGTTGAATGCAATTGAAAAGAGGAGAGTTATCTCCTCTTTTTTTAGTATGTTTTTTATCATAAATAAGTAGTATATTTTAGATTTATTTTTTATATTTTTGCAAAACGAAAATGATTCAAATTGTTCTAGAGTATGAAGATTACAAAAACAAGCATTTCAAAATTAAAATCAATAGATTTTTCTAACTTACCTTTTGGGACAGTTTTTTCTGACCACATGCTTATTTGTAATTTTAAACATGGAAAATGGGGTGCTCCTGAGGTTTTGCCTTATGGCCCAATTTCAATTTCTCCTGGGGCTAAAGTTCTGCATTATGGACAGTCAGTTTTTGAAGGCATGAAAGCTTTTAAAAACTCAGATAATGAAGTTTTACTTTTCAGAAAACAAGAAAATTATAAAAGAATTAATCGTTCAGCTGTCAGATTATCAATTCCTGAAATTCCAGAGGGTGTTTTTATGAATGGTTTGGATGAGCTATTGTCACTAGATAATGAATGGTGCAAGGCTGATGAAGGTTACTCTCTTTATATTAGACCTTTTATTTTTGCATCAAGTGAGGGAGTAAAAGCATCAGCTTCAGAAGAGTATACTTTTATAATAATTACGTCTCCATCAACTAAATATTATGCGGGTGAGATGAATGTAGTTATTGAAGAGCATTTTACAAGAGCTCCAAAAGGAGGTGTGGGTTCAGCAAAAGCAGCTGGAAATTATGCGGCATCATTTTATCCAACTAAACAAGCTAATGCTAAAGGATTTCAACAATTAATTTGGACGGATTCAATTGAACATAAATATATTGAAGAATCAGGAACAATGAATATTTGGTTTAGAGTTGGGGATAAACTAATTACACCAGAACTTTCAGATAGTATATTAGGTGGAATTACTAGACAAAGCATAATTACTTTAGCTAAAAATAATGGTATAAAAGTTGAGCAAAGAAAAATACTTGTTTCTGAGGTTGTTGAAGGAATTAAAAGTGGAATAATTATTGAGGCATTTGGTACAGGAACAGCAGTTACTGTTAATCCTATTAATTCTATTACTTTTAGAGATGAGAAGTTAGTTATTCCTACCATTGAAAATTCTTATGCTATAAAATTAAAGCAAGAATTACAAGGAATTCAAAAAGGCAAGTTAGAAGATAAATTAGGTTGGACTTCTAAAGTTGTTTCAAAAGTGAGTTTATCTTAATTTATTAATTTCATTTTGAAGTGCATAATTCCTGCTTCTTCAAATTCTTCTCCACTTTTCTTAAAACCCATCTTTTCATAAAATGGAATTACCTTTGTTTGCGCATGCATGTAAATTTCACCTTTGTAATCTGATAAATCATTTAGTATTGCTTTAAGAACTATATTACCAAAACCTTTTCCTCTTTCTGAATTTAATACAGCAAAACGCTCTAATTTAAAACCTTTTTCTGTTTTCCTATGTCTTGCTGTAGCTACTCCTTTATCATTATAAAAAATTAAGAAATGAGTTGATTCTTCCTCAAATTCCCATTCCATATTTTCAGGGCAGTTTTGTCCAATTACAAAAACTTCATACCTAATTGCATGAGCCTTTTTCATTAAAGACTCATCTGAGAAAGTGAATTTTTTTATATCAACCATGCAAACGTTTATTTCTGTAAAAATATGTATTTTTGTTGAAAATAAAAAATTAAATAAAATGAAGAAAATATTTTTATCTGCAATATTGAGTGTTATTACACTTTTTGCAATGGCTACAGAACCACATGTTGATCATGTAAGAGTTAATACTGAAAATTCAACAGTTAAATGGAAGGGGTCTAAAATTTCATCTAGCCATGAAGGTACAGTAAATATTCTTAAAGGCAATTTAAATATCGATCATGGTACTCTAGTTGCTGGTCAGTTTAGTATCGATATGCAATCTTTAGCAACAACTGATATGTCTGAAGAATATAATAAAAAGTTAGATGGTCATTTAAAGAATGAAGACTTCTTTAATGTATCTAAGTTTCCTACAGCTTCTGTAACTATTACTAATGCAGTGAAAGGCAAAGGAAATTCTTATAAAGTTGTTGCTGATTTAACTATTAAAGGCATTACACACCCTATTACTTTTGCTGCTGATGTAAATATTAATGGAAAAAACTTTTTAGCAACTGCTAAAATTAAAATTGATAGAACTAAATGGGATATCAAATACAACTCAGGTAATTATTTTAAAGATTTAGGGGATAAACTAATTCTAGATGAAATTGAATTTGATATTTTCTTGCTATCAGTTAAATAGTGAGTTTATACATTTTACTAGCAATTTCTATAGTTATATCATATTTAATCGCAGTAAACCAAAGAATAAGGGGGCTCAAATTTTGGCCCTCTTTTTTTAAATCATTGATTGCTATTGGGGGTGTTTTAGGTACTATTTGGAAGATAATAAACTAAATACAACTTCTGCTAAAAGTTTAGCGCTTTCTGGTTTATTTCGAAACCATAACTCTGGTTCAATAAGTTCTAGTTCGCTTAATGATAGCTTATTGTAATTGTCGTAAACAACATCAACTCTAGCGTAAATTGGTGAATATGGACATTTTTCTAAACAATTTTTTGCAAATTCAATTTCCGATTCAGTTGCAATATATTGCTCAACTGTTCCTCCATGATCATCTTGAACTCGGAAATCTCCTTTTTTTGCAATCTTTTTTACTGCATGTGTATATTCTCCCCCTATCATTATTAAAGAAATTTCTCCTTTAGTTTCAATGTTCATCATAAATTCCTGAAACAATACACATTCTTTGCCTATTAACTCTCTAAATATGTTTTCATATTCTTTATAGTTCTTAGTGTTTATGCGGTAAGTATGTCTTGCTGCACCAGAAATAGCAGGTTTTATTACTGCTTCTTTCCATTTGGTTTTTTGTAATAATGCTGAAAGGGTATTTGATTCTCCTTTTTCAATAAACAGTGTAGGAGAAATATTAACCTTGTTTTTTATTAAATCTTGTAAATAGTGTTTGTCAATATTCCAATTGATTATTTCATAGGAGTTGATAAAAGTAGTTTTGTTTTTTGTGTTTTCTAACCAAATAAAGAATTCATCAAATCGTTCAAAATAATCCCAAGTACTTCGGAAGATAGCGTATTTGGTACTTGTCCAATCAAAGTTTTTAAAAGCCCAATCTTTTTTACAAACTGTGAGACCTTTTTTCGTTAATGCATCTAATAGAAGTTGGTCCTCTAATAAAACTTGGTCTATGTACCAATCATTTTTTGTAGGATTTACATATCTGTTATCAGTTAGAATAACAACATCATACATTATTCAATAAGTATTGTTTTCCCTTCTATTGTTTTTATAAGTTTAATCTTATTAGTTTTACTTTCTCTTCCTAAGATATCAATATTAATAATCTTGTTGCTTTTTGAAGTTGCTATCTCTGAAATAGAAGTAGCATTCCCAAATGGAACAAGTGCCACATCCTCAATTACAATATCATTATTAAATATAGTTGCATTTATTGTTTTTGGATAATATCCATTTTTACTAAAAGTAAGGCTATAGTTTCCTTGATACAAATACCTGTGGTAGTTTCCAATTGGTAGAATAGAATATACGTGAGAACTATCAACATCATGGTTAGTGATTTCTACTTTTGCTTTTATAGCATTTCCAGTAAAACTATCAGTAACTAACCCTCTAATTCCATAAAGGGATTGCTCCATATAATTTAACAATGAAGGGTAGTTTGCATCCCATAAATTAGGTAAATCATTTGGGTTTGGTGTTTTGTCATCTGATAGTTCCAAAGTAAATTCTCTGCAATGTTTAAAGTAATTCATGTAATCTTGTCTTCCTCCAGCTACTGAATACCAATCCCATCCATTTGTTATTCCATCATTCAGATAATTAAAATATCCATTACCACTATTTGTTTGGCAGCTATCAGCATATTCTTGTGATACATATTGCCACCAATTGTCATCTGCAGTTAAGTTACTCCAAGTGTCCCAAGGATAGTTGCAAACTTCTGCCCCCCCGTGCATATTTGCTGAGATTGTAAAGTTAACAGTGTCAGCAAGACCTAAAAATATATTTGTTTCTTCTTGATATGGATTTCCGTCAGGGTGCGCTCCATCTTCTGGATCTGGATAATTTCTGTTTAAATCAACCCAATTTGAGTTATATCTAATTGCCGACCAAACATCTTGATTTCCTCCATAATAGGCTCCATCTGGATTCGCAAGCGGATTTATCCAGATATCAATGTCATTTACTAATTCTGTTAATCTAGTATTGTTATTATACCCATTTAGGATGTAATCAATTAATCTCAAACTTAAAATATACCCAGCAAGTTCGTCTCCATGCATTGATGAGGTATATAAAAAGGATGGTTCATTTTCTTTTTGACCTACATTGTCAGAAATCTGGACTATTAATATTTCTTTTCCTGAATTTAGTGTGCCTAAATTATGAAGTTTACAGATATCAGGAAAAGAATCTGCAAAAGCAATCATCATATCTACATATTCTTCATAAGTAGGGTAGTAGTCCCAATTATTTTTACTACCATTATTATATGAAATAATTTTCTTTGGAATAATTTTATAATCAATGCCAAGCTTTAGAAATTCAGAGAACTCTTTTTTATTTGCATAAGCATATGCAAGTTCAGTGTTTGTTTTGTGGTCAATAGAAACAATATCTGAAATATCATTTAACTGATTTTTATTTTTGTATTCAAAAGAGAAATTAACCTCTCCTCTTTCTAAAAAAAGTTCGTCAATATTTTGGGTAAAGCCTATGAAAGGCATAAGTAAAAGGAAAAGCAGTTTTTTCATTATTTATTGAATTTATCTAAAGTTGATTTAACAGCATCTTTATGAATAGTAAAAGTCATCATTTTTAATTTTACAAAATCTTCATGGTAGAAGTAGTATCCTGGGAAGTTTCCATTACGGGCACCTGAGCCACTATCTTTAATTAAAAACCACCAATCTCCATTCTCATCAATTTTATAGCCGATTAAATGAATGGCATGGTCATCTGTGGTTGTTCCATTAGAAAATCTAAACTGACGAGCATTTTCATCAATGTGTTCTGAAGGAATATCGTAAGAAGGAACCATAGCTACATCATGTGTTGATGAGTATCCACTTTCTGAAACATCACCACCAATTGAGATAGAATAACCGTTTTCAATAGCATTTTTTATTGCAAACATAAACTCATCTAAAGTTACATTATAGTAGACATCAGATTTCCACCAGTTATCTGGAACTTTGTATTCTTCTTGACTCCAGTAAGGTTTTTGCATCAAACTCATAAAATCAACATAGTCGTTTGGCTTTAGTTTTGTTACATTCTTCAAAAATGATTTTGGCGTGTAGGTTTTCCCATTGTATTTGAATGAAGTAGGTGGCACTCCCATATAATGATTCAAAATAGCTTTAATATTTGAAAGAATTGCTCCCTCATCCCAAAAGTTTGTGGATTTACAATTATTTAGGTAAGTTTTAATTTCAGAAAACATTTTTTCATGATTGTAAAAAGGTTGGTCTGATGGTTTTCCTTCATAAGCTTCAAATGGGACAATTCCGTACATTTCCATCATTCTTTGTACAGCATTTGTTTCTGATCCTTCTCCTAAATGTGTATTTCCCCTAGTGTTAATGAATCCTCTTGCTTTTTCAATGTATTCAAAATAGACAGGGTATAACTCCGAAAGGTTGATTGTTTTTCCTGTTATCCTATGGATTTCACTTTCGTAAAATGAAGTAGTTGAAAAGCACCAGCACGTTCCTGTGTTTCCTTGTGAGATTGGGTTTTCGGCCTCAATAATTGTAAATTCATCTAAACTTTGTGGAATTTGTTTCCCATCAAAATCCATTTTAAAGGATTTGTATTCTGCCTTTTCACCTTTATCATATTCCTTGCTTTCTTCTATAATTTTACCGTAAAAGTTATTTGAATAGGACTCAAATTTCCCTTTGTCTTGTGCAATTACTGATGAAGAAATTAGTAGTAATATTCCTAGTTTTTTTATCATAATTTAATGGTCTGATTTGAAAGCCCAAAGTTAGAGATAATTTGTAATTTGCACATCAAACTAACTAAAAACATTATTTAATGAAAGCCTTAATGCAAATTCTTAAATGGGCACTTATTACTATGCTTGCTTTTACATCATTTAACTTATTTATTTCACCAGAATATAAGGTAGAAAGAAGTGTGGAAATAAATGTACCAACCTATATTGTTTATGAGCAAGTTACTGATTTACACCAATGGGAAAATTGGGCTGTTTGGTGGAAAAAAGACTCTTCAATGATCACTAATTATTCTGGTGCTGAAAGAGGATTAGGTGCTAAAATGATTTGGATTAGTGATGTATTTGGAGATGGGGATTTAGAAATTATTGAATGTAGTTCGCAAGGAATGAAAACTAAATTAGCTTGGGGAAATGGTAGTTGGAATTTTGAAGAAACTGAAAATGGAACATATGTTTCTTGGAGCATGAATGGAAAAATGCCATTTTTAATGAGTTTTATGACAATGTTTATTGAAGATATGGTTGGACCAGATTTTGAAAAAGGTTTGGCAGAATTAAAGGAATTTTGTGAAAGTATCCCAGCCAAATCAATAGATTAACGATAAACTAAGATTATGAAAAAACTTCTACTTATATTACTTTACTATTCTAACATCTGATTCTCTTGAGGAATATGACGCATTAATTGTTTATGAAATTAATCATTAGCTTTATATAATAAAATTCCAGCCAATATCACATATAAAATATTTGGTATCCATACTGCTAATGAAGGAGATAAATTACTGTTAGTTGCAAATGTTGTACTTACTTGCATAAATAGTATATAAGTAAAGGCTATTAGTATCCCAATTCCTATATGAATCCCAATACCCCCTCTTGTTTTTCTACTAGCAATTGAAACTGCAATTAGAGTAAGAATAATTGATGCAAACGGAAAAGCAATACGTTTATGTTTCTCAATTTTATGATAGACTAATTGTTCACTCCCTTTCATTTCTTCTTCCTTAATATATTCATTGAGTTCAAATAGATTCATTGTTTCAACTAGGGAGGTGCGTTTTGTGAAGTCAGTTGGATGAAGATTTAGTGTAGTGTCAATTTTATTTCCACTACTTAACTGCTCTCCATCTTTATAAAATTCTCTTATCTCGTATTTATGTATAGTCCATTTCTGGTTTAAAGAGTCAAATTGAATGTAATCAGATTTTAGCTTTGAGGTTAATTTTCCATCATTAAAATTCTCAAGAGTAAATTTGTAACCAATTTCTCTCTTTGAATTAAAACTTTGCATATAAATATATTGTCCTGGAAGGATTTGCATATGAATATTTTTAGCTCTGGAATACCTTTTGTTTTTAAGATATTTATTAGTGAAATCAATGCGTTCACTATTAGAGGGGGGAATAATAAAATTCCCAAGAATAAACGATAAAGTCCCAAGTGTTACAGCTGAAATCATAAAAGGCTTCAGTAGGCGTTTAAAACTCATTCCGCTATTTAAAATCGCAATAATTTCAGTATCTCCTGCCATCTTTGAAGTAAAGAATATTACTGAGATAAAAATAAATAGAGGACTAAATAAATTTCCGAAATAGGGGATGAAGTTAAAGTAATAGTCAAAAATAATTGATTTTATTCTTACTTCATGTTCCAAAAAATCATCTATCTTTTCGGAGATATCAAAAACAATAACAATTAGTAAAATCAATGCTAAGGCAAAGAAGAAAGTACCTAAGAATTTTTTAATGATATACCAATCTAGTTTTTTCATTTATAGCCTAAGATCTAATTTTTTAACCATCATGTTTTTCCATTTTGTAAAAGTTCCTTCTTCTAATTGTTTTTGAGCCTCTTCCATTAACCATAAGTAAAATCGGATATTGTGTAAAGTAGCTATTTGTTTACCAAGCAATTCATTACTTCTAAAAAGATGACGTACATAGGCTTTTGTATAAGTGCTATCAACAAAAGAGGTCCCGTTTGGGTCAAGTGGGCTGTAATCATTCTCCCACTTTTTATTCTTTAAGTTTATAGTTCCTTCTGATGTAAATATCATTCCATTTCTAGCATTTCTTGTAGGCATAACACAATCAAACATATCAATCCCTAGCGCAATATTTTCTAAAAGATTTACAGGGGTTCCAACTCCCATTAAGTATCTGGGTTTATCCCAAGGTAATACTGAACAAACAGTCTCTGTCATTTCATACATCATATGATGTGGCTCCCCAACTGAAAGTCCTCCAATAGCATTTCCTTCTCTTTCAAAACTTGCAATTTTTTCTGCAGATTGCAAACGCAAATCTTTATAAACACTTCCTTGTACAATTGGAAAAAATGTTTGTTCAAATCCGTATTTTCCTTCAGTAAAATCAAATCTATCACAACATCTTTTGAGCCATCTATGTGTCATGTGCATTGATCTTTTCGCATAATCATAATCACAAGGGTAGGGTGTGCATTCATCAAAAGCCATAATAATATCTGCACCAATAGTTCTTTGCACATCTATTGCATATTCAGGTGTAAAAAAGTGATAACTACCATCAATATGAGATTGAAATTTCACGCCTTTTTCTTCTATTTTTCTTGTTCCTGAAAGTGAATAAACTTGATATCCACCACTATCAGTAAGTAAAGGTTTATCCCATCCTATAAATTTATGCAATCCACCTGCTCCTTCAATTATATCAAGCCCTGGTCGTAAGTATAAGTGGTAAGTATTTCCTAAAATTATTTGAGCTAAAGTATCTTCAACTAACTCATGTTGATGCACTCCTTTCACCGTTCCAGCAGTACCAACAGGCATAAAAATGGGAGTTTTTATTTTTCCGTGTGCTGTTTCAATTTCCCCTAATCTAGCTTTGCTTTGCTTATCTTCTTGTAATAATGTAAACTTCATGTATGCAAAAGTAATTTAATTTCAAAAATATTGACTCGTGACTAATGAAAAGTAACTAGTGCCTTGTTTCTAGTAGCTAAAAACAATCTTTTAGTATTTTTGCACAAGTAATTACTGATGCTATCGCTTTTAATTAAGAGGAAAGTCCGGACACCATAGAGCAATATAATGGGTAGCGCCCATCTGCCGCAAGGTATGGACAAGTGCAACAGAAAGTATGTACAGGTAATGCTGTAGTGAAAACAGGTAAACTCTATATGGTGCAATACCATGTATATCAGGATTTAAGGGCTGCTCGCTTTTTCCTGAGGGGTAGGTAGCTTGAGGTAATAGGTAACTATTATCCTAGACAAATGATGGCACTCTTAGGAGAACAGAATCCGGCTTATGTGTAATTACTGATATAAAGCCGACACTTAGGTGTCGGCTTTTTTTATCTTTGCCTTATGAGATTTTTAATATTTATACTATCTTTTTTATTTACGTTTCAGATTTCAGCTCAAGATACTTTAATGCCTATTATTTTCTTAGATGATATTCTAATTTCAGAAGAAAATAATGGTTTTACTGTTGAGGATTTTGTGGGTTATGTTAAAAAGGATACAACTTTTTACATGGGGTTTAAGCATTTGAGGTATTACTCTCATCAATTTAATAGTGAATTAAACATATTCAATAAAAAAGGAGAAACAATTGGGACTTTAATTAAGAAAGGGACACACTTTTCTGATGAAAAAAAGGCATGGATTGTAAATGATACTATTATTGATAATGGTAAAATCTTTAAAAGAAACGGGAAATACCGTTATTATACTCCAGAGGCTTTTGATGAGGTGTTCTTTCCAAAAGACACTATTGATGTAAGTATGCAAATTTCAGACGATATAAATGAAGATGACACCCAAAATATGCGTGATGCCAAAACAGTAGGTTTTTCTATAGGTACTGATGGGGTGGAGCAGAATAAGGGAGGGGTAAAAAAGAAATTAGCCATTTTTGATATTGAGATGCAGCAATATTATAACTATACAATTAGTGATACTATTTACAATGGCAGAGATTGTTATTCTTTTACAGTTAAGGTTAAGGATACTTTATTAGACAAAGAAAAAGAGGGGGCACTTATCAGAAAAATTGTTTCCTATTTTGATAAAGAGAATTTTAATGTGATTTATAGAGAGTATAAATTTATATATAGTAATTGGTTTTTAGATTTAGATATGGATATTATTGTTAATATGGATTATGTACGTAATAAACATATTCCAACTTACATCCACTATAAAGGATATTGGGATGTAATATTTTTTAAGCCTGAACGAGCAGAGTTTAAGTTAAAAAATACAAATTACTTAGTTAACTAAAGGCTTTTATGTGAACCATCACAGAAGGCGCCTTTATTAGAATGTTTACATCCGCACCATGCTATTTTGGTGTCTTCTTCCAAAATTACTATTTCTGGAGAAAATCCTGTTCCTTTATGGCTCCCGTCACAATAAGGGTCTTTACTGCTTAACCCACAAGTGCAAAAAGCTCTTTTGCCAGCTTTTTCATTTGTTATATAAGGTGATTTTTGTGTAATTTTTGGTAACTTTTGCATGTATTTTTTATTTTTAGCAAATATAGGAAAAATCTATTACTAAAAATGATGTAACTTTTTTCTTAATAAAAAAGCAGATTATAAAAAAACCTTTTATATTTGCAGCCCAGAAATTTAAAAGAATTAAAGTCATGCCAAAAAGAACATTTCAACCATCTAACAGAAAAAGAAAAAATAAACACGGTTTTATGGATCGTATGTCTTCAGCTAATGGACAGCAAGTAATTGCAAGAAGAAGAGCGAAAGGAAGAGCCCGTTTAACGGTTTCTGATGAAATGGGTCATAAATAATAAATGATTGATATTTATATATAGAGGTGTTGCTTTTGCAACACCTTTTTTTTTTTAATATAAGAGTAAAACTTGTTAATATCTATTAATAAATAGCACCTAAAATAAAAAACAAAAAATTGTAAATTCGCAAATACATAAATAAAGAAATGCCAAAAAATAATAAATTAAAATCAGTACTAATTATAGGAAGTGGTCCTATTGTAATTGGGCAAGCATGTGAGTTTGATTATTCAGGATCCCAAGCAGCAAGATCACTTAGAGAGGAAGGGATTAAGGTTTCATTAATCAATTCTAATCCTGCAACTATTATGACTGATAAGGTTGTAGCTGATCATATTTACTTAAAGCCTCTTACGACTGCATCAATTATTGAGATATTAGAAAAAAGTAATATTGATGCTGTATTACCAACAATGGGTGGACAAACAGCCCTAAACCTTTGTATTGAAGTAGATGAAAAAGGGATTTGGGAAAAGTATGGTGTTGATATTATTGGTGTCGATATTGCTGCTATTCATATTACTGAGGACAGAGAGCAGTTCCGTAAGTTAATGAATGAAATTGATATTCCTGTTGCACCTGCTCGTATTGCAACTTCATTTTTAGAGGGAAAAGAAATAGCACAAGAATTAGGGTTTCCATTAGTAATTCGTCCTTCATTTACATTGGGTGGAAGTGGAGCTGCATTTGTACATACTAAGGAAGAGTTTGAGGATTTATTATCTAAAGGTTTACATGCTTCACCAATTCATGAAGTGTTAATTGATAAAGCAGTATTGGGTTGGAAAGAATATGAATTAGAACTTTTACGTGATGATAATGACAATGTAATCATCATCTGTAATATTGAAAATTTGGATCCCATGGGAATTCATACTGGAGATTCCATTACGATTGCTCCTGCAATGACTTTGGCAGATACTACTTATCAAAGAATGCGTGACATGGCAATAAAAATGATGCGTTCTATTGGTGATTTTGCAGGAGGATGTAATGTGCAGTTTGCTATAAACCCTGAATCAACAGAAGAGATTATTGCTATTGAGATTAACCCTAGGGTTTCTCGTTCATCAGCATTAGCATCTAAGGCAACTGGCTATCCTATTGCAAAAATTGCTTCTAAGTTAGCAATTGGTTATACTTTGGATGAGTTAGACAATCAAATTACAAAATCAACTTCAGCTTATTTTGAGCCAACTCTGGATTATGTTGTTGTTAAAATTCCTAGATGGAATTTTGATAAATTTAAAGGTTCAGATATAGAATTAGGCCTTCAGATGAAGTCAGTAGGAGAGGTGATGTCTATTGGGCGTTCATTCCAAGAGGCGTTACAAAAAGCTTGTCAATCTTTAGAGATTGGAAGGAATGGATTAGGAGCTGATGGAAAAGGTGAAACTGATCAAGATAAAATCTTGTATGAATTAAAACATGCTAGTGGAGATAGAATTTTTAGAGTTTATGATGCCATGAGAATTGGTATTCCAACTAAAAAAATTCATGACATAACAAGAATTGATTACTGGTTTCTACACCAAATTGAAGAAATGGTCGTGTTAGAAAAAGAGATTGAAAACTACACTATTGAAACTATTCCAACTGAATTGCTTTTGGAAGCAAAGATGACAGGTTATGCTGATAGGCAAATAGCTCATTTAGTAAAGTGTTTGGAAAGTTCAGTATATGATAAGCGTAATAATGAAAATATTAAGCGTGTGTATAAGTTAGTAGATACTTGTGCTGCAGAGTTTACAGCCAAAACACCTTATTATTATTCTACTTTTGAAATGTCTAAAGAAGTAAATGGAGAACAATTTGCTGAAAATGAAAGTATTTCTTCTGAAAAGAAAAAAATTATTGTTTTGGGGTCTGGACCCAATAGAATTGGGCAAGGAATTGAATTTGACTATTCTTGTGTGCATGGGGTGTTAGCAGCTAAAGAATGTGGTTATGAAACTATTATGATAAATTGTAATCCTGAAACTGTTTCTACTGATTTTGATACTGCTGATAAACTTTATTTTGAACCTGTTTTCTGGGAGCATATCTATGATATTATTCGTCATGAAAAACCGGCAGGAGTAATTGTACAGCTAGGCGGGCAGACAGCACTTAAATTAGCTGAAAAATTAGAGCGTTACGGTATTAAAATAATGGGTACTTCTTACAATGCTTTGGATGTTGCTGAAGATAGAGGAAGGTTCTCGGAATTACTGAAAGAACACAATATTCCTTATCCAGAATTTGCAGTAGCAGAAACAGCTGAACAGGCTATTGGAATCTCTAAAACTTTAAACTTCCCAATTTTGGTTCGTCCTTCTTATGTTTTAGGCGGACAAGGAATGAAAATTGTAATTAACGAAGAAGAACTAGAACATCATATTGTTAATCTTTTAAAAGATATGCCAGGCAATCAAGTGCTTTTAGATCATTATTTGGATAAAGCGATTGAGGCAGAAGCAGATGCTATTTGTGATGGAGAAAATGTATATATTATTGGAATGATGGAGCATATTGAACCTTGTGGAATTCATTCTGGAGATTCTTATGCAGTGCTTCCAACTTTTGATTTAAGCGACAATGTACGTCAGCAAATGATTGATATTACAAAAAAAATTGCGGTTGCACTAGAAACAGTTGGTTTGATTAATATTCAGTTTGCCATTAAGGATGATATAGTTTATGTAATTGAAGCTAATCCAAGAGCATCAAGAACTGTACCTTTTATTGCTAAGGCGTATGATGAGCCTTATGTAAAGTATGCTGCAAAAGTGATGTTGGGAGATAAAAAAGTTACGGATTTTAATTTTAACCCTACTAAGGGTGGTTATGCAATAAAGGTTCCGGTATTTTCGTTTGATAAATTCCCTGATGTAAATAAAGAATTAGGTCCAGAAATGAAATCAACAGGAGAAGCAATTTATTTTATTGATGATTTAAAAGATGACTACTTTACCAAAGTATATTCTGAACGAAATCTATATTTGAGTAGATAATATGTTAGCAGGATTAATTAAATTTTTATTTTGGTTTTTCTTTATTTCATATTTAATAAAGACACTCACTAAGTTGTTAGCACCAATTTTATTAAAACGTTTTGCTTATAAAATACAAGATCGTTTTCAACAGCAGTTTAATAAGCAACATCAAAATCAACCAAACCCACCACAACAGGAGGGAAAGGTGACACTTGAAAAAAATAAACCTTCCACAAAAACTAAATCTGATAATGTAGGTGATTATGTTGATTTTGAAGAAGTTGAAGAGTAAAATACAAATATGAAACAAATTAAAAAACTAAGCCCACATCTAATAGTAATCCTATTATTTGTAGGTATTTCTTTTGCCTATTTTTCACCCGTTATGCAAGGTAAAGTATTGGATATGCCTGATATAAAGCACTGGAAAGGAATGAGTAAAGAAGTTCAAGATTTCAGAGAAGATACAGGAGAAGAAGCACTTTGGACCAACTCTATGTTCTCAGGAATGCCAGCTTATCAGATTTCTACAAAATCAAATGCTAATTTAATCCAATATGTTGTTAAGGCTATTTCTTTAGGAATTCCAAGGCCAGCCAATCTATTGTTCTTGTATTTGTTAGGATTTTATTTGTTGTTGCTAAGTGTTAAAGTTGATTATAGACTCTCAGCTGTAGGTGCAATTGCTTTTGCTTTTTCTTCCTACTTTTTTATCATTATAATGGCTGGTCATATGACTAAAGCACATGCAATAGCTTATGTGCCAATGGTAGTGGCAGCTGTACTTTATACCTACAGAGGAAGGATTTTTCTAGGAGGAGTACTGACTGCATTAGCTGTTGCTTTGGAACTTTATGCTAACCACTTACAAATTACTTATTACTTAGTGTTGGTGCTTATTTTAATAGGAATAGTTCAGTTTGTTAAAGATTTAAAAGCTAATAATATTTCCAGTTTTGCAAAGCGTTCAGGGGTTTTGGTTTTAGCTGCTTTATTAGCTTCTGGTACTGCTGTTACTCGTCTGAGTACAACTATGGAATACGGTAAAGAAAGTACGAGAGGAAAATCAGAACTCACCAATGATTTGGATAATAAAACTTCTGGTTTGGATAAGGATTATGCTACTTCTTGGAGTTATGGAATTGCTGAAACATTTACATTGCTGATTCCTAATTTTTATGGCGGTGCCTCACAAGGAGAGTTGACTACTGATTCTGAAACTTATCAGGCAATAAAAAGAGCTCCTAATGCAAAGCAGCTTATTAAGCAATTACCACTTTATTGGGGAACCCAACCTTTTACTTCTGGCCCTACCTATGCTGGTTCAATAGTTATGTTCCTTTTTATTTTTGGTTTATTATTTGTAAAATCAGAAATGAGAGTTTGGATTTTATTGGCGACTATAATGTCTATTATGCTGGCTTGGGGTAAAAACTTTATGCCCCTTACTGATTTATTTCTGGAATATTTTCCTGGATATAATAAGTTCCGTGCAGTATCCATGATATTAGTAATTGCAGAATTTACTTTACCCCTTTTAGGTTTTGTAGCCTTGAATAAATTTTTATCAGAAGATAATGAAGATTATGAAACTGATAAAAAGGTTAAGGATATTAAAACACAGAAGGTGTCACATGCTTTAGTTAAAAGTAAGAAGTTAATTTCATTAAATCTAGCTTTCTATATTGCGGGGGGTATTACTTTAGTTTTTGCTTTAATTCCCAATTTATTTTTTGATTTTGCAGGTGGTCAAGATGATAGTCTAGCAAAAAGCGGTTGGCCAATTGATGCCTTGCAAGCAGATAGAGCAGGACTATTAAGTGCTGATGCTTGGCGTTCCTTTATATTTATTGCGCTTACTTTTGGGACAATGTGGATGTTCTTAAAAAACAAATTCAGTAGTAAATATGTTATTCTTATCGTTGGAGTGTTGGTGTTAGCTGATATGTGGACGGTTAATAAGCGCTACTTGAATGATGATAATTTTGCAAGAAAATCTAAGGTAGAGATACCTTATCAAGCAACTGTAGCTGATCAACAGATATTTAGAGATACTGATCCGAATTTCAGGGTATTTAATCAGTCTGTAAGTACTTTTAATGATGCTAGCACTTCTTACTTTCATAAATCAATTGGAGGTTATCATGGTGCAAAATTAAAGCGTTACCAAGAATTGATTGAAAATCATATTTCAAAAGGAAATATGGCAGTATTAAATATGTTAAATACTAAGTATTTCATTACGCCAAAAGGACAAGCACAGCAAAACCCTGGTGCAATGGGTAATGCTTGGTTTATCAATGAAATTAATATGGTTCCTAATGCTGATGCTGAAATTGCCTCACTTAACGGATTTAACCCTACAAATACAGCCATTGTTGATGTTAGGTTTAGTGAGCAAATAATAGATGGTTTAGATAATTCTGGTTCTAGTATTACTTTAGCAGAGTACAAGCCCAATTATTTGAAATACAATTCTACTACATCAAAAAATGGCATAGCTATTTTTTCTGAAATCTATTATGATAAAGGATGGAATGCTTATGTTGATGGGGAGTTAAAACCTCATTTTAGAGCAAATTACGTATTAAGAGGAATGCAAATTCCTGCCGGAAACCATGTTGTTGAGTTTAAGTTTGAACCTTTAGTATATCATTTATCGGAGCGTATTGCATTTACATCATCTATTATATTGTTATTACTATTAACTTTTGTTTCGGTTAAGGAATTAAAGGCTTAATGAAGAAAGTATTAGTCATCACTTACTATTGGCCTCCAGCAGGAGGTTCAGGAGTGCAGAGGTGGTTAAAGTTTACAAAGTATTTACCTAAATACGATTGGAAACCAATTGTTTATACTCCTGAAAATCCTTATTTTGAAGTACAGGATGAATCTTTGCTAAATGATATTACTTCTGAAGTTGAAATTTGGAAAACACCAATTTGGGAGCCTTATACGCTTAAAGATAAATTATTTGGTAAAGGAGAAAGCTCGCAAAGTGCTGGAGTTATTACTAATAAAAAATCATTGAAAAATAAGGTATTAAATTGGGTGAGAGGCAATGTATTTATTCCTGACCCTAAAATAAATTGGGTAAAGCCATCAGTAAAAGTATTACTTAAAAAAATAAAAGAGGAAGGGATTGAGCATATCATTACTACAGGTCCTCCTCATTCAATGCACTTGATTGGCTTAGGACTAAAAAAAGCAATACCTAACTTAAAATGGATAGCTGATTTCCGTGATCCATGGAGTGAATTGGATTTATTGGATGAATTTAACCTTAGTAGCTCTTCTACAAAGAAGCATAAGGATTTAGAAAAGGAAGTTTTACAAACAGCTGATGTTGCCTTAACGGTTAGCGAAACTTGGGTAGATGATTTAAAACGACTTGGAGGGGGTAGAGTGGAGTTAATTACTAATGGTTATGATGTAGCTGATTTTGAGCTAAAACCAAAAACGAATAATGAGTTTATTATTGGGCATTATGGTTTATTGAATCACCTTAGGAACCCTAAAAATTTATGGAAAGCATTAGCAGATTTATGTACTGAAAATACTGATTTTAATGATAAACTCAAAATTCATTTGTCAGGTAATATTGATGGAGAAATATTGGCTGAAATAGAAACTTATCCTCAACTAAAAGGCAAAGTAAAGCAATTAGGTTACATTTCGCATGCAAAGGTCTTACATCAGTATAATGAAGCTGATTTACTATTATTATTGTTGTTTAATTCTAAAAGCGGTGTAGGAAATTATCCAGGAAAAATATTTGAATATTTTGCTGCCCAAAAGCCAATTTTGGCTTTTGGTCCAGAAGGGAGTGACACTCAAAAACTGATTGAAAAAACAAATACTGGAATGTATTTTTCTTATGCAGAAACAAATTTAAAAAATGATTTTTTAAGATTGTTTAAAAAGGAAGTAAATTTTTCTCTTGAAAATAATGAAGATTTCACAAGACAAAAACTTAGCCATGATTTAGCGAATCTTTTAAATACTTTAAGTTAATGGGGATTATTAGAAACCAGAGCATTAAAAATTCAATTAGTTTTTATATTGGCATGTCGATCGGTGCGGTTAATACAGTTTTAATTTTCCCTAATGTGTTTAATGATCAGCCTGAGCATTGGGGGCTTTTAAGCCTACTAGTTGCTTATGCTACTTTAATAGGTGCTTTTTCTTCTTTAGGTATCCCAAAAACTTTTATTCGTTTCTTTCCAGTAATTCAGGAAAAAGGACAGTTTTATTTTTTGAGTTTGATAACCCCTTTGTTTGGATTCTTACTTTGTTGTTTAGTATATTGGTTTTTAAAAGAGGAATTATTTTTATTATTAAATGCAAGCCCTCTTTTACAAGAGAATTTCTTTTACATTTTTTTGCTTGTATTTTTTATTAGTTTTTATGATGTATTAACTTCTGTTTCTCGTTCCTATTTGGATGCAGTAATTCCCATATTTCTGAATGAAGTATTTCATAAGCTATATTGTTTATTTATCTTAGTTCTTCATGGGTTTAAAATTGTTGATTTTACTACATTTTTGAAGTTGTATATAGCAGGTTTCTTTCTCAAGTTTTTGATATTATTTGTACTGCAATTGTATAAGGGAAACCTATATTTAAAGCTTTCATTAGGTGCTTTAAAAATTAAGGAAATTATAGTATATGGTTTTTATGTTTTAATTGGTGGAGCATCTGTAATGTTTGTAAGCCGATTGGATATGCTAATGATTGGCGCATTATTAGGTTTAGAGCAAGTGGCATTTTATACACTAGCTTTTTATATTGGTTCAGTAATAAAAGTGCCAGGAAAATCAATTGTTTCTATTTCGGTACCCTTATTAGCAAAAGCCTGGGAAGAGCAGAACTTCAAGCAAATTCAAACTATTTATTCTAAATCCTCTATTAATCAATTAATAATTGGAGGCTTATTCTTTTTATGTGTTTGGATTAATATTGATGCTGTTTTTAGCATTCTACCTGAAAAATTTTCTCATGGAAAATGGGTAGTCCTTTATATAGGATTGGCACAATTATTTAATGTTGCTAGTGGGGTAAATGGATCTATTATTGTAAACTCAAAGTATTATAAATACGATTTGATTACGAATATACTATTGGTTATTTTCACTGTTATTTCTAATTATATATTAATTCCAAAATATGGGATAAACGGAGCTGCAATGGCGACAGCACTTTCTGTGTTTTTATTTAATCTTATTCGTTTAATTCTTATTAAAGTAAAGATGGGCTTACAACCTTTTTCATTAAACACACTTTATACTGTTTTGATTTTATTAGGTGTATATGGTATCAGTATTTATTTACCATTAAGCGGTAATTTATATATAGATATTATTTGGAAAATCTTTGTTGTTGTGACTATTTTTATTCCCTTATTGTTGGCGTTAGAACTATCAGAAGATATTAATAAAATGGTTATTGATATTAGGAAAAGATTAGGTGTTTAGTGTTTTTTTATTAATTAGAACCTATCTTTGTACTACTCTAATGAAAGTGAATGTCTAAAAAAAAGATAATATTTATTTACCCAGGATTATATACCTTTATTCAGACAGAAATAAAGTTACTTTCTGATGAATATCAATTAATATCAATTAATCAAGGATGGTCTAAAAAGCTGCTATTGCCTTTTAATTTATTAATTCAGTTTTTTTTCTTGTTATTTAACATGCATAAAGTTGAGTGTATTTTAATTTCTTTTGGTGGGTATAGCTCTTTTTTACCTTCTTTGTTAGGTAATTTATTTGGGAAAAAAGTTGCTATTATTGTGCATGGTACTGATTGTGTAAGTTTTCCTGAAATTAATTATGGTAATTTAAGAAGTCCTTTGTTGCGTTATTTTACAAAGAAATCCTATCAGTGGGCTAGTATAATACTTCCTGTTAGTGAATCATTAGTTTATACTGAAAATAATTATTTTTCTTCTGCTACTTTGAAGTTTGGTTACACGCATCATTTGTCAAACATTAATACTCTTTATAAAGTTATACCAAATGGCTTAATAACAGGAGATTGGAATGTAGTAAGTAAAGCTAAAATAGAGAATAGTTTTATTACAGTAATGACTTCTAATCAAACTGAAAGGAAAGGGGCTAACTTAATAGCTGAAGTTGCATATAAATCACCAAAATGTATTTTTTATATAGCTGGATGCGATAGAATTAAAGGAATTGATTCTTTGCCAAAAAATGTGATTTTTTTAGGAATGCTTTCTTCAGATGAGTTAAAAAATTACTATAATAAAACTCAATTTTATTTTCAACTATCAAACTTTGAAGGTTTTGGTGTTGCTTTATGTGAGGCAATGTTATGTGGCTGTATTCCAATTGTTTCAAATGTTAATTATTTACCAAATATTGTTGGTGATTCAGGCTTTGTATTGTTGAAAAGAAATTCAGAAATGTTATTTGGTTTAATGAATACAGCATTAAATTCTGATTTAATTAATTTAGAAGAAAAAGCAAGAAATCGAATTTTAGATAATTTTTCTGCTGAGAATAGACAAAGATTATTAATTTCGACTTTGAAAAATTATTAATGAAAAATATTAAATATATACCAATAATTGATGAGCTAGCTACCTTTATTCTGAATAGGGCTAGAGCCTACAAAAAGAGAAGACTTTTAAAAAACGAAAATATTCATTCATCAGTTAGAATTGGTAATGATTGTTTGATAGACAAGAATGTTTATATAGCTCAAGGAACTTATATTGGTGGTGGTGGAAAGTTATATGCTGGAGTTGAATCTAAAATTGAAATTGGGAAGTATTGTGCTATTGGGTATAATGTTCATATAAAGGCTAGATCTCATGATCTGAAAAGACCTACTTCAACTGGTTTGATTAAACATTTAAGAATTGAAAAAGATATTAAAATTGGTGATTTTGTTTGGATAGGAGATAATGTATTTATTAAAGAAGGTGTTAGTATTGCTTCACATGCTATTATTGCAGCTAATAGTGTTGTAGTTAAAAACGTTAATGAAAAAGAGATAGTTGGAGGAGTCCCGGCAAAACATATTAGGATTAATAATTCTTTAATCGATAGCTATTAAAATATAATAATATAAAAAATAATTTATGTTAATCACAATTCTTGGGCCTGATGGTACTGGAAAAACAACTTTAGCAAAATTAATAGCCGAAAAATATTTTAATATTGATTATATTTATTTTGGGAATAATTTAGATAGCAGAAAATATAGGTTTTTTAGTAATTTTCTTTATGCTAATCATGAGGGGAAGGTATATACATTTTTGAAATACATTTTTATTTTTATTAATGATTTTTATTACTTCAGTTTAGCACGTAATAAACATCTTATATCGGATAGATGTCCTATTGATAAATACATAGGAACAATTATTAGTAAAGATAAGTATAGAAATTTATTTCATAAGTATACATTGAAATTATTTCCTAATCCAGATTATGTTATTTTATTGCAAGGTGATCCAGCTGTATTATATAAAAGGAAAGAAGAGATATCAGAAAGTAAGATTATAAGTTATATTAATTTGTATGAAAAATATATACAATCTAGAAATATAAATTTTCATGTGATTGATACTACAAAAAATAATATTCTACAAACACTCAGCCTCGCATCAAAACAAATAGAAAAAGTATTAAGTGAGGGCTAAACTAGAATATATATTCTCATATTTAGATGATAATGCTATTAAATATTTTCTTTTAAGACCAATTGATCTTAATAGCCATATTGAGGATATTGATTTAATTATTCCAAAACAAGGTTTTATGAAACTTGTAAAGGTATTGGATAAAGACTCAAAAAAAGTTCATTTTAAATATTCAAATGCTAATGAATCAATTCAACTATTCGTAAATGATGTTTTATTAGATATTAAATTTAACATTTGTTTTTTACCAAGGAAGAGTTTAATACTTAATGATAGTTTCCCATATTGCACTGTAGTGATAAAAGAGAATAGATATATATATCCTAGTATTGATGAAGATATGCTCTTTACGTTTTGGGCTTATCATTTGCTACTTGACAAAGTGGATCCGACCTTATCTTCTACTTACTTAATGTTTAAAAACTGTTTCAGCATTACTTGGGATACTTTAATCAAAAGTAATTTCTTTATTAAATGGACTAATTTGATATTTAGAGAGAATAGTACTCAAGCGTTACAATTAGTTGCGTTATTTTTTAGTAATAAAACAAATATTGCAAATCAAATTAATAATAAGAAACTACAAAAATTAGCAATTAAGAGCAATAGACTAAGTTTTAAATTTTATTTTGATAAATATTATTTTAAAATACTTAGGTTGTCAGGTTTTATTAAAAGAAAAAGGTCTTTACAGGAAATAAATATTAAGTGAATTATGAAGTTTAATTGTTTCCCTAAAAAACAAGCAATGTATCTTGTTTATTCTAACTATAAGGTTTTTAAATCTAGATTATTTAGCGATTTAATTTTACAGTCCTCTCCAAAGAATTCTATTTTTTATCGCATATTAAAATCAAGAATAGGCTTTTATGTTTCATCTGTTTTTAAGTACTCAATTAAACTGCCTACTAATAATTTGAACTATATAGGAATTATTAAAGATGTTAGGTTGGTTTTTTTTGAATTAGATGAAGATAATACTCCAATTAATGTCTGGAGAAAATCAGGAGATATGAGTTGGGTTAAAGAGAAGTTTATTGGATTTCAGTTAATATCATTATATACACTTGCTAATTTTAAGATAAGGTGTTTGTATATTGAAAAAGCTTTTAGTATTCACTGGAAAAATTTAAATAAAAACACTGTAGTTCATGGTGATTTTACACATTTTAATATACTGGTTGATATTAATGAGAAAATTAATTTCATTGATGATAAGTCACATATTAACTCTAGATTATTTGATTTTTTTTATTTCTACTCTTATTTGGAGCAGTGTTTGGAAAGGTGTAAGACAATTACAAAAGTTGATAAGTTAATTATCTTAAATAAATTAGAAGAAATGATTATCAAAGTATGTAGTTATAATAATCAAATTAGTTTTAATAATGATTGTAGCACTATTATATTTCCTGTAAGTTGGGGGTTAAGAAATGAAAATAAACAACTATATTTAGATAGGTTTAAAGAAAGAATTCTCATTAGAATTAAATAGAAATTTACACTTTCCCTTTTTCCCAATCCCATGCAGATCTCATAGCTTCTTCTAGGCTTTCTTTGGCTTCCCAACCTAATTTAACTTGCACTAAACTGCCATTAGCGTATATTTGTTCTATATCCCCAATTCTTCTAGGGCCAATGGAGTAATTGATTATTAGATTATTGGTTTTCTCAAAAGCCTTTATTGCATCTAATACGCTTACTCCAATGCCTGTACCTACATTAAATGCATGTTTACCTGGGTTATTAATTAGAAAATCCATTGCTTTAACATGTGATTTTGCTAAATCCACCACATGAATGTAATCACGAACACAAGTTCCGTCAGGGGTGTTGTAGTCATTCCCAAAAATAGTAATTTTCTTTCTTTTCCCAATAGCAACTTCTGTTATGATAGGAACTAAATTACTGGCTCTGTCAGCTGAGCAATCCCCAATTAAAGCAGAAAAGTGGGAGCCAATAGGATTGAAATACCTAAGTGCAACACTGTTGCAAGTATCGTTCTTTAGGATGCCTTCACAAATTTGCTTTGTTTCTCCATAAGGAGATTCAGCTTTCTTGAATGGAGCGTTTTCAGCAACTGGTAAAACATCAGGCATGCCATATACAGTACAAGAGGAGGAGAAGATGATATTCTTCACCTTATATTTTCGCATACATTCTAAAAGCACCTTCAATGAACCAATATTATTGTCGTAATACTTTTGTGGGTTTTGTGATGATTCTTCTACTGATTTGTAGGCTGCAAAATGTATAGCACCTTCAATAGTCCCTTCTTCAGAAAATACTTTATCCATACCAACTTTATCAGTACAGTCAGTATTATGCCATTTTATTTTATTACCTGTAATTTTCTCAATCCCCTCAATATTTTGAATGGAGGTGTTACATAGATTATCTACTAAAATCGGCGTGTAGCCTGCTGAAGTTAGTTCAACTACTGTGTGTGAGCCAATATATCCAGCACCTCCTGTTACTAATATTTTTCTCATTATAATGCTCTATTGATTCCGATTAACCATCTCATCTGCACAAAATCCTCATCAGATGCTGGTGCCTTATTTAAGAAAAATGGCATATCAAATCTGATAACTAAAGGTCTTACAGTTTCAAGCGGTCTAAAGTTACTGAAAGTATAAGTAAATCCGATTCCTGCATCTGCTCTTAAATCAGAAAAAGAAGTTTTGTAATTTTCCTTAGTTAAAACCTCATTACTAATGATACCAGCATCAGCAAAAAGGTAAGAAACTATATTATTTTTTCTAATAGAATATGGCAAATAAGCGGTAAAATCAATTTCAGTATTAAATGCAACTCCACTTGTTCCATTATAGTTATAAGATGCAATTGTTCCATCTTTATTAAACTCTGGAGCTAAGTATCCTGAGTAACCTCTTAAGTTTAAACCTCCTGCTGAGTGAAAATAATTTGTTGTGTAGTCATAGTTCATAAAGTCACCTGGTACAATTCCTTCTGCTCTTGTAAATTTAGAATTCATCATTTCTTCATTGTTAGCACCCGCTAAAACTACTTTGCTTTCTTCTGCCCAATTATTACCTGTTCCTAATTGAAAATAGGCTCTAGTTTTTATTTTTAGTTTTTTAACTTTATTATTGTTATTAGCCGTAAGGATAAGTTTGTTGTAATCGTAAGCACTACCTAATGCTGATGTTTGGAGCTTTAAATTAAGTGTACCTTTACCGTAACTATAATCGTAATTGCACTCTAAATCTACATCAATCCTATTGTTCATTTTTCGCAAATCCCAACCTGCATTAATTAAATAATTATCATTTACTCTGTATAAAGATAAAAAGTCAACTGTAAGTTTATTGTTTCCTTTACTGTCTGATTTTACCAAGCTAAGTTTGTTTGTGTATAAACCAGCTAAGAATCTTGTGTTAAGTTTTACTCTAGTATTTAAAGAAACTTTATCTAAGTTAGTGTTGTAGTTTAATCTGTAAGAATAGAAGTCATAATCATTATTATTTGCAATACTATTTTTTTGTAAAGCTCCTGTGTTAAACCAAACGCTTGCATCAAATAAATGATGATGTCTCATGTATCCTCCATTCAGGTTTAATCCCACCTTCAATCCATCATAATTATTCCACCATAAATCTGGTCGGTATTTTATTTCATAATTTGTCCAGTCTGGATATTGGTATAATTTATGGTCAAAACTAAATGTAGTATTACATTTAGAATTATTGTCAGGCATGTAAGCGTCAGCTAATCTACCACTTGGATCAATAATTACTTTTTCAATTCCTGATGGAATATTTAAGGTAGTTGTATAATAAGGGTGAATTAGATCCCAACCGTGCCATTTATCTAATACTGTAGCATCAGTCTTTTTTACAAACCAGTTATTAGGTATATGGTAATCGTAAGAATTTCCATCTTTTGCAATTACTTTAAAATCAATTGGCATCTGCATTCTAGACTTCCTTTCAAAAGTTACTGTATTTCCTTTTACTTTTACTGAATAATCAATTCGTTTTGTTGATTCTAACCATTGGTCAAAAAACCAGTTTAAATCTACTTTTGTATACTGAATAACGGTATTTCTAAAATCCTCAGTATATGGGTGAGCCATCTTCCAAGTGTTAAAATAATGTTTCATAGCATCAAGGAACAGCTCATCTCCCAAAACATATTGAAGATTATAAAGCATTGATGCAGTTTTGTAGTACACATGCCTGTAGCCACCACCATGGCTTAAAGCTCCATTAAAACAATCTGAGTGAGTTGCAATTACAGGGTCATTATATTTTGTTGCATCGTTTATGTAAGCAGAATAAACTCGACTGTCAATTGCTTTTGTAGGCTTCTCAAAATGAGCTTTATATTTATCTGTGGTTTTATTTGTAACTAGATACTCCCCATCAATTTTTATTAGACCCCATGCAGTTAAGAATTGAGTAAAGCCTTCATCTAATAATGCTCTGTAGGTTTCATTATTACCAACTTGTCCAAAGAACCAATTGTGCCCTATTTCATGAACTAGAAGTCCTCTGTAGCTAGGATCTTCACCGCTATCTAAAGTAAGCATAGGATATTCCATTCCTGACCTTGCGTCAGCAACAATCATTTTATGATATGTATATCTTCCAAAATCTTCTGAGAAAACCTTAATAATTTCTGCAGCATATTCAGCCGCATTCTGCCACCTACTTGCGTGTGGCTCTTGCGCTAAAGAATAACAAACTTTATCCTGCCACCAAGCTTCTCCAATACGGTATGTTGGATCTGCTGTAAAGGAGAAATCATGTACATTCTCTGCATGAAATTTCCATATTTTTCTTTCTCCTTTTATGTAAGGTGTAATCACTGAAGGAGTAGAATTCCATAGTTTATCTTTAAAATTTTCTATATCTAGTTTTTCTCTTAATTCTTTTGGTAATACTTCATCTCTATTTAATAAAAAACCAGTAGCACCTACAACAAAATTAGAAGCAAAATCAAGCTCTACATCAAATCCACCAAAATTACCATAAAACTCTTTACCTAGATGTTGGTCTTTTGTCCAACCAAATTTTGCGTCATAAACACAAATTCTGGGGTACCAATGTACTCCATTATAGTGTTTGAATCCCCAAGAATTAAAAATAGCCATTCTTCTTCTAAGATCTCCACTGTCAAAATAAGTTTTAAACTCAATATCAAAGGTGATACTGCTATTAGTATTAAGAGTATTTGGTAAGTAAACTTTTAAAATGGTATTATCTAATTCTGTTTTTACATTTAGCCCATTAACAGTAATGTCATTAATTACGGTTCCTAGTTTTTGAGATTCATATTCTCCATATTTTGGATTCTTTCCATTCTGAAATTGCAGTTCTTCAAGGTAAGAATCTGGCTGGAATGCATTTTGATATAAATGAAAATACACAACATTTAGTTCATCTGGGGAATTATTGGTATAAATTAATTGCTCAGTAGCAGATATTATATCTGTTTCTTCATCAATCTTTGCTTTAATATTATAGTATACATCTTGTTGCCAATAAGCTGCATGTGGCATCTTATTCTTCCAATAATTAGGGTTGTCAATACTCTGATAAGTGTTTGGTTTTGCTAAAGCATTGTATTTTTCTTGAGAAAATGATAATGTGCTAAAAAAAAGAATAGCTAATAGTAATATATTTTTCATAGTTAAATTTTTAAAGTGTGCGAATTTACAATTCCTATTCTGAAAATTCCTTATTATCTTTAGCGTTTAAAATGCTAGCATTTAGTTCAAATCCTGTTAGTAGGATAATGGAATTAAAATACATCCAAATAAGGATAATCATTAGTGTACCAATAGATCCATAAACCTTATTGTATTGCGCAAAATGATTGATATAATAGTTAAAACCTATAGAGGTAACAATAATACCTAAAGTAGCTAGTATAGAACCTGCTGTAAAGAATTTCCATTTTTGTGTAGTAGCAGGACCAAAATGAAATAAGATTGAAATACCTGAAAATAACATAGTGAGCATTACAAACCATTTTCCATACAGTATTAAATCAGCTGAAAATTTACTGATGATTTCAAAGTCAGTAAGATAGTTAACAGCAACTTTTCCAAATATTATAAGACCAATTGCAATAAATAAGAGCAAAGCAAGGAAAAAAGTTAAGGTTATTGAAAGTGCCTTTTGCTTTAATATTGAACGGTATTCATTAATGTGGTACGAGGAATTAAAAGCCTCAATTAAGGAACTCATACCATTGGTAGAAAAATAAAGAGCTAAAATAAAACCTATAGAAAGTAATCCTCCTCTTGGGTTATTAATAATATCATCAAGGGTATTAAAGGTAATCTCATTTGTTGATGGTGGTAAAACCACTGAAATTAATTCTATGAGTGTGTTTTGCAATCCAGCAATGGGAATATAAGGGATAAGCGTAAAAAAAACAATAATGGACGGAAAGAAGGCTAAGAAAAAATTGAATGCTAAGGATGATGCTCTGGTTGTAATTGCTCCCTCAACTAATCCTTTCCAAAAGAAAATAGTTACATCATAAACACTAAGCCCAGCAAAACCTAATGGTTTTATTTTTTTAGCAATATTTATGATAAATTGGAACATTAAATTGCTTTTAGACTTAAGTCAAAGTTAAGTACAGAATGAGTTAGAGCTCCAACTGAAATAAAATCAACTCCACATTTTGCATATTTAGCAATTGTTTTTTCTGTTATACCTCCACTAGATTCTGTTTGACATTTATTATCAATAATAGTTACTGCTTCTTTGGTTGTTTTATAATCAAAATTATCCAATAGAATTCGTTTTACTCCACCTTGTTCAAGTATCTCAGTTACTTCTGATAAACTCCTTGCCTCTACAATTATATCAAGGTTTTTATTATTGTCAGTAAGGTAAGTTTTCGTTTTTTGTATTGCATTTGTAATTCCTTCTGAAAAGTCAATATGATTATCTTTTATCATAATCATATCGTAAAGTCCAAACCTGTGGTTTATGCCACCACCAATTTTTACTGCCCATTTTTCAATCGTTCGGTTTAAGGGAGTAGTCTTTCTTGTATCCAATAATTTACAATTAGTATCAGCAATTAAAGTATTGAGATAAGCTGTTTTTGTTGCAATTGCACTCATGTGCTGCATGCAATTAAGCACTAATCGTTCTCCAGTTAATATTGATATAGAATTACCTTTTACAATAAAAGCAATATCACCAAATTTTACTTTATCCCCATCTTGTAGAAATTGTCTTATTTCCAAAGAAGAATCCACTGCATTGAAAATCATTTTAGCTAATTCAATTCCTGCAATAATACCATCATCTTTTATTAATAAATGTGCTTTGTTAGTTGCACTAGCGGGAATACTAGCTAATGAAGTATGATCACCATCACCTACATCTTCCTTTAGCGCATTTTGTATAAAGTTCTTAAGTTCTTTCTCTGTCATACAATCAAAATTATTAATATTGCCAAAAATACAAAAAATGAAGATTGTATTACTCACTATCGGAAAGACATCAGAAAAGTATTTGATTGAGGGCATTGATCAGTATCAGAAACGCTTGAAACATTATACGCAATTTCAGTTACTTGAAATTCCAAATCTTAAAAATGCTAAGAATTTTTCTATTGCAGAACTGATGAAAAAGGAGGGAGATTTGATATTAAAGCAATTACAAAATTCTGATCATTTAGTGTTGTTGGACGATAAAGGAAATGATTTTACTTCTCCTAAATTTGCACAGAAATTACAAAGCTGGATGCTGAGTGGAAAAAAGCGTTTGGTATTTGTTGTTGGAGGAGCTTATGGTTTTTCAGAAGATCTATATGCTAGAAGAAACGAAAAATTATCTTTGTCAAAAATGACTTTTTCGCACCAAATGGTACGCTTGTTTTTTGTAGAACAAATATATAGAGGATACACAATCTTGAATAATGAACCTTATCATCACGAATAAATGAAACTAGTTTTTGCAACAAACAATCCCAATAAATTATCTGAATTACAAGATTTAGTTCCTGAAGGAATTGAAATTTTGAGTTTAGCAGCTATTAATTGTAATGAGGAATTACCTGAGACAAGTCCTACTTTGGAAGGCAATGCTCTGCAGAAAGCAAAATATGTGTTTGATAATTATGGGTTTAATTGTTTTGCTGATGATACTGGTTTAGAAATTGAGGTTTTGAGTGGTGCTCCTGGAGTGTATTCTGCTCGTTATGCAGGGGTGGACTGCAAAGCAGAAGACAATATGCAAAAGGTGTTGGAGAAATTGGAACATGAGGACAACAGAAATGCAAAATTCCGAACGGTAATTGCACTGATTATAAAAGGGGAAGAAAACCTTTTTGAAGGTGAATGTTCAGGCAAGATTACAAAAACTAAAAGTGGGGTACAAGGTTTTGGTTACGACCCAATTTTTACTCCTAAAGGATATGTAATAACTTTTGCTGAAATGTCAAAACAAGAAAAAGGAGCAATAAGCCACAGAGGAAAAGCAGTTAAGCAATTAGTTGGCTTTTTACACCGCTAACCAATCTACTAAAAGAAACTTAAGAGAATATTCTAATTTTCCGAGAAATTTCCTTTTTTAAATTTTTAAATTTGAATTTATAAAGCTAATTCTTGAATAAATAAAAACCCACTCTTTTGAGTGGGTTTTTATTTATTCTTTATCTAATAGAGATTTGTTTCTCTATTGTACCATCATCATATAAATAAAACAATAATTGATTTTGTTGAATTGTATTTACTTCTCGGCCATAAAGATCAACTATCTTAATTAATTGTCTTG
>CAJQJY010000011.1 GCA_905478765.1 uncultured Flavobacteriales bacterium
GTCCCTTCTCCACAATCTATTAAGAAAAACCGCTCATTTACATTAAGTAACTGAGCGGTCGGATTTCTATCAATTGTAGGAATAGCTGAGCTACATCCTAATATTGTTAATTTAAATGACATTAATTATTAATAATCATTCTTTTAGTAAATACCTCTTTTCCATTATTTATAGAATACAAATACATTCCCTCAGAATAAGAAGTTGTATTTAAATTTATCGTATTCACACCTCTTTGAGATTTGATAACTTGAGATTTAATCTCTTCACCTAATAAATTATAAACTTTAAAAATAACAGTTTCTGGTGTTCCTGAAATAAATTGAATTTTAGCATTATTTACTGCAGGATTAGGCAACACTTCTTTAAGCTCAAATGTCAAGTCATTAAATTGATTTAAATTAGAAGATGTTCCGCTTAGGACCTCTATGTAATAGTAATCAATTACATCATCTTGAGGAATTTGAATTCCAAATCCGGCATCAACAGTAGTAGTTGTGTTAATAATAATTTGGTGCAAACCAAGTTCCGAAATCAGGACTTGACCTGATGACAAAACAGCACAAGAGGTTGCTCCTCCAGTAAAAGAACAATTACCAGCTTCACAATCATATGAAAAACTAGCAGGTAAACCAGTGAGACTAGTCAATTCAATAGACAATACAGTGACATCAAGAGAAGTGCCATTATACACTACTGAAGTGTCTAAAGGAGTAATAATAGTTATAATTTCATTATATGCTTGTCCTACATAAGCAGGAGAAAGTCCAGTAACGCTATCAGGATATATTCCTGGTGCAGAAAACTGAGAATCAGGTGTACATTGTGCAATTGCAAAAATTGTTGCAATTGCTAAACATAAAGTAAGTAGTGTTTTTTTCATATCTAATAATTTTGATTTATAATTCTAATTGTCTTTCAATTTCTTCCATTTCAATAAAATCGTAAGCTTCTTGTAAAGTTGGTACTATTGTTAAATTTTCATCAAATGAAAACTCACAAACTATTACAAATGAACCATTAGTTTTTGAAATATTTTCGCCAAATTTAATAAATTTTTCTTTGGTGCTTTCTGCAACACCCTTATCAATACTTCTTAAATCTGCAATAAAGTGCTGTATCTCTGAAGTAATTTTTAAATCAGAAATATTATTATCTTCTCCTAAATTAAATACTAAGGTTGTTTCTTGTAAATTCATTCTAGTTTTTTTTTATTTTTCCTGCAAGTAAATAAATTACAGCCATTCTAATTGCAACACCATTTTCTACCTGATCTAAAATGATTGAATGTTTAGAGTCAGCAACATCTGAACTTAATTCTACACCTCTATTTATTGGACCTGGGTGCATAATGGTTATTTCCTTACCTAAACTATCTAACAAATTTTTATTAATTCCATAAACCATGGCATATTCTCTAAGAGATGGAAAATAATTGACAGCTTGGCGTTCCAATTGAATTCTTAAAACATTAGCAACATCACACCAATTAAGCGCTTCTTTTAAATCAGAGAAATGAGACACATTTAGAGCGTCCAAATGTTTCGGAATTAGTGAAGTAGGACCACAAACTCTAACTTCAGCACCGAGTTTTTGCAGACAATAAATATTAGATAGTGCAACTCTTGAGTGCAATATATCTCCAATAATTATAATTTTCTTTCCTTTTACCTCACCATATTTCTCTCTAATTGAATATGAATCTAACAATGCCTGAGTTGGATGTTCATGTGTTCCATCACCAGCATTAACAATTTTTGCATCAATATTTCTTGATAAGAAAACTGACGCGCCTGGTTTCGAATGTCTCATCACAACAATATCTACTTTCATTGCTAAGATATTATTTACAGTATCTAGCAAGCTTTCTCCTTTTGTAACTGATGATGATACAGATGAAAAATTAATTACATCTGCAGATAATCTTTTTTCTGCAAGTTCAAATGACAATTTGGTTCTTGTAGAGTTTTCAAAAAATAGATTTGCAATAGTAATATCTCTTAATGAAGGAACCTTTTTAATTGGCTGATTAATAATCTTTTTAAAATTATCCGCAGTTTTAAAAATCAACTCAATATCTAAAGTAGTAAGATATTTTATACCTAACAAATGGTCAACTGATAAATCACTCATTATTCTAATTTTCTCATTAATATTCTATCAATTCCATTAATCTCATCCCACTCCACAATAACTTTCTCTGATTCTAAAGCGTCAATTGTTCTTCCAACATAATTTGGCTGAATTGGAAGATGCCGACTATATCTCCTATCAATTAAAGTTAGTAGCTCAACAGAATTTGGTCTACCAAATGTCATTAAAGCATCAATTGCTGAACGAATAGATCTACCTGTAAAAAGCACATCATCAATTAAGATTACATTCTTACCTTCTATCGTAAGGTTCATATCCATTTCTTGAAGTAAAATAGGTTCATCTCTTCTTAACAAATCATCTCTATAAAAAGAAATATCAACATTACCTGATTTGATTTTTGTTTTAGAAACAAGAGTTTGCAATTTTGCAAGAATACGATTACTTAAAAAAGTTCCTCTTGGCTGAACACCTATTATAACAGTATTTTCAAAACCAGAATGATTCTCAATTAACTGCATGCACAATCTTTCAATTGTAATTTCAATTTCTTGTTTATTTAGTAGTTCTATTTCTTCTAACATTTCCTTACAAACATAGCAAAAAAAAGCCCCAAATAAATGGGGCTTTAAATTTTATTTCTCTAAGTTTTTCTGGAGAGCAACCAAACTATCCAAATCACCTAATGTTGAATGTTTTTTATCATCTTCCAATTTCTTCATTACATTCTTAGCGGAAGCTGCTGATTTCTTTCTTTCAACCTCAAGTTCTTCTTTAAAGATAGCAGTATGAGAAACTAAAATCTTTTTGTTCTCTTTCGAGAACTCAAGAACTCTTACAGTTAAAGTTTCAGCAACAACAATTGTTGAACCATCTTCCTTTTCAGTATGTCTTTTTGGAACAAAAGCCTCAACTTCTTCTGATAATGAAACAACAGCTCCCTTGTCAAACACTTCAATAACAGTTGCTTCATAATCTTTACCTGTAATAAATTGCTTAGCATATTCATCCCAAGGATTGTCTTCTAACTGCTTATGTCCTAAACTGATTTTTCTATTTGCTTTATCAATATCTAAAACAACAACATCAAGCATTGAATCAACTTGAGTAAATTCAGCTGGATGCTTTATTTTCTTACTCCAAGATAAATCAGAAATATGAACTAAGCCATCAACACCTTCAACTAGCTCAACAAAAATTCCAAAATTTGTGAAGTTTCTTACTTTTACACTATGTTTGGATCCAACAGGGAAATTTGCTTCAATTTCAGCCCAAGGATCAGGAGTCATTTGTTTAACACCTAATGACATTTTTCTTGTCTCTTTATCTAAAGTTAAAATTTGAGCCTTTACAGCATCGCCTTTTTTATAAAAATCATTAGCTGACCTTAAATGAGTTGACCATGACATTTCAGAAACATGTAGTAAAGCTTCAATTCCTGCTTGTAACTCAACAAAAACTCCATAATCAGCAACAACCACAACCTTACCATCAACCTCATCTCCGATTTTTAAGTCATCCTCTAAACTATCCCAAGGATGAGCACCTAACTGTTTTAATCCTAATTGAATTCTGCTTTTACCTTCATCAAAATCAAGAATTACAACATTTACATTCTCATCTAAAGATACAATCTCATCTGGATGAGAAATTCTACCCCAAGATAAATCAGTAATATGTATCAATCCATCAATACCTCCTAAGTCAACAAAAACACCATAAGAAGTTATATTTTTAACAGTCCCTTCAAGTACTTGTCCTTTTTCTAATTTAGACATGATCTCTTTAGTTTGAACTGCTAAATCAGCCTCAATTAATGCTTTATGAGATACAACAACATTCCTGAATGCTTCATTTACTTTCACAACTTTGAATTCCATCTTTTTACCAACATACGCATCATAATCACGTATTGGCTTAACATCAATTTGAGATCCTGGTAAGAAACATTCAATTCCGAATACATCAACAATCATACCACCTTTTGTTCTACTCAAGATTTGACCATTAACAACATCACCAGAATCTAATGCAATATTAACTTTTTCCCATGCCCTTAAAATTCTAGCTCTTTTATGTGATAAAACTAATTGTCCGTTTTTGTCTTCTTGCTTTTCTACTAAAACTTCAACTAAATCACCAACTTTTAAATCTTCATTATATTTAAATTCATTAAAAGAAAGCACCCCATCTGATTTAAAGTTGATGTCAACGACTACTTCTCTATCAGTAATCATAACAACAGTACCATCAATTACTTGCTTGTCCATAACTTCAGGAAGAGTAGAAACATATTCTTTTTCTAAACCTGTTCTTTCTTCATTAGAATACATGTCATTTTGAGCAGCTTTGTCCCAATCAAAATTCGCAAGTAATTCTTCTTTAGATAAAGTTGTCTCTTTTTTAACTACAGGCTTTTCTTCTGATTTTACTTCTTCTACAACAGTATTTTCTGTTGCTTTTATCTCCACAGATTTTGGAGATTCTTCTTTTTTAACCTTAGCAATTCTAGGTTTTTTGACTGCTTTTTTAGCAGTTACTTTTTTCTTTTCTTCTGACATATTTCGTCATTTAAATTTGTATCTTAAAGTGAGTAAGGCTGAGATGTTTTATACTTTAAGAGCGATTAATTATAATTATTACCTTTTTACTACCTTACTAACATTCTAAAAAGGCGTGCAAAAATACAATTTTAATATGACAAAACACAAAAGAATATTAAGCTATTTTATTGATAGCCTTTTGAATATTTTCCATCAACCATCTTGGAGTAGAAGTAGCACCACAAATACCAACAGATTTAGCATCTAAAAACCATTCGCTTTTCAATTCATCTGAATCCGAAATAAAGTAAGATTTAGGGTTCACTTTCTCGCAAGATTTATACAACATTTTACCATTTGAACTTTTCTTTCCACTTACAAAAATAATAACATCATTATCATTAGAAAATTGCTTTAACTGAGGCTCTCTTCCAGAAACTTGCCTACACAAAGTGTCATTAACTATGTATTTAATATCAGGATTTGATGATAATTTTACTCTTCTCTCTATCTCTTTTGTTATATCAAAGTAAGCTTTTGGACTCTTAGTTGTTTGAGAATAAATATAAATAGACTTAGAAAAATCTACCTTTTCCAAATCCTCAATAGTAGTGACAATAATCGCCTCACTATTTGTCTGTCCAACAAGTCCAGTCACCTCCGCATGACCTTCTTTACCAAAAATAATTACTTGTCCATCAATTTCTTTTAACTGCTCATAGCCTTCTTTAATTTGGTGTTGCAATTTAAGCACAACTGGACATGATGCATCCAATAGTTGAATGTTATTTTTAAAAGCTAATTCATAAGTAGAAGGCGGCTCTCCATGAGCACGAATCAAAACTTTACAATTCTTTAATTCTTTTAAATCCTCATGATTTATAATTTTCAAACCTCTTTCATTTAACCTATCAACCTCTTTATTATTATGCACAATATCCCCCAAACAATACAAAACTCCTTCATCATCCAAAATAGATTCTGCCATTTGAATTGCATAAACAACTCCAAAGCAAAATCCTGAATATTTATCAATAATTACTTTCATTATTTTTTGTGTTTATTAATTTATCAATTAAATCATTTTGATTCTGAATAGAAAGTACTGAATTATCAATCAAAACAGCATCTTCTGCTTGATAAAGCGGATTGATTTTTCTATAAGTATCATGAGCATCTCTTTCATTCAAATTCTGTAAAATCTCATCAAAAGTAACTCTTTCACCTTTTACCCTCAACTCATCAAACCTTCTTTGTGCTCGAATTTCAGCCTTTGCAGTAACAAAAAGCTTTAACTTTGCATCTGGAAAAACTTTTGTTCCAATATCTCTACCATCCATCACTACATTTTTCGACTTACCAATTGCTTTTTGTAAAAGAATTAACTTTTCTCTTACCTCTTTAATTTGAGCAACAATTGAAACATTGTCGGAAACCTCAAACCCTCTAATAATTGACTCAACATTCTCATTATTCAGAAAAGTTTCTGACTTTTTCAGCTCAGTATTAAATTGAAAATTGATTGTTATCTTATCTAATGAATCTGTTAGTAAAACAAAATCAACTTGTTTATTATTAATAATATTGTTTCTCATAAAATAAAGCGTAATCGCTCTGTACATTGCTCCCGTATCAATATAGCGCATGCCATATTTCTGAGCAATAGATTTTGCTATTGTGCTTTTACCACAAGAAGAATGTCCATCAATAGCAATATTAAAAGTTAAACCCATCTAGAAGCCAAAAGTACTCAAATTTGTAGCAATACTAAAATTATTTGGCGCTGCTGCCAAATGATAAGAAGATCGACTATAATCAAAACGATATTTCATTACTTTAAAACCGATACCCCAAGAAAAACCAACTAACGCAGGGCGAGTTGTAGTTGTTAAATCAAATCTTCTTTGAAAATTAAATCCACCTCTAATAAATAAACTCTTTCTAAAAGGGTTAAATTCTCCTCCAATAACGATATGACGCAAAGCAGTTTTAGCAATATTCTCCTGTTTAATCTCTAACTCTCCTGTATCTGTATTAGTTTGACTTGTTAATTTATACGGAGATTTAACATCAAATATATTAATTGAATTATATGCTAAATGATATCTGAAAGGTAAATGAGCCAACTCCTTGCTTATTGCAAATTGCATTTCAAATGGCAAACTCTCATTAATTAATGTATATGACTTAACTTGCCTTCCCATATTCTTAACTAGAAAAGTAGAAGTAAATCTTTTCTTTTTGTTATAATATGTTGATGAGATATTTGAACTGATTGCAAATGAATTATAAAAATCGTAATTAGAATTGAGTAAATTTAAATTTAATCCAAGAGTAAACCTATCATTCAGCTGTTTCGCAAAACCAAAAGTAAGAAGTTGATCATTTGCAGAGAATTCAGAATGATTATACCCATTCTCATCATTTCTATCAAAAAACCCATAATTTATTGCTTTTAATGAAAGCGCAAAAACACCTATTTTCTCTAAATTCTTTGAAAAAGAAAATGAAAACAAATTAATATTTGAAAAGTAATCTCCAAAAGAAAATACTATAGATTTATCCATTTCAGGATTTAACAGTGATGGTGTAGTTTGCACTAATGAAACATCATTATCAAAAATTGCAATACCACTACCACCTAATGCCTCAACTCTTGAAGAAGTCTCTATATTTACAAAAGAAAAAGCTGTTTGCCCTCCGCTTTGAGCAACAATACTTAATGGAATTAAAAATGCTAGAAGAAAAATATTTCTTTTACTCACAATATAATTAACTATACTTTTTGAATGTTATTTTAACTTACTATTGAATATCAACTGCATTTTCAACTTTCTCATTTAACAATGCTATATCAATTACTTCTTTTAATGTATCTACATAATAAAAAATCATTCCCTTTACATACTTTTCATTTATTTCTAAAATATCTTTTCTATTCTGTTTTGAAAGCAAAATCTCATTAATTCCTGATCGTTTTGCCGCTAATATTTTCTCTTTAATCCCACCAACTGGCAATACTTTCCCTCTTAAAGTGAGTTCTCCAGTCATTGCTATTTTCTCTTTGACTTTTCTTTGCGTAAATGAAGAAACTAAAGATGTAAACATTGTAATTCCAGCTGAAGGCCCATCCTTTGGTGTTGCACCTTCAGGAACATGCACATGTACATTCCATTTATCAAAAATTTCTGAAGAAAGCTCATAAATATCAGCATGTGCTTTTAGGAATTCCATTGCAATAGTAACCGATTCCTTCATCACTTTTCCTAGATTTCCTGTAACAGACAACTTTCCTTTTCCTTTACTCAAGCTACTTTCAATAAACAAAATATCACCACCTACTGATGTCCAAGCTAAACCAGTAACAACACCCGCAACAGAGTTGTCAGTAAATCTATCTCTATCAAATCTTGGTGCTCCTAAAACTTTTTCTATAACCTTAACATCAGGAGAATAATCAAAGCTCTCATCCATTGCAATAGATTTTGCAACATTCCTGATCATTTTACTAATCATTTTATCCATAGTCCTAACACCCGATTCTCTAGTATATTGATCAACAATTTTCTCTAACATTTCATCAGAAATTATAAACTGTTCATCTTTTAATCCGTGTAATTTTATTTGTTTTGGCAACAAATGTTTTTTTGCAATTTGAACTTTTTCCTCAATTGTATATCCATTTATCTCAATGATTTCCATTCTATCTCTAAGTGCAGGCTGAATTGTAGCTAAAGAATTAGCCGTAGCCACAAACATCACTTTTGATAAATCATAATCCAACTCCAAATAATTGTCATGAAAAGTCTCATTTTGCTCAGGGTCTAAAACCTCTAAAAGTGCAGAAGAAGGATCACCATGATTATCTCTTGTCACTTTATCAATCTCATCTAAAACAAAAACTGGATTTGAGGATTTTGCTTTTTTTACTGATTTAATAATTCTGCCTGGCATTGCACCAATATAAGTTTTTCTATGTCCTCTAATTTCGGCTTCATCACGCAAACCACCTAAAGAAACACGCTCATATTTTCTACCAAGAGCCTCAGCAATTGACTTACCTAATGACGTTTTTCCAACCCCAGGAGGTCCATACAAACATAAAATTGGCGATTTCATATCACCCTTTAATTTTAAAACTGCTAGATGCTCAATAATTCTTTCCTTTACTTTTTCTAAACCAAAATGATCTCTATCTAAAATATCTCTCGCTTTTTTCAAATCAAAACTATCAGCTGTAACCTCATCCCAAGGAAGTTCCAATATCAACTCAATATAACTTCTCTGTACAGCATAATCGGACATAGAAGAATTCATTCTTTGTAACTTTCTAAGCTCCTTGTCAAATGCATTTGCAATCTCTTTATTCCATTTCTTTTTCGATGCCTGCGCGCGCATTTCATCAATTTCTTTTTGAGAACCACTACCACCTAATTCCTCTTGAATAGCTTTCATTTGCTGATTCAAATAATATTCTCTTTGCTGTTTATCTAAATCTGTTTGAACTTTGGATTGAATTTTATTTTTCATTTCTAGCATTTGCAACTCTTTAGTTAAGAGTTCTAATACTAAAATAGCACGCTTCTTCAAATCAACTTCTTCAAGTAAAGATTGCTTTTCAGTTAAACCAATATTCATATTTGAAGAAACAAAATTTATTACAAAAGATGAATTTTTAATATTTTTAATTGCAATTGCCGCCTCAGCAGGAATATTAGGAGATTCATCAATAATCCTAAGAGCCAAATCCTTTACAGATGAAACTAACGCACTAAATTCTTCATCTTTTTTCTCAGGCTTTACCTCTTTTAAGTCAACAACTTTTGCCTTAAAATAAGGGTCTTTTTGAATAATTTCAGCAATCTCAAAACGCTTTCTTCCCTGTATAACAGCAGTGATATTTCCATCAGGCATTTTTAACATTTTCAAAATATGAGCTACAGTACCAACATGATTTAAATCACTTAATTCTGGCAATTCTGTATCAAAATCCTTTTGAGCAACAACTCCAATTGACTTATTGCCATTTTCAGCATCTTTTATTAATTTGACTGATCTATCTCTTCCGATAGTAATTGGGATAATAACACCTGGAAATAAAACTGTATTTCTTAATGGTAAAATTGGAAGTTCATTTGGTGTATCTTCCTTTGATATTTTTGCCTCATCCTCATCACTCATCAATGGCAAAAACTCTGTATCTTCATTCAACATGTCAGAAAACTCTACTGAACTTATTCTAAAATCTTTCTTCATAATATTTATTTTCACCATTTACACTTGCAATTAGTATGCCATAGATTTAAGATGGTCGTTTTGTCAGTTATTATTCGTTTCGATAGCGTTTTGTTAAATCATACACTTCTGTCAAAATATTTTGTTCGTTCTCATCAAAGTCAAGCTTTCTTCTTTCAAATACCTTTGAAGCAACTTCAAATACTTTAGGTAATTTATATACTTGAAAGCCAGAAACTCCTCCCCAACTAAAAGAAGGAACAAAATTTCTTGGAAAACCACTTCCAAATATATTTGCACTAACACCAATAACTGTTCCCGTATTAAACATAGTATTTATTCCACATCTTGAATGATCTCCCATAATCAATCCACAAAACTGCAAACCAGTTTTTTTGAATCGTTCCATCTCATAATTCCAAAGTTTAACCTCAGCATAATTATTTTTGAGATTTGAATTATTTGTATCTGCTCCTAAATTGCACCACTCACCAATTACAGAATTACCTAAAAAACCATCATGTGCTTTTGATGAATAACCAAAGAAAACAGAGTTATTTACCTCACCACCAACCTTACAATGTGGACCTAAAGTTGTTGGTCCATAAATTTTAGCTCCCATTTTTAAAACAGCTTTTTCACCCATTGCAAAAGGACCTCGTATAATAGCTCCTTCCATAATTTCAGTATTTTTCCCTATATATATAGGGCCATTTTCTGCATTTAGAATACTACACGAAATTTTCGCGCCTTTCTCGATAAATATATGCTTACCAATTACAGTATTAGTATCGCTAACCTTTTGTGATTTTCTTGCTTTAGTCAGTAATTTAAAATCTGCTTCAATCTCCCTTCCATTATCAGAAAAAATATCCCATATATTTTCAATGGAATAAATAAGAATTGTAGTGTTAATTCTATTCAAATTTTTAAAAGAATAATTCAAATTTTTAAATGCAATAATTTTTCCATTTGACTCAAGAACTTCTCCATTTCTTAAGCTATCTAACTCTGTTTTTAATTCTTTTGACGGTAAAACAGAGGCATCAATCCAAAGATTTTCTTTCTGCTTTCTGATGGGATATTTATTAACTAAATAATCTTCTGTTTTAGTAGAAATATTTTGATAATAATGCATCCACTTTTCCTTTATAGTTAAAATTCCTATTCGAAAATCAGAAATTGGTCGTGTATATGATAATGGATAAAAATTAGATCGATTAGAGTCAAATAGAATTACATTCATACTGCAAAGTTAAAAAAAAAGCCCACACAAAATTGTGCGGGCTTTCTATTAAAGTTGAAAATTTGCTATTTAGCAAATTTCTTATATTTATTTTTAAATTTATCAATTCTTCCTGCAGTATCAAGCAACTTAGCTTTTCCTGTATAGAAAGGATGAGAATCAGAAGAAATCTCCATTTTCACTAATGGGTATTCATTACCATCTTCCCATTTTATAGTACTTTCAGAGTCAACGCACGATTTGGTTAAAATTGCGAACTCTGTTGACATATCTTTAAATACGCATAATCTGTACTCTTTTGGGTGGATATCTTTTTTCATTTTTCTTAATTCTTAAATTAGGGCTGCAAAAATAGTAAGTTTTATCACTTTAGCAACATTCTAAATGACAAATATTTACAGATTTAAATCGTTAAGCAAAGTGTTTGTTGCTTTTACTGCCTCAGCAGAATCTCTTAACTGACTTAATTCCGCTTCATCTAATTCTATTTCAACTATACTTTCAACACCATTCTTACCTAAAACCACAGGTACTCCAATACATAAATCACTTAAACCATATTCAGCATCAAGCATAACTGAACAAGGGAACATTTTCTTTTGATCACAAGCAATCGCATGAACTAAACCACTAACTGCAGCACCTGGAGCATACCAAGCAGAAGTACCTAGCATACCTGTCAATGTTGCCCCTCCAACTTTAGTATCTTCCAATACTTTTTGCAGTCTATCAGCTCCCAAAAATTCTGAAACTCTAACAGAATTTCTTGTTGCAATTCTTGTTAAAGGCACCATTCCTTTATCAGAATGACCTCCAATAACCATACCATCTATATCAGATGTTGGGCATTCCATAGCCTGAGCTAATCTGTATTTAAATCTTGCAGAATCCAAAGCGCCACCCATTCCAATAATTCTGTTTGTAGGTAAACTAGTTACTTTATGCACTAAATAAGTCATGGTATCCATAGGGTTACTAACAATAATCAAAATAACATCTGGAGAGTGCTTTATTAACTGCTCAGAAACTGACTTTACAATTCCAGCATTAATTCCAATCAATTCCTCTCTGGTCATTCCTGGTTTTCTTGGAATTCCTGAAGTAATTACTGCAACATGACTTCCTGCAGTTTTTGTGTAATCATTAGTGGAACCTGTAATTTTAGTATCAAAACCGTTTAAAGATGCTGTTTGCATTAAATCCATTGCTTTTCCTTCAGCAAAATTTTCCTTAATATCAACTAATACTACTTCTGAGGCAAAGTTTTTTATTGCGATATATTCCGCACAACTAGCTCCTACTGCACCTGCACCTACTACTGTAACTTTCATTCTTTTATTTATTTGGTTGTTTTTTGATTTTTTTGTTAAAACTTATGCGTCAATATTAGCATATTTGGCATTTGCCTCAATAAATGTTCTCCTAGGTGGAACTTCATCTCCCATTAACATTGAAAATACTCTATCAGCCTCAGCACCATTATCAATCGTAACTTGCTTAAGCGTTCTGTATTCAGGATTCAAAGTTGTATCCCATAACTGAGAAGCATTCATTTCCCCAAGTCCTTTATATCTTTGGATAATAACATTAACATCTTTCCCTCCTTTCATTTCCATAATCATTGCATCTCTTTGGCTTTCTTCCCAACAGTACCTATGGTCTTTACCTCTTTTTAATAAATATAAAGGTGGAGTAGCAATATAAACAAAACCTTGCTCAATAAGAGGCTTTAAAAAACGGAAGAAGAAAGTTAATAATAAAGTAGCAATATGAGAACCGTCAATATCTGCATCCGTCATAATTACAACTTTATGATATCTCAATTTTTCAATATTCAATTCTCTTTCATCATCAATAGTACCAATTGAAACACCCAATGCTTTAAACATATTTTTGATTTCCTCATTTTCAAAAACTTTATGTTGCATTGCTTTTTCTACATTAAGGATTTTACCTCTTAAAGGCATAATTGCTTGAAAGTGTCTATCTCTACCTTGCTTTGCTGTACCACCTGCCGAATCCCCCTCAACTAAGAAAATCTCACATTTTGCCGGGTCTTTTTCAGAACAATCTGAAAGTTTACCAGGTAATCCAGATCCAGTAAGAACACTTTTTCTTTGCACCATTTCTCTAGCCTTAGTAGCAGCATTTCTTGCTGTTGCAGCCAAAATAACTTTCTGCACAATTCTTTTTGCTTGTTCAGGATTTTCCTCTAAATAGAAAGTAAGCATATCACTTACCGATTGTGAAACTGCAGAAGTAACTTCCTTATTTCCTAATTTTGTTTTTGTTTGCCCTTCAAATTGAGGCTCCATAACTTTAACAGAAATTACAGCCGTTAAACCTTCTCTAAAATCATCTCCAGAAATTTCAAACTTAACTTTTTTCAATAAGCCTGAACCATCCGCATATTTCTTGAGAGTACGTGTAAGCCCTCTTCTGAATCCTGAAAGGTGAGTACCTCCTTCATGAGTATTAATATTATTTACATAAGAATGCACATTTTCAGTATATGAGGTATTGTAAACCATAGCTACCTCAACCGGAACACCATCTTTTTCTCCATCAATATAGATAACATCCTCTAAAATAGAATCTCTTGTCTCGTCCAAAAATGACACAAACTCCTTTAATCCTCCTTCCGAATAAAATTCCTCTTTTACAAACTCTCCTTCAGCATCTTTTCTTCTTTTATCAGTAATTGAAAGGTGAATTCCTTTATTTAAAAAAGCCAATTCTCTTAAACGAGCAACTAATATATCGAAATGATAAATTGTATCTTCAAAAATAGTAGCATCTGGAAGGAAAGTAACTTTAGTTCCAGTAATATCAGTTGTTCCAATCTCACGAACATCATACTGAGGAGTACCAATTTTATATTCTTGCTCGTACATCTTCCCATCTCTATGCACTTCAACTCTTAAATCAGAAGAAAGTGCATTTACACAACTCACACCCACACCATGAAGTCCACCAGAAACTTTATATGAACCTTTATCAAACTTACCCCCAGCATGCAGCACCGTCATTACCACTTCTAAAGCAGAACGGCCCTCTTTTTCGTGCATTCCAGTTGGAATTCCTCTACCATTATCAGTTACTGTTATGGAGTTATTTTCATTGATAAAACAATCAATATGAGAACAATGCCCAGCTAATGCCTCATCAATTGAATTATCCACCACTTCATACACCAAATGGTGCAGACCTTTTAACCCAATATCACCAATATACATTGCTGGCCTTTTCCTTACAGCTTCTAACCCTTCAAGTACTTGAATATTATCAGCACTATACTCTTGATTTTTATTTTCCTCACTCATAAATTTGAATTATATCTCTCTAATTTTTAAAACAGACAAATATACAATTATTGAATGATTTAAACCCATACAGAATACGCTAAAAAATAGAAGAGTTTTTCAACAAATGTTGATAAGATTTAGAAAGAATAATTGATACCAAAAACACCATTAAATCCAACTTCTTTATAATCTTTCCAGAGTTCATTTTGGGTTCCTGTTAAGTTGTTTAATTGCAAATAAGCCGAAAGCTGTTGGGAGTATGAATAATATACAGCCAAATTAGCATGGAACTGAGCTGACAAAAACAGATCTTCATCATTCGCATTTCTTTCTCCTATATAAGATAGAGAAGGGGCAACTTTTATTTTATTTCTCAAATTAATAGGGGCACTTAAATTTGCAGTAAAATTCGGTTCGTGATAAACTTCTTTGTCCCAAATAAAATAATCAGCAGCTGCGTTTAAACTTATGATATTATTAATCTTTTTATCATAAGTTGCATTAACGTGTAATTGCCAAACAGACTCTAAATAATTTACTTGAAATCTATTGTAATCACCATTTGAAATGCCAATAAAGTGAGCAAAATTATTTATCTCACCATAAGCAATGCTTCCTTCAAAAACCTCATCCTTTCCTAAAACATTCCTCATACCTACAAATAATTCATCAGAATAAGTAGTTTCTAAACTTTGCGACACATTATTACCTGCTAAAATAGATTGATTTGTTCCGTAAGAGTGAATGTAAGGGTTTTCATCTGAAAGTGATTTAAGCGTATTCCTGTGTTCGCTCTGACGCAAACCACCATAGACTAACAAAATACCTTTTACTAACTCCTTAGATGCTTTTATTTGCGGAAAAATTTCGAATTCATTTTCATAAAGTTGTATCTGATAATGCAATTCAACCCCTAAATCAAAATCAATACCATATTTAGCAATAGAAGTTGATGGGGAAAAATGAAAAGATTTAACATCACTACTTTCAAAAGCTAAATCTTTACTATAATAATTCAGATAATCGTTCAACTCAATTTCTAAATTTATTGGATACCCTTCTACTATTCTACTTACTTCTGTGCTTAAATGAATTTGATTTTCAGAAAACTCATTCAAATCAGAAACAAAGAAAGTTGTATGGTGTTTTAATTTATCTTCATCATGATCTTTTGAAATTGCAGAAAATGAAAATTTAGTGTATGCAAAACGATTATAATAAGGATTATTTTCAAACCCTTCATGATTTTTACTCTCAGATCCTATTCCGTATGTATAAACCGCTTTTCTATCATAATCCAAATTTGAAATAAAAATATGTTTAGCTGAAATTTTCTTACCATATAAATGAAGATTATTATTACTCCTTCCTGCAATTTTTGAATCAATTTTATAATTACTATTTTGATGATTAGCAATAATTCCAAAACTCATATCTTTTGAGCGCAAACTATTATGAACTACACTTGTTTTACTTCCAATTCTAAAACCTGTACCTAACGAAACTTTTGTAGCATATAATTCTGGGATTTTATCATCTTTTACTTTAGCAGCTTTTAAAGGTTTAGTTTTATAGTCTGACTGCAATTCAGACTTAATAAATTCATAAGTTTGAGCTCTATCTTCTTTTATTGTATCTGCAAAAACTGCATTTTCATTTAAACGAGTTGCTTCTGAAATTGTGGGCTTAAAACCTTCAACCATATTTACCTCAGTTGTTTTTAAATCCTGAGCAAAAACAGTAACAATATTTACACAAAAAAGTAAAAGTAGACTATTCGATTTCTTCATCTTCTAAAATTTTAATTTCTAAACTATCCGATTCAACCTTCAAAGAGTCTGGAATTTCCACTATATAGTCCTCATCAATCTCATCACGAACTTCTTCCACATATACAATCTCATCTTCTGAGATATCAATATAAAATTCCTCTTCTATTTCAGGAGTTACAACTTTTTCCTTTTCAACAATCTGCTCCCATTTCTTACGAGCTAAATTCACTAAATCATCACCATCATGATTTTCAATAATACTTTCTAAAGTGGCTTTTGCTTGAAAATTATTTTCTTGCGCAACATAAATATCAGCCAATAGGATAAAAGCTTTTGCAATGAAATAATCGCTAGAATATTTCTCAGCAAGTTCAAAAATCATTTGCTCAGCCAAAGTCAAATTCTCATCTAAGTAAGTAAGGTAAGCTAAATAATATTTTGCCTCAGCACCTTCATCATAATCAGAAAGCCCAACCACTTGCTTAAAAGTAACTTTTGATTTGGGATAATTTCCATTTTCAAACTCATTTCTAGCAATTATAACATAAGCCTTACTCAACAGCCAATTATCTGTTTTATCAAATTCCACAACTTGTTTTGCAAACTTAAACGCTAGCTTATTATCAATCATCTCATTGCCTGTCATCAAGCGAATAACAACTTCTCGTTTTATTGAGTTTGAAGAAGCATATTCCAAAAGAGTATTGTAATGTTTATTAGAATTTACAAAATCATCTCTTGAGTAGCTTTCTCTAGCCAAAAACAACATAGCAGTTTCTTGATGAGATTTAACACCTAATTCCACAACCTTTTCATAGAGGGTATTAGCTGCAATTGAATCATTAATTTTTACAGCACTAATCGCATTATAATAAGTTGCATCATTTACAAAGATTCCATTTTCAAAAGTTAACAGGTATTTATCAAACGCTTTTTTAGCAACCTTATATTCTAATTCTAAGAACTTCATAAAAGCCGCATTATAAGTTAATGAATCCTGCTCTGCTCTGCTAATACTTACTGATGGTAAACTTTCAATTACAGCTAAGTATTTATCAATTTGAGCTAATGAAGAATAAGCCGCTTGCAATCCAAAAATCGCTTCTTTAAAATAAATTGTTTGCTGATAATTATTTACAACAAACAAAAATTCAACAATTGCTTCATTAGTTTTTGATGAATTGAAATAAATCATTCCTTTACTTAAATAAGCATCAGCAATTAAGTTTTCATCTTTAGTAGCAATCAATAAATCATCATAATACTTTATTGCTAAATCATTTTGCTGAGTGTTTTTATAGTATTTTGCTAAATCATAAAGAGAATTGTCATAATATGATGAAGCTGAATAATCAGCAACAATTTGCTTTAACAACTTAACTTTAGATTTATTTTTACCGATCAAACCTAAAGAAACCGAACGCTTATAAATTCCATAATCAACATCAAAAAAATTATAAGCAATAGCTTTATTATAGTATTTCTGAGCTAAAGAAAAATTAGAACTCATAAAATATCCATCAGCAATTCTAAAGTATGTATCATTCAACTTCATACTATCAATTGCTGTTTTCTCATATGTACGAAACCACTTAATAGCATTAGAATAATCTGCATTTTGAAAATAGGAATACGCTAAATTATAACTTTTCAAGTTCTCATAATCTGAAAGGTTTTTATTTGATGAAACTGATAAATTAGAATAAATAGCGATTGATGTATCAAAATCGCTAAGCTGAAAGTAGCAATCAGCTAACCAATAATTTGTTAAGTAAGAATAATCATCATTTATAGGACAACTATTAGCAACATTAAAATAAGAAATCGCATCTTTAAAGTTCTGCTGATTATATTCTTTTACACCTAAGAAAAAAGCTAACTGCTGCAAAGCTATTTGCTGAGAATTAGTTAAAAGGTGAATATCAACCAAAGTATTATAAGCCTCAGAATACTGACTCGTACTTTGTAGAGACTTAACCATTAAATCCTCAATTATCTTTTTATGCAATGGATTGTTGTACGACTCCAAGTAAGTTTTTAAAGCAGCCAAAGTATTCTCAAAAGGAAGCTCTAGTTGAAAGGAAAGTTTTGCATAATTATAAAAAGCCTCTTCTTTCAAAATAGGGTTATAATTATATTCTGAGGATTTTTTAAAGGCTTGTAATGCGTAATTCATATTGTCAGTCATTAAATAACTAGCCCCTAAAAAATAGGCTGAGTTTTGCATCAGACTATCTGCTGAATTAGAAACTTTTTCCAAAGATGAGATTGCAGAAACGTAGTTTTTAGAATTATAATAAGCTTGCCCAAGCAAGAAATGAACAACTGAATTACCTTCTTTTTCTTCTTCTAAAAACACCTCAAAATGAATAATAGAATTCTCAAAATCTTTAGTTCTGAAATAAGCCTCCGCTAACAATCTATTAACTTCTGACTTCCTGCTAGCAATTACTTTTTCTGATAACGGTTTGGCAAAAGCTATTAATTGCTTGTATTCCTTTTGAAAAAAGTAAATTTGACTAATGTAATAAGGAACAATATTACCAAACTTCTCATCATTTAAAAGTTTATTAAAAGAAACTAAAGCTGACTTATAAAACCCTCTTTCATAAGCAATATAAGCATAATAATATTGTGCAGTAGAAGAATATTTACTTACTGTTCCAATTAATTTTGAAAAATAATATTGCGCATTAACTAATGAATCAATACTAAAACTAGCATACGCTAACTTAAAAATAAACTCATTAGATAAACTGTCTAACTCAAGAAAGTAAGAAATAGAATTTGAGTAATCTTTATTTCTATAATTGATAAGGGCCAAATCAGCATTTACCTCTTGCTTAAATTGATGATAAGGAAAATACTCATTCAACTCCTCATACAAAAGCTCAGCATCAGATAGAAATAAAGCTTTGGAACATTTTGCATTTAAGAACATTGCTTTAGCATTAGCTGAATAACCAGAAGAAAGTTGATTTAAAAGAGCTTGTGCCGCACTATATTTTCCATCATCAAAAAGTGATTGAGCATCATCAAAAGAATGATTTTGAGCAAAAACTAAACTACTAGAAAACAGTAAAAAAAGGAGGATGTAATATCTTAATTTCATAGGATTTCTTATCAGTTTTAAAAGTAGTAAATATCCAAAGTGAGTAAATTAGTAAACCATGAAGTTTTCAACACAATTTCTTAACAATTATAAAGAGAACTTATCGTTTTATAGCTAATTAATATTTTAATTTGCACTAGTGTTAAATATCTTAAAAATAAAAGGAACTAAATCCATCCCTGACTTTGTACAAGTAAGAGATAAACAAATGACTTTAATTGCTTATTTTAGACTTAACCAGATAGAAAAAGGGTTAACAAAAAATAATCTAACATCTGAGATTGAAGGCATCACTGAGTTACTAAATAAAATTCCTTTTGGCACCATTCACAAATACTCACCAAGAAATGAACAGTAATATTATTAAGCTAGAAGGTGTTGATATACGCCAAATTAACCACCAAGTATTTAGTAATATTACTTTAAAAATTGAGAAGGGAGAATTCCTTTATCTAATTGGAGAAACAGGAAGCGGAAAAAGCTCATTACTAAAGGTGCTTTATGGTGAGCTAAAAGTAGATTCAGGAAATATAACTGTTGCTGATATTGATTTAACTAAAATCAAACAAAAAGAAATTCCAACTTTAAGAAGAAAGTTAGGGATTGTATTTCAAGATTTTCAATTACTAACAGATAGAAATGTATTTGACAACTTAGAATTCGTACTTAAAGCTACTGGCTGGAAAAACAAAGTTGAAATTAAAGCCAGAATAGATGAAGTATTAGATAGCGTGCACTTAAGTGGAGTAAAAGGTAAAATGCCTTACGAATTATCAGGAGGGGAGCAACAAAGAGCTGCAATAGCACGAGCTTTACTAAATAATCCAGAGTTAATATTAGCTGATGAGCCAACAGGAAATCTAGACCCTGAAAAATCAGAAAAAATTATTGAATTATTAAAAGAAATAAATGCAAAAGGAACAACTATCCTTATTGCAACACATGATTATGCAATAATAAAAAAATATAGTGCAAGAATAATTAAGTGTACTGAAAATAAAGTTATTGATATTGACTCTAACATTTTATAAATGAGCAAGTTTGAAGAAAACTTCTCATTAAAAAAGCTCAATACTTTTGGTGTAAATGCCAAAGCAAAGTTTTTTACTGAATTTGATTCTGTTTTAGAATTAAAGGACATACTAAACTCAAACATTTATAAAAACAACAAAACATTTATACTTGGAGGTGGATCTAATATTTTATTAACGCAAGATTTTGATGGACTAATGATGCAACATAAAATCATTGGAATTTGCATTTTAGAAGACAATGACAATAATATAATTGTGGAAGTTGGTGGTGGCGTAAATTGGCATGAATTTGTAATGTGGAGTGTAAGTCAAGAGCTATCAGGAGTTGAAAATTTAGCACTTATACCAGGAACAGTTGGAGCGAGCCCTATTCAAAATATTGGTGCATACGGCATGGAAGTAAAAGAAACAATCCATAAAGTAATAGCACTAGAAATTGCAACACAAGATTTAAAAACTTTTAGTAATGAGGATTGTAATTTTGAATACAGAAACTCAATCTTCAAAGAAGAGCTGAAAAACAAATTCATCATTACAAAAGTAGAATTCAAATTAAGTAAAACACCACTTAACAAAACTACTTACGGAGCAATTGAAGAAGAATTAAAAACTCTTAATTTAGAAGCAAATCCTAAAAACATTGCAGATGCAGTAATAAATATAAGAAATAGAAAATTACCTAGCCCGTCTAAAATTGGAAATAGTGGGAGTTTCTTTAAAAATCCAATAATCAGTACTGAAAGGTTTGAAGAATTACAAAAAGAATTCCCAAATATAGTTGGCTACAAAATGGGAGACACAGAAACCAAAGTGGCAGCTGGCTGGCTAATAGATAATGCTGGACTAAAAGGATACAGAAAAGGAGATGCAGGAGTGCATAAAAATCAAGCATTAGTACTTGTAAACTACAACAATGCAAGCGGACAGGACATTATCAATTTATCAGAATTAGTGCAAGAAGTAATTTTAGAAAAATATGGAATTAGCATAGAGGCAGAAGTAAATTTCATATAAATGAAAAGCCAAAAATTACAAGATAAACTTAGATTACATTTTTCTTTTACTCCCACCAAAGAGCAAGATGAATTATTTACTGATATTGCTGACTTTGTAGCAACAATTGGAAATCGTTCGATTTTCATATTAAAAGGATATGCAGGAACAGGAAAAACAACTCTTATTTCTAATTTGGTAAAATCATTACCTGTTCTAGGAAAACGCTCAGTACTTATGGCACCAACAGGAAGAGCAGCAAAAGTATTAGGGAAATATTCCATGAAAGCTGCAAGCACCATTCACAAAAAAATATACTGGATAAGAACTAATAAAAGCGGTAATACTTACATAACTTTAAAGGAAAATACCCACAGCAATACCATCTTTATTGTTGACGAAGCATCAATGATTGCTAAGAATTCTGATAAAGGATTTGGGAACATATCATTATTAGATGATTTGATTGAATATGTTTATAATGGGAGTGATTGTAAACTTATTTTAATTGGAGATACTGCCCAACTTCCTCCAGTACATTTAGATATTAGCCCGGCTTTAGAAGAAGATGAATTGGAACGCACATACTCAAAGCAAGTAATTTGCCGAGAACTTACGCAAGTAGTAAGGCAAAAAAATGAATCACTTATATTAGAAAATGCGACTGCATTAAGAGATAAGATTTCAACCAATGATTATTCTTATCCTCAGCTAAAAACTAACTCAGAAGTTATTCGCTTAAATACTGGTGAGGATTTACAAGATGCACTTGAAAGCGCCTACAGTAATGATGGAGTAAATAGCACAACTGTACTTTGCAAAAGTAATAAAAGAGCCAACCAATACAACCAACAAATACGAGCAAAAATTAGGTGGCAGGAAGATGAAATTTCTGCAGGAGATATGCTTATGATTGTTAGAAATAACTACTATTGGCTTGATGATAGTAGCAAAGCAGGGTTTATTGCCAATGGGGATATAGTAGAAGTAATTAAAATTACTGAGATAATTGAACGCTATGGCTTCCGATTTGCAAAAGCAAGTGTACAAATGGTGGACTACCCTAACGAGAAAGAATTGGATGTAATATTACTACTAGACACCTTAACGAGCGAAAGCCCAGCAATAAATTATGAGCAATACCAACATCTTTACAAAGAAGTTGCAAAAGACTATAAAGGACAAAAAGAACTCAATAAAAAAATTAAGGAAGATGAATTTTTTAATGCACTACAGATAAAGTTTGCATATGCTATTACTTGCCACAAATCACAAGGAGGACAATGGGAAAATGTTTTTATAGATCAAGGTTATTTTACTGAGGATATGTTGAATAAATCTTACCTAAGATGGCTTTACACTGCAATGACTAGAGCAAGTAGAAAGTTATACTTAATAAATTTTAAGCAAGAGTTTTTTTTAGATAAATAAACCCGAGCAAATACTCGACTTTTAAAATCTAAAACGTTTTAATTATATATTATCTATAATGGTATTTAAGGTTTTACTAGGTCTCATTCTTTCAATTACAAAATCAGTACTTGGGTAATAATACCCTTGCATATCTTCTGCAGCACCTTGAGCATTATTCAACTCACTCTGAATTGCAATTTCATTGTTTTTAAGTTCAGAAGCAATACTTTCAAAAGAAGTTTTCATTTCAATATCAATAGTTTGCTTTGCTAACTCATTAGCCCAATACATTGCCAAATAATAATGAGAACCTCTATTATCCAACTGTCCTACTTTACGCATAGGAGATTTTCCTTTTTTTAATAAACTCTCAATTGCAGTATCCAAAGTGTCAGCCAATATTTTAGCTTTAGGATTCCCATTAACTTTGGAAAGGTGCTCCAAGGAAACAACAATTGCCATAAATTCACCAAGAGAATCCCATCTTAAATGGCCTTCTTTTGTAAATTGTTGTACATGCTTAGGAGCAGAACCACCAGCACCAGTTTCAAACAAACCTCCACCATTCATAAGCGGAACAATTGAAAGCATTTTTGCAGAAGTCCCTAGTTCTAAAATTGGGAATAAATCCGTTAAGTAATCTCTTAAAACATTACCCGTAACTGAGACAGTACCCTCACCTTTCTTAACTCTTTCTAAAGTAAACTTGGTAGCATCATAAGGAGGAAGAATCTGTAAATCCAAACCATTAGTATCATGGTCATTTAAATAAATATTTACTTTTTTAATAATTTCTGCATCATGAGCTCTATTTTCATTTAACCAGAAAATAGTTGGCCAAGAAGTAGCTTTTGCTCTGTTTACAGCCAATTTTACCCAATCCTTAATTGGTTCATCTTTTGTTTGGCACATTCTCCAGATATCTCCTTCCTCTACATTATGTTCCATTAAAATATTTCTATTAGAATCAGTAACCTTTACTATCCCTTCTGATTTTATTTCGAATGTTTTATCATGAGAACCATATTCCTCTGCTTTTTGAGCCATTAAACCAACATTAGGGACAGTACCCATAGTAGCAGGATCAAAAGCACCATTTAATTTACAAAAATCAATTGTTGCACTATATATACTTGCATACGAACTATCAGGGATAATTGCTTTTGTATCTTCAGTTTTGTTGTACTTATTCCACATTTTCCCTGAATTACGAATCATAGCAGGCATAGATGCATCAATAATTACATCAGAAGGAACATGTAAATTTGTAATCCCCTTATCAGAATCAACCATTGCAATATTGGCATTGTTTTCAAATGCCAAAGCAATATCACTTTCTATTTCAGCTTTTTTTTCTAATGATGTATTTTGTAATTTAGAAATTAAATCCCCAAATCCATTCTTAAAATCTACTCCTAACTCATTAAAAGTTGTTTTATGTTTTGCAATTAAATCCGCAAAGAAAACATTTACAGCATGCGAGAAAATAATAGGATCAGAAACCTTCATCATAGTCGCTTTCATATGCAATGAAAGTAAAATGCCAGTATCCTTAGCAGCTGCAATTTCTTTCTCTAAGAATGATAACAAAGCTATCTTGCTCATTACTGATGCATCAATAATTTCATTAGCTAAAAGTGGCGTACTTTCTTTTAAAGTTGTAATAGTTCCATCAGCTGCATGATGAGAAATTTTAACATCAGTTGCATTATTTAAACAAACAGATTTTTCATTATGATGAAAATCGCCTTCACACATAGTTGCAACATGAGTTTTAGAATCTTTACTCCACTCACCCATATAATGTGGATTTACTTTCGCATAATTCTTTACAGCTTTTGGTGCTCTCCTATCCGAATTTCCTTCACGCAAAACAGGGTTTACTGCAGAGCCTTTTACTTTGTTATACTTTAATTGAATGGCTTTTTCCTCATCAGTTTTCGCCTCTGCTGGGTAAGAAGGAATATTAAATCCTTTTGCTTGCAACTCCTTAATTGTTGCTGCTAATTGAGGCACAGATGCTGAAATATTAGGCAACTTTATAATGTTTGCTTCTGGTTTTTTTACCAACTCACCAAGTTCTGCTAATGCATCATTTACTCTTTGGTTTTCCTCTAAATACTCAGGGAAAAGAGCTAATACTCTAGCTGCTAAAGAAATATCTTTAGTTTCAACCTCAACACCTGCCTTAGCAGTAAATGCATTTACTATTGGCAATAAAGAATGAGTAGCCAACATTGGTGCCTCATCTGTTTTAGTATAAATTATTTTTAATATCTTATTACTCATCTTTTTATTTCTTTTCTATCTTTTCTAATAACCAAATACATCTTCTAATGTTAAGGGAACTATTTCACCATACGCTTTTAATACTTCTAAATCTAAATCTTCTTTAGATCCTAGAACCATAACCACTCTGTTAGTTCCTGAAATATGTGAATTATGAAAATCCTTTAAAGTATTCATATCAAATGTAGGAAGTGCATCATACATATCTTTTCTAATATCATGGCCCACCCCAATCTTCTCAGCTTTTAAATACTCAGTTAATACTTTAGATTTAGTTAATCTTTCAGTTCTTATTTTTTGCTCAATAGCTTCTTTTGCATTAGCCATATTAGTTTCAGCTTCTGGCATAGTTTCCAAAAGCTCATTGATACCAATCATAGCCTCACCTAATTTATCAGATTGCGTACCAATATAACTCATTAAATAATGAGAGTCATCTTTATCATTTGGTATGGTATAAGTACTGTAAACTGAATAAGCCAATGCTTTAGATTCTCTCATTTCTTGGAATACAATAGAACTCATTCCTCCACCAAAGTACTCATTATGAAATCTTATTTGAGGGTACTCATTCATGTTTAACTTAGCGCCTTTTGCAAGCATCATTACCTCTGCTTGTTTCATATCATAATCAACTACATAAACCATTGGCTTATCCATTGGCTGTTCAATAAATTTATTTTTAGAAGGAATCATTTTTAAATCTGATTTATTTGCATGCAATTTCTCTAAATCAGAAGCAACTTTATTTATTTGTTCTGGTCCGTAATACATAATCTTATGCTCATAAGAAGTTAAGTTATGAATCAAATCAACTAATTCAGCTGAAGTAACATTATTTAAATCTTCTTCTGATAAAATATTTCTGAAAGAAGAATTATCACCATACTTAGCATAACTGCCCATTGCTCTCCATAGGATGATTTGTTTGTTTAGCTTTGCATCATTTCTTCCTTTAAGCTCACTTAATTTTAAGTTTTCAAGTGCCTCATCATCAGCAACTGCGCCAGCTAAAATTTGCTCAAACAAAGCAACAGATTCATCAAAATTATTTGCTAGTCCGCTTAAAGTTATATTAGTTTTTTCAGAACCACAATTTACTGATAAATCACAACCTAACTTATAAAACTCTTCTTCCTTTTGAGAAGGAGACATAGCATCTGTACCTAAATACTTTAAGTAATCAACCGCTAATTTTAGCTTTACATCATGGTCTTTACCCATCTCTAAAATGTAGTTCAACTTAAATCTTTCGTTCTCAGTGTTTTCTTTGTAAAAAAGTTCAACATCTCCAACATTTGATTTTTTAATATCATTTTCAAAATCTAAAAATACTGGCTCAATATCTTTTACTTCTTCAGCTAATAAGTTAGCTAAAAATTCTGACTGATCTTCTCTATTTACACTTACAGGAGTGATTGCTGGTTTAGTTACTTTTATTACAGATTTATCTTCACCAGCTCTTTTGTAAACAACTACATAATTATCAGCATATTTAGCATTTGCAAAATCAATAATATCTTGTTTAGTTACTTTCTCAAGTTCAGCCATTTCATTTTGATGGTCTTCCCAAGAAATTCCTAAAGTAAAAGCATCAACGAATTCATTTGCTCTACCACTATTACTTTCTAATTTCTTAATCTGATTTAGTTTCAAATCAGAAATAATTGCACCCACTAACCAATCAGGAAAATTACCCGCTTTAACATCCTCAATTTGTCCTAATAATAAATCTTTTACTTCTTCTAAATTCTGTCCTTGTTTTGGGCTACCATAAAATCCGTGCATGGAATAATCCTCCAAAACATAAGGAAAACATCCTCCACCAATTAGTTCTTGTGCTTGGTTTAAGTTTAAATCAATAAGTCCTGCTGCAGAATTAGAAAGCACCATATCAACCATAGTTAACATTTTTGCATCTTCAGTATTTGCACCATCAAAACGAAAACCAATATATAAC
>CAJQJY010000012.1 GCA_905478765.1 uncultured Flavobacteriales bacterium
GAAAAATCAGTAACTAAACATGTAATTGTAAATGGAAACAATTGTACATCTTGATCCCCAAGCTCTGAATTAATTGTTGATGTAAAGTTCAATACACTTGCTCCAGGATTGATAAATACATTCGTGAGTGTAATCGTAGAACTATTACCACTAGTTACATTATTATTATCTGGTAAGGATGTTGCAACAACTAAAATTCCACCACCTGCATTTTCAATAGTAAATGAACCGTATATCTGACTTGTTACATTATCTACAGCTTTAACAGAAATTTTATCTGAATTAATAATAAAATCAACCATTAAAGTAGTATTGACATTTATATAACCACCACCTGCCATAAAATCTGCAGACCCTATAACATCATTAGAAACTAAGCCAGTAAAATTAAAAAAACCAGTATTAGAAGAAAAAATAGATGAAGAAATATCTGGCTCATTTGCACCTTGGCTAGTAACAAATGTAATGTCTGACAGCACATTACATTCGATTGTACTTAATGCAATACTCACTGATGGATTAAAGTCTATACACGCAACATCTCCAGTATTACCTCCAACACAATTTCCACAACTATCGATAAATGCAGTCCCATTTGGAGTGTTATTACAATCCAAAGAATAATTTGCAGTAACAAAAGTATCTACAACTGACCATATTGAAGACGGGATATTGCTTGTAGAACAAAAAGCTTTTGCTTGCCATATATAAGTTGATAACTGATTCAAACTATCAACATCATAACTAACTCCAGTAGCATTGTGCTCATACATCCAACTTGAAGATCCATTTTCCTTATACCTTAATCTATAATGATCAACATTTGCGTCAAAATCCCAATTTAATGTCGCACTAAAATTTGAAATTATGGATGTGTTTAACCCAACTGGCGCATCACAATTTTGTGCACTCAAGATGCTAGAATTTATTAAAAATCCCAAAAAATACACAAAAATAAAAGTCAATAAATTTTTTGTAAACTTTACTTTCATAACACTCTTTTTTTAATTAACAATACTTTTTTCCATTAAAAGGAATTCGCAAATATAAGAAATATATATATATTCTTAACATATTACGTGTCAAAAACCATTATGGTTGCATCAAAAAAAAAGTACTGATTAATCAGTACTTTGTAAGTGTTGCCCGACTAGGTCTCGAACCTAGACTCTTCTGCACCAAAAGCAGACGTGTTGCCAATTACACCATCGGGCATTATGTAAAACGGACCGCAAAAATAACAATTAACTCATAAGTACAAAATATTTAATCATATTTTCATTAATGTAAAATTGTAACTTAAAAATTTATAACTTCGCCAACCTTAAAAAAAAGTTAAATTCTATTATGAATCAATTTAAAAAACTAAATAACATTGCTGGTTGGTTTGTTTTTCTAATCGCATCTTTTGTGTATTTCTCCACTATTGAGCAAACAGTCAGTTTTTGGGATTGCGGTGAGTATATTGCTACTGCTTATAAATTAGAAGTTGGACACCCTCCTGGAGCGCCTTTATTTCAATTATTTGGTAGAGTTTTTACTCTTTTCGCAGCCCAAGGAACATCAGAAGTTGCTGTTGCAATAAATATAATGTCTGCACTTTGTTCTTCTTTCACTATTTTATTTTTATACTGGACAATTACAGCTTTTGGCAGGAATATGTTTTTTAAACACGAAAAAAATATAGAATTTGGCAGAATTATTGCGGTTTTAGGTGCTGGTCTTGTAGGTGCTTTAGCGTACACTTTTTCTGATTCATTCTGGTTTTCAGCAGTAGAGGGGGAGGTTTATGCTATGTCATCATTATTTACAGCAGTTACTTTTTGGTGTATTATGAAGTGGGAACAAGAAGCTGACAAACCGCATGCTAGTAGATGGTTAGTCTTAATTGGCTACTTAATAGGACTTTCTGTTGGAGTGCATCTTCTATCATTACTTACAATACCTGCAATGGGAATGATTTATTACTTTAAAAAATACGAATACACTAAAGCTGGAGCAATCAAAGCATTTGTTTTATCTATGATTATTTTAGGGCTAGTACAAAGTGTAATTATTCCTGGAGCAGTTAGTTTAATTTCAAAATTTGAACTGTTTTTTGTAAACACAATCGGACTCCCTTTTAATTCAGGAACAATTATTTATTTCTTAGCAATTATTGGAGCGATTACATTTGGGTTAATCTATACTAAAAAACATCACAAAACAGTTTGGAACACTGCTATTTTAGGATTGATGATGCTTTTAATTGGTTATTCTTCATTTGCAATTTTAGTTGTTCGCTCTAATGCTAACCCACCTATTGATGAGAATAACCCTGAAGATGCAGTTGGACTTTTATCATACTTGAAAAGGGAACAATATGGAAGTTGGCCAATTGTTTACGGTCAACATTTTAATGCAAAATTAGACAGCCGTGAGCCTTATATTGACGGAAACCCAATTTATGCAAAAGATGAGAAAAAAGGGAAATATATTATAATTGACAAAAGAAAAAATACAGTTCCTAATTATAGTAAAAAAGATAAAATGTTATTCCCAAGAATTTGGAGTAGTACTCAGCCCAGGCATGCTAGTGGTTATGTGAATTGGGCAGGACTTAAAAATAAAAATGTAAAACCAACTTTTGGTGAGAATATGACCTATTTCTTTAAATACCAAATTGGATGGTCCTATGTTCGTTATTTTATGTGGAATTTTGCGGGAAGACAGAATGACTTTATGAATATGGATGGGAATTCATTGAATGGAAATTGGGAAAGTGGAATTAGTTTTATTGATAATGCTCGCTTAGGGACTCCTTCTTCAAAAGTGAATGTACCTGACTATTTAGGCAAAAATAAAGGGAAGAATCATTATTATTTTCTACCACTAATTTTAGGATTAATTGGGATGCTATTCCATTTTAAACAAAACAATCAAGATGCATTAGCCGTTCTACTCTTCTTCCTATTTACTGGAGTACTTATTATTGTATATTTAAATGTCGTGCCCTTCCAACCAAGAGAAAGAGATTATGCTTATGTAGGTTCATTCTATGCTTTTGCAATATGGATAGGATTAGGAGTTTTAGGGATTTACGACTTTATCAGCAATCATTTAGATTCTAAAACTAGCGCAACTTTAGCTACAATTCTTGCTTTAGCAATGCCTACTTTAATGGCTGCAGAAAATTGGGATGACCATGATAGAAGCGGAAGATTTACTGCACTTGAAGTTGCTAAAAATTATTTGAATTCTTGTGATAAAAATGCCATACTATTTACAAATGGTGACAATGATACTTTCCCGCTTTGGTATGCACAAGAAGTTGAAGGAATACGAACTGATATTAAGGTAGTAAATCTTTCATTATTTAACACTGACTGGTACATCGACCAAATGAAGAGAGCCTCTTATGATGCTCCACCTATCCCATCATCTTTAGAGCATGATGATTACAGAACAGGCACTAGAGATTACACACCAATTCAAGAAAGATTTAAAGACTTCATTGAGGTTAAAGATGTAGTTGAATTCATTAATAGTAACAGTCCTAAAGCAAAATTAAATACTTCTTCAGGATTAAGAAATTACTGTCCTACTAAAAAGCTAAAACTTACAGTCAATAAGGAAGTTGCAAAAACTTTTGTTCCAAAAGAATATCAAAATAGAATAGTTGATGAAGTTAAGTTTAAACTAAAAGGTAACGGAGTGTTTAAAAATAAATTATTAGTTTTAGATATACTAGCTAATTTCAATTGGGAGCGTCCAATATATTTTGCAATCACGGTTGGAAAAGATAATTTTATGGGATTAGAAAATTATTTCCAATTAGAAGGACTAGCATACAGATTAGTGCCTTATTCTGTCAAATCTCCTGACGGACAAACTGGAGTTGTGCACAGTGAAAAAATGTACGATAGATTAGTAAATCAGTTTGAGTGGGGAGGTTTGAATAACCCTGATTTGTATTTTGATGAGACCAACACTAGAATGGTAATGAATTTTAGAAATAATTTTTCAAGATTAGCTGAAGCTCTTTATCAAAAAGGAGACACAACAAAAGCTATTGAAACTTTAGATAAATGTATTGCTGAATTCCCAAATGATGTAGTTAGATTAAGTTATTTTGCTTTACCAATTATTGATTTGTATTACAAGCTAGGAGAAACAGAAAAAGCAAGCAAAGTACTGGCTACTATGATTGATGACAACTTAACTGAAATCAAATATCTTAAAGAATTTGATAGAGGTTCAGGCTTAAAACAAAACATTAGTATTACTGGGCAAGTTCTAGGAAGTTTAGGGCGAGTTATCCAAATACATAAACTTGAAGATTTATCTTACAAATACTCAGAAGAAGACGGAATATATTACAAAGAAAAAGGTAGTGAAAAAGAAGAAATTGATTTCAAAACTTACACAATTAATACCTTTATGGATGAGTACTTAAGCATTCAATAATGTGTTTGTAAATCCATCAAGATTTATTCATTACTTCTTTCCTTCATTAGTTTGGAGGAAAGAAAATTCTGAAAATAATATATGGCTTACTTTTGATGACGGACCTACGCCAGATGTTACCCCCTACATTTTACATGTTTTAAAACATGAAAAAATTAAAGCTACATTCTTTTTAGTTGGAGAGCAAATTGAAAAATTCCCACATCTAGTTAATGACATTTTATCTGACGGACATCTGATTGCAAATCATTCCTATTCTCATAAAAATGGGTGGCTTACATCCAAAGACAATTATTTAAAGGATATTGAGAGTTGCCAGCAATTAATACCTCATAACAAACTTTTTCGACCGCCTTACGGGAAAATTACTACAGCACAAATTTCACTTTTAAAGGAAAAATACAAAATTATCCTATGGGACGTTCTTAGTTGGGATTTTTCAAAAAAAATATCTCCTGAAAGAGTAAAAAAAAACGTATTGAAAAACACAAAGAATGGTTCAATTATTGTTTTTCATAACAATCAGAAAAGTTTTAGAAACTTAAGATTCTTGATGGAGACAATTCAAGAATTAAAAAAGAAAGGGTTTCGATTTTCTACTACTTGGTAGCTACAACAAAGTGATCCAAACATTTATTGTTAGACTCTTCAATTTTATAATCAGTATACTCCAAAGTATTTACAATATCTTTATTATGGTCTTGTAAATTTTGCCTGTTAAATCTGTTTAAAATATCATAAGGAATTCGCAACAACCATCCTGGCACCCAGTATTGCATATTTAAAATATCCCATCTAGTAATTTTAGCAACAGACTCTTTATTTTTCTGATAATAATCCATTACCTTTTCATTACCAAATATTCCTTTTAGCTCAAATTTTTCAAACACACTTTTAACAATATTACCCATTTGCTGAAGATTATATTCACGAATGTGCCATGGATTTCTAGTAAGTGACATTTTAATATTTGGTGTAGTCATAATAAGCTTCCCTCCTGGTTTTAAAACTCTATTTATTTCTTTTAAAAACAACTCATCATTTTGTATATGCTCTATTACTTGAAAGGTAACAACAAAATCAACACTATCATTATCAATTCCTTTTAAGGGAGGAACCTCAGTCTTAATAAAAGTAATATCATTTTCTTCATTTAATTTATCAGAAATATGAGTGTCATACTTATCTACAGCAATATACTTTTCAGTAATTGGAGCTAACTCCATTATTCCATAACCTTCCCCACTTCCAATTTCCAAAACTGTTCCGCTAACAATTTTTGCTGCTTCTTTATAAGCTATCAAATGTCTTTGGTACATTACATTTTCTGATGGATCTAAGTGTGAACTTCTTTCTGCTGTTTGTAATACTCCCATTTCATTTAGTTTTTTAAGTCAGCAAATATATTGAATTAATCAATTATTTCAACAAGAACTGGGCAATGGTCCGAATGAACAGCTTTTGATAAAATTACGGAACGATTTAAATTATTTAACAGACTTTCTGATATCATATTGTAATCAATTCTCCAGCCTAAATTTTTAACTCTTGAATTTGCTCTATAACTCCACCAACTATAATTGTGTGGCTCTGCATTTAAATGTCTAAATGAATCAACAAACCCACTCGCAATAAATTTTGTAATCCAATCTCTTTCTTCCGGCAAAAATCCTGATGTATTTTTATTTCTTTGAGGATTGTGAATATCAATTGCCTCATGACAAATATTATAATCACCTGAAATAATCAAATTTGGAATTGTTTTTTTTAATTCTTGAATATAATCATAAAACATATCTAAGAACTCCATTTTAAAAGCCTGCCTTAGAGGGTTACTTCCTGACGGAAAATAAACACTCATTACAGAATAATTATCATAATCTGCTCGAATTACTCTACCTTCAAAATCAATTTTTTCTATTCCACAACCATATTCAACATTGTTGGGTTTTATCTTTGACAAAATTGCAACACCACTATATCCTGGCTTTTCTGCTGAGTTTATAAAACATTCAAAACCTAATTTATTGAATAATTCTACATTAAATTGTTCCGGTTTTGCTTTTATCTCTTGCAAACAAACGATATCAGCTTTTGAAGAATTAATCCAACTGTCTAAATCCTTCTTTAATGCAGCTCTGATTCCATTAATATTATATGTAAGTATGACAGCCATTATCGCAACTTTAATTTAGTTTGACCTAAAACTCTACCTTCAATAATTAAATTTATCAAATATGTTCCTCTTTCTAACTGAGCAATTCTTTCCCATTCAAAACAACTCTCCATTTCAATATTATTATATTCAAATTCAGCTAAACTTGTGCATCCTAAAGTGGAATCATTTACTTCAACATTCAGTTCTTCCAAACCAGTAATTAGGACACCTCTTTCATTAATAATTTGCAGGTAAACTTCTTTAGTTTCTGCATCTGAAATCTGATTAGAACCAACTGAAAAACAAACTCTAATCTTCTGTACTTTCTTTGCAAAACTAGTTGAAACCTCTCTGCCTGTACTCCTGTATCTCACAGCTTCAATATCTATAGATAATAACTCAAGAACAGAGCCCTTATCTACCTTTTCAGCTAATTTCTCATTTTGTTTGTTTAGCTTGAAATTCTTCCAGTTAATATTTTTATTCTCGTTTATGACACTATCCTTTTCAATAGTTAATGTCTCATTTAGAACAAGTAACGAATCGATGTTAGCTAAGTATCTTTTCGAAATATCTTTAAGTGCCGCAATCTTTTGATGAGCTTCTTTTAAGTCGCTTTTTGTACGGATAAGATTTCTGATCTCTGCTATTTGATGTTGAATTATAGAATCTTTTTCGTGCAAATGCTCATTCAATTCTCCATATTCATCAAGCAAGTCATCATGCTCATCGATTAAATCATCAAGCTCATCTCTAAGCATATTTTTCTGCTCAATAAACTGAATCTTTAATTCCATTTGTTGCTCCATTTTATTCTGTTGTAAAGATAAAACAGCAATAAAAATTACAACTAAAACACCAAAAAAAATGATAACTTTCCTACTTGAAGGCACTTCCCAAAGTTCTTTTAATTTATTCATCTTTCAGTTTTTCTTCATCATAGTTTAAGCGTAATTCTGAAAGCATTCCATCTAAAATTTTTTCAATATCTTCAGATATATTTCCTTTAGTTTTATTGTTTAACATCTCCATCAAATCTATTGTCTGACTTACATACTCTAAGTTCCTACTCACCTTGCCAGTTGGGTCTGTCATCTTCCCAAGTCCTTGCATTGCTGATGTATGGAACATATATAGCAACTGCATAAATAATTGATCGTTCTTTTCCATAATTTTCTACTTAAATACTTTTTGTAATAATTCTGACAACCTGGCGTCTGGGTTATTTCTGATATTTTTTTCCTCTTTTGCAATCAAAAGAAATAAACCATCAATTGTTTTATTTGTCACATAATCTTCAATATCCGGGGTTACTTTCTTTGTCATTGGCAAGGCATTATATCTGCCTGATAATTGATCCCAATATTTAGTAACATGTACTTTTTCAATTGCCTTTTTCACAACAGGTTTAAACTTTTTGTAAAGCTCTTTTGATGTTTGTTTTTTCAGATAAATTGTTGCCGCATTGTGCTCTCCATTCAATATTTTAAAAGCATCAGTAATTGTCATATTTTTAACTGCAATAAAAAATATCTCTTTTGCATGCTTTGACGCTTCTTCTGCCGCATAATTTAATGACTCCTCAAATTTTTTAACTTGCAACTTCAATCCTACATTTATCAAAGTTGATTTCATCTTTTCAGCTTCAGTAGGAAATGGAATTTTAATTAAATTATTGTTGTTAAATCCACCTTTTTCTGATGCTAATTCTATAGAATTAGACGCCCCTAATTCTAATGCTTTTTTCAGACCACTTTCAATCTCTGATTTATTTAATTCTTTTATTGTAATTACTTCTGTTGCTTTTGTTGATGCACTTTTTAATTCATTCCAACTTTGCGCTGAAGCACTACTAACTAAAACTGAAAAAACTACACTAAATATAATTTTCATAATAGATTATTTTTTTGCTAAAATAAGTATAAACACTTAAGATTAACGCACAAAATCATTTTTCATCTGTATTTGTTGAATAATTTTATAAAATGATATCCATATCAGATAGTTGATTAACAAAATGTGCTTGGGCGCAATGTTCAATTAATTGAGATATAATCAAAATTTGCCAAAAGTGGGGCTTAATCCAAAGTTAACATCTCTTAATAGCTTGCTAAATGAACTAGAAAACAGTTCATTATCTGCTATTAGAAATCAACTTTAAGAAATTCATTTTTATGATGTAGGGTATTCTTCAAACGAAAAAAATAATGTTCTCCAGTTGCCAACGCAAGAATTCTTCCTTAATTCTCAAATTAACATTATGCATGAATTGTAAGATGCCTTTTAAATTTATGTATGTAAATAAACAAGAAGAGATCTTTGATAATATTTTCAGATAAGGAATAAAATACTCCTTTAATTTATACATTCAATGTTTTGAATACTATACAAATTACTAACTAATTTTTGTTAGTTCTGTGGCTTTCTATTTGTCAGAGTATATTTATGCAATAGCAGAAAAAGAAGAAATACAAGTTCAAGAAATAACTATAACTATATAAGATTATTCTATAACTATTCTTTTCTCTACTGTCCCATCATTATATATGTAGAATAGAGTTGTCTTTATGTAAGGGAAATTATCTCTACCTAAAACATCAACAACTTTAATTAACGTTTTTTGATCATTATTAAAGTCATTTATTGCAGACACAGTGTTAAATATAAAATTGAGATTTGAAATACTATCACAACCAACTGAATTATCTAATGTAACAGAATAATCTCCAGAAGTAGTTAATATCAAACCATTCCAACTTATACTTATACTAGAAACAAGTGTGTCGTATGATTCTGAATTATAATTACAACTTCCGTCATTTGTATTGGCTAAAGGATCATAGTTGCAGGCAAATGGATCAGTACATCCCAAAATTTCATAACAATTTCCTCCCAGATTATTATCAATCCATACTAATCTATTGCCTATCCAAGTTTTTAAAAAATTCAGCTCATCTTGATAAGTACTACCTACATAATAGTTAGGCCAAACATAAGTTCCTAAGCTTGGCCACTGCTGAAAATTTCTTTGCTGAGCATCATCCAAATAAAAAGACATACTATCAATAAAAATAAAAATAGAATCCTGATGAAAACTCCTTTCACGCAAATATTCCCATCTGCATTTTAATTTATTTTGATAAGTAGTATCGTCCAAAAGTCTTTCGAACCAAAAAGGATTATTATCTCCACAGTCAGTATTTACTTCCCACCCAGAAGTAATTCCTCCATCACAATAATTAGCATTACCAAAAGCCAAATTATAGTCCCAAAAAGGGCCCATAATTAATTTGCCACCATTATCATCCCTATCTTTATAAATATAGGTGCTTAATCTATAGCCATCAATATTCTTTGAGAGTTCATTTATTATATATAAATCAACAAAAGAATTTACATCAATAAATTTAGAATAACCTATTAAGCTATCTGTAAAATTTGGTCCAGCTAAAGCATATTCAAAACTATCCATAAAATGCTCAATATAATCCATCTGTTGAGGCTGCAATGCACTCGCTTGTGGATAATGATATTGGATATATAAATTATTGCCACCAATATTAGGGAAATCTGAAAGCCAATCGACTCCTCCATTTCCTGTATACTTATCTACTTTTATTATATAACCTCCTGTCAAACTATCTCCAGCCACATCATTGGAATCTAATTTTGCAATATCTACTCTATCATTATCTCTTTTTATTTTTTCCATCAAGATATATATCCCTTTGTAATCACCATTTACAACTAGTTCACAATAAACGGTTCTTGGGGAATAATTGCCCATCTTTCGTCCTAAATCAAAAGTCAAAAAGTTGCGCATTAAAGATTTATCAGAATATGGAGCGTATAATATCCAGTCATTTTCTACAGGCATTCCTAAAAGGGAAACATTATTATTATTTCCAACAGAGTCTTGTGTTTCTAATGCATATGGTTTTTTAGGAAATGATTGAGAAGAACTTCCTCTATATTCAATACTAATTTTTCCATTATAAACATTAAATGCATCATTTACAGAATTAATGTTTCCAAATCCATTATCAATAATTCCCATATCACAAACAATTCTTGGATCATCTACAATATTTTGCCCTAAGGTATTAATTACTATTATGGGTAAATTTGAGTTAGTAAATATCAGCGGTGGCTGAAACCATGATGGAGTTGGAGCATAATTATTAGTTGTTGTACTTATCCCTAATGAAAAAAAAATACGGCTGGTTAAATCAGAGGAAGAAATATTGTCATTATGTACTTGAACAGATAATACATTATTGCCTTGCTTTAAAACACTACTTAATAATTGTGTGTTGATTACAAATTGATCAGGATTTCCTCCTTGATACATTTGTGCTTCATGCAGTGAAGATGATCCTTGATTAAAAAGTGGATGGTCACCTACACTTCCAATATTTGCCCTTGCAATCTCAACATTGTTTAGATAAGCTACAAAAGAATCATCATAATCTACATGCAAAATTGCAGCTTCAATTTCAGAAGTGTCAATAATTGTAAAGTTTTTACGTAAATAAAGTGATGTTACGGAATTGATAATAGTGTTATCATCTCCATCTCCATAGCCAACCCCCCCCTGCCCCTGTATCCAGCTAGCATCATTAAAAGCTAATTTTCGCCAGTTTGTATCTGGTTCAATTATACCTTCTAAATATTTCCAAATACCATTATCAAATACTGCTGTTTCCCAATGATCAATATTTTGAGAAAGCGAATAAAAAGGTAAGCATACAAGTAATAATATCAGTTTTTTCATGTTGCTAATCTACTTATTTTTTAGTAGAATTGGAGAGTTCTAATTATTCCGTAAATTGATCGGGGTATCTGTCTGTGTACTTACACACTTTCAAAAGAATATTATACTTATAAACTATAATTTTTTCTTACTTTATCCAGTGCTCTTCTAATTCTTTTCTTCTTATCTATTTGTTCTATTAGTACTGGTTCTACAATTTTTATTATATTGAAAATTGTATAGGGTAATAAAAAACCCCACCATTACAGTGAGGTTTCAGTGGGCCCAGTTGGGCTTGAACCAACGACCCCTTGATTATGAGTCAAGTGCTCTAACCAGCTGAGCTATGGGCCCTCCTTAAAAAGGATGTGCAAAACTATCAAAATTGTTTAATTATGTGCAAATTTGAAGCATGAAAAACATCAAAACAATTATTTTTGATTTAGGTGCTGTTTTACTGAATATAAACTACCAGCTTACTATTACTGAATTTGCTAAATTGGGAGTGAAAAATGCAGACTCTTTTTACTCTAAGGAAGTTCAAACAAATTTGTTTAATGATATTGAAAGTGGGGAAATATCAGCCGACAGCTTTTTAAAATTATTACAGAAAGAAACTAACAATGCAAGCAAAAATGAAGTTAGAAATGCTTGGAACGCTATGTTAATAGATTTACCAAAAGAAAGAATTGAGTTACTAAAACAACTGAAACAAGATTTTCCTATTTATCTTTTATCGAATACAAATTCTATTCATATTTCTGAATTCAGAAAAAAAATAGGAGAAACAAAGTATCAGGAATTCTATAATTTATTTGATAAAGTATATTATTCTCATGAAATAGGATTTAGAAAGCCTAATAAAGAAGCATTTCAGATTATTTTAGATGAAAATAACTTTAATGCAAATGAGGTTCTATTTATTGATGATTCTCCTCAGCATATTGAAGGTGCAAAAAATCTAGGGATAAAAACTTACCATTTAAAAGATAGTGATGAAGTTACTACTTTATTTCCTGACATAGCTCTATAAGAACTCCATTGGTAGAATTCGGATGTAAAAAACAAATCAATTTATTATCCGCTCCTTTTTTAGGAACATCATTCAACAATGTAATTCCTTCATTTTTCAACCTTTCCATTTCTACCTCTATATTATCAACAGCAAATGCAATATGGTGCATTCCTTCTCTGTTTCTTGACAAGAATTTTGAAATAGGACTATCAGGATTTGTTGCGGCAACCAACTCAATTTTATTTTCACCAATCTGAAAAAATGATGTTACAACTCCTTCGGATTCTACCTTCTCTGATTTGTAATTTTCTTTACCAAATACCTTTTCGAATATTTTATTGGACGCATCAATGTCAGTAACTGCAATGCCAATATGTTCTATTTTCTGCATCTTAGTACTCCCAAAAACCTATATGCCTTTGGTTCACTAAAGTTTGAATTCTGTATGAAATCACAAGCTCGTGTGTCCCAAAAGTATGGGGCATTATTTCGCCAGCAAAAGCATGATCGTATGAGTATGATATATGCATGTTATTTGCAGCAAAACCAATTGAGAAAACAGTCGTACCATTTGTTCTGTAAGTAAGTCCTGCCCAATTTTTCTCAAGATAAAAAATTCTTGTTGTTAAATCAGAGACACTCTTTTGATATTGCATTTTTCTAATTAAAAATGATGGTTCTAAATGCCAATCATTATTCATAATTAAGAAACGATAAGCTCCAATTCCATAATAATTTCTAAACTCATCATTCCCATTAACACTGCCTTCAATTGGTGTGTTAAATGATGATTGAAATAGATTTGAAATAGCAAACCCAAAATAAAAATCTCTAGCATATAAATAAGTTCCAGAAGATGCATCACCTAATGTTTTATCATAAGAGCTAGTTGAAAATGCGTTATCAACTCCTGGAGGTAGATCTCCTTTATTAAAATCTAAATTATGATACATTATTTTAGCTCCTAATCCGAAAGACAAATTTACATTATCATAATTTAATGGGATGTGATAAGCATAATTTAAATGTAAATTAGCTTGTAATGATGGGAATGCTCTATCAATCATTAAATAACCACCCATTGCTGATCTTGTATTCAAAGCACCATGATAACTAATATTTGTAGTAAGTGGTGCTCCTTCAAAACCAAGCCACTGTTGCCTTGTTTGTAATGTTAATGGATTGTATGTTTTACTTCCTGAAATTGCAGGATTTATTGCCATATCATTTACATAATATTGAGTAAATAATGCTTCTTGTTGTCCAAAAGCGATTGCACTATAAAGAATACTAATTATTATAAAAATATTTTTCATTACCTTACTATTGTTAAAGTTCCTTTAAATACATCATCCCCATTCTCTAAGTTTATTATATAATAATAAGTCCCTGATGGGATTGTCTGACCCTCCGCATCTTTACCGCCAAACGCAACTCCTTCTGCATTTTCATAATTTCTTCTTCTATAGATTTGAGATCCATTTCTATTATAAATAGAGACAACAGCTTCTGGATATAAACCAATGTTCTCTATTGCCCAATATTCATTAGTATCATCACCATTAGGTGAAAATGCTCTATATGGACTAAGACAAAGATTTGGATTTGATTTCACTTCAACACTATCTCTTACCACACAACCCATCGCATCAGTTATATTTACATAATATAATCCAGGAAACAAGCCTTTAATTACAGAAAATGAATCTATTGGTGTAAAGTCTGTTTCCTCATCCATTGACTCAAAATCCCAATCAAATTGATAAGGCGGAGTACCTGTTCCTTGATTTACAAACACTCTAGCCTCTCCAGAATTATCATCTTTACAAATTGCTCCAACTGATGACATATAGGGATTTATCTTTATCACGGAAGATATGAAAGTGTCTTGAATTGCTGATGTGCAGCCATTTTCATCAGTAATATTTAAATAGTAATTTCCAACTGTTAAATTAAGTGCAGTATCATTTGTTGTAACAACAGACCCAAGATCATCAGTTAACTGATAACTATAAGATTCCCCTGAGTTAGAAGGTGTTCCTCCAATAACAATAAAACTTAAATCTGCCGAATCAGAAGCGCTACAAATATCTGTAATTGAAAATAACGCTTCAATTGGGGAGGTTTCATAAACAATAAAATCATGTGGCATTTGACAAATTAAAGGTGTGGAAGCATCATGAGGTGTACTATATAAAGAAATTGTTAAGGTATAAGTCCCTGCTTCAAGTGTGTTAATGTCTAACGCATTTGCAGTATAACTATTTGGTCCTAACCAACTAAAATCTTTATCAATAGATGCCTGAACAAACAAATCAATTGATCCTGTATTGCCTCCATTGCATAAAATATGTGTAATATTTACTGATGTCGTATCATAACCACATTGAGCTTTAGATGAAATCCCTAGCAAAATACCAAATGCAATTAATACTATTTTTATGTTTTTCATAATAAATTTTAGATTGACAAATATATAAAAAAAAGGTTTGCTATTTCTAACAAACCTTTTTGAGGTATCGAGCAGATTCGAACTGCTGTAGATGGTGTTGCAGACCACTGCCTAGCCACTCGGCCACGATACCATTTAATGTTGCAAATTTAATTATTTTTACACTAACAGCAGCCTAAATAAATTAAATTATTTTCCATTAAAATCGGACATGGTACGACCTATACCAATAGTAGTAAAGCCATGAATCATTTTTACAGCTAAATCGATTCGTTCATCCATAGTAGTGTAGTCCTTGTCAGTAAAATTATCTAATACATAATCAACTTGTCGGCCCCTTAGAAAATCGTTACCAACCCCAAAACGCAACCTAGGGTATTTTACACTATTTATTACGTTTTGAATATCCTTTAAGCCATTATGCCCCCCGTTAGAGCCCTTTTTTCGCAAGCGCAATACACCAAAAGGCAAAGAGATATCATCAGTAATAACTAAAAGATTATCAATACTTACTTTAGATTGTTGCAGCCAGTAATTAACTGCCTTACCACTTAAATTCATAAAAGTTGTTGGCTTGATCAATATCAATTTTCTTCCTTTAAATTTAATATCAGCAATATCAGCTAATTTATCAGCGGTAAAAGAAATGTTGGACAAGCTTGCAAGCTTATCCAACACTTTAAATCCTATATTGTGCCTTGTATTTTCATACTTAGCACCAGGGTTACCTAATCCTATGATTAAGTACTTCATAATTTATTCGGCTGCTGGACCTTCTGATTTTTCAGCACCTTCCACAGGTGCATCTCCTCCTTCAGCACCTTCTTCTCCTTCAATCCCTTCCTCTTCTTCAACCTCCTCTTCAATAGCAGCTCTTGCAGTTTTAACGCCAACAACAACTGAGTTTCCAGGAGCTAAGAATTCACATCCATCCATTTTAATATCTTTAATGTAGATAAACATACCGATTTTTAAATGCTCAATGTTGATTGTAATTGCATCTGGTAAGCTTGCAGCTAAACCTTTAGTAATAATTTTTGGTCTTCTGAACATTAAGTTACCACCATTCTTAACTCCCGGCGCTGCGCCTTCTAAAATAACTGGAAGTGTAACCGTGATTGGTTTACCTTCAATAACTTCTAAGAAATCAATGTGTAAAATTTTGTCAGTTACTGGGTGAAACTGAATATCCTGCAAGATAGCCCTTACTTTGCTACCATCAATATTAAGTTCCGCAATAAAAGTATCTGGAGTGTACACAAGTTTTCTAAAGTCATTTTCATGAGCATAGAAAGTCACTTGCTTTTCTCCCCCGTAAAGTACACACGGTACATTACCCTGATTTCTTAACGCACGAGTGTTAGTTTTCCCAACATTCTGTCTTTCTTTTACGTTAATTGCTAGTGTTTTCATTTTTATTTAAATTTGATTATTAATTCTCTATGATTTGTTGCTTTCCCATTTGTCAGAGATCGACTCATTATTTACAACAGAATTGATTGTTTGAGCAAAGAAACTAGCAACTGAAATTTCTCTTACTTTATTACTATTATGCGACTTTGGAATTGTATTGGTAATTATTAATTCAGAAATAGATGAAGCATCTAATCTTTCGTAAGCCGTACCTGATAAAATACCATGCGTACAATAAGCACGAACACTTGTTGCTCCATTTTTAAGCATTAAATCAGCTGCTTTAGTAAGTGTTCCTGCTGTATCAACCATATCGTCAATAATGACAACATCCTTACCCTCAACATCACCAAGTACTTTCATATCACCAATTACATTGGCTTCTTTTCTTTCTTTATAACAAATAACTACTCCTGATTTTAAGATTTTAGCATACGCATTTGCTCTTTTAGAGCCTCCCATATCAGGAGAAGCAATTACTAAATTATTAAGGTTTAGGCTTTTTATATCTTTAATAAAAAGTTCAGAAGCATATAAATGATCAACAGGTACCTCAAAAAAGCCTTGAATTTGATCGGCATGTAAATCAATCGTCATAATACGATCTACTCCTGCTGCAGTAAGTAAATTGGAAACTAATTTTGCTCCTATCGGCACTCTTGGCTTTCCTTTTTTGTCCTGACGAGCATAACCAAAATAAGGCATAACCGCAATAATATTTGCAGCTGAAGCTCTTTTTGCAGCATCAATCATTAGCAATAATTCCATCAAATTATCAGAAGGAGGTGTGGTAGATTGTATTAAAAATACGTCAGCACCTCTAACTGTTTCATCAAATGATGGCTCAAACTCTCCATCAGAAAAATCTACCATTGAAGACTTATTTAGCTCAACACCAAAGGTATTGGCAATTTGCTTAGCTAAGTGCTTAGTATTGTTTCCCGCAAAAAATTTAAGTGGTCTTTTCATTATAATGCCTTGTCCAAAAAGGGTGCAAATATACACTTTCAGCTTTAATTATACTAAGATTTTTATTTTTTAGTTTATATGGGTATGAATTGCTCTAAACTTCTATTTTTGCAGCTCGTAAAATGCCCAGGTGGCGGAATTGGTAGACGCGTTGGTCTCAAACACCAATGGTGCAAACCGTGCCGGTTCGAGCCCGGCTCTGGGTACAAAAGCAGAAACTTTAAGTTTCTGCTTTTTTATATCCCTAAATTCTATTCAAAAATAACAAGACTTTTTACTATCTTGCACTTTTATACACAAGCACAGAATGACAAACATAAAGCAAGATAAATACGATAGAGCATACTTAAGGATGGCACTTGAATGGGCTAAACTAAGCCATTGCAAACGCAAACAAGTTGGAGCACTAATAGTAAAAAACAGAATGATAATATCAGATGGATACAATGGCACACCATCAGGATTCAAAAACTGTTGTGAAGACAAACAAAACGAAACGCATTGGTATGTACTGCATGCTGAAGCAAATGCAATACTAAAAACCGCAAGCTCAACACACGATTGTAGCGGAGCAACTGTATACTTAACCCTATCCCCTTGCAAAGATTGTAGCAAATTAATACATCAAGCAGGAATAAAACGCCTTGTTTACATCAATAAATATTCTGACACATCAGGTGTAGATTTTTTAATAGAAGCAGGTGTTGAAGTCGTTGAATTTGACAAAGAAAGACTCTAATGAAGAAATTACAACCCCTTATCTATGCTCTATTAATATCAGCAGGAATACTAATAGGAAGTTTTAATAGCCCGAAAAATACAACTAAAGGGAGTAAAATAAATGGCATACTTGAGATGATAGAAAGTCATTATGTTGATACGATAAATACTTTTAATTTTGAAGATAAAGCAATAAATGCTGTCCTGAGTGAGCTAGACCCCCATTCCTCCTACATATCAATAAATGATTTTAAAAGTGTGGAAGAAGATATGCAAGGAAGTTTTAGTGGAATTGGGGTGCAATTCAATATTATAGATGATAGCATAGTGGTAGTTTCACCAATATCCGGTGGACCATCAGAAAAACTAGGGATACAAAGTGGAGATAGAATAGTTACAGTAGAAAAAGAGGATGTAGCAAGTACTGGAATAAAAAATGATGATGTTGTGAAACTCCTAAGAGGAGAAAAAGGGACAACCGTAAATATTAAAATAAAAAGAAAAGAACAAACTCAACTGATGGATTTTGCTATTGTTAGAGATGATATACCTTTATACAGTGTAGATGCCGGAATAATGCTAACAAATAATATCGGATACATAAAAGTAAACCGATTTGCCGCAAAAACCTATAAAGAAATGATGGAGAAAGCTCATATTCTTACATCACAAGGGATGCAAAAGTTAATCCTTGATCTAAGAAACAACCCTGGGGGCTACTTACATATTGCAATTCAGATGTGTGATGAATTATTGAAAGATGGGGAATTAATCGTATTCACTGAAGGAAGAAATAGAAGCAAAGAAGAAACTTATGCTACTGATTTTGGCTCGCTAGAAAATATTAAAATTATTGCTCTAATAAATGAAGGCTCGGCATCAGCAAGTGAAATAGTAAGTGGGGCATTACAAGACAACGATAGAGGAATCGTAATTGGTATGCGTTCATTCGGGAAGGGATTAGTACAAGAGCAAATTACACTAGAGGATGGATCGATAGTCCGACTGACAACACAAAGATATTATACCCCAAGTGGAAGGTGCATACAAAAAGACTATGGAAAGAATGCTAAAGATTATTACCTAGAACAATATACCAGAGATGGTGATACTGAGTATCCTGATAGTTTAAAATACACTACAAAAAACGGAAGAACAGTTTATGGCGGTGGTGGTATTACCCCTGACATAATAATAGAAAGAGATAGCACAGTGAACTATTTACAAATTAACAAAATGATTAGCAAAGGTTGGGTGAATGAATTCTGCTTTGAGAAGAGTGAACATTTGCAAAAACAAAATATCAAAGACTATAATAGTATAGATATGCAGCAAGTATATGCCGATTTTTTATCTTTTATAAAACAAAAAGACAATACTTTTGAACTCAAAATAGGTACAATAGAAACAACTTATTTAGACAATTTACTACTTGCAACTATTTCAAGAAATTTATGGGATAATGATACTTACTATAAAGTACTTAGCTTAGAAGATGAATACATACAAAGAGCAATAAAAGAATTTTAAAGCAGTTATTTAAGTATGAAAAAAATTATTTTATTGTTATTATTTCCACTTTTATGCCAAGGGCAAGAAGTCAAACGAACATATTATAATAGTGGTGCAATTCTATCAGAAGTATATTATAATGATGAAGGATTACGAAATGGATCTACAAGATACTTTTATGATTGGGGGGCTTGGGCAATAAAATCTGAAGCCAATTATAAGAATGGAAAAATGGAAGGGGGTTTTACATCTTACACTAAGTTCGGTAGAATAAAAGAAGAAGGTTTTTACAAATACACTAAAGCAGGAGTGTGGAGTGATAGAACTGGAATATGGAGACGATACTATGATAGTGGTGAGCTCAATACCGAAATAACTTATGATGAAGATGGTAAGGCCGTTAAATACATAAGTTATGAAAAAGATGGCACAATAGTGCCTATGCCTGATGGTGGGTGTTAAGCAATTCTTCCGATACGTAATAGTTTAAAAAACACTAAATGAAATATTTAAAGTGAATGGACTGATATTAGTGAAGGGGATAATGAAACTTATAGAGGTTATTTTGATAAAGTTAACTAAGAATTAGAACTCAACCACGATCACGGTCTAAGTCCAAAAAATCTTATCTTTGACATATGTTAGAAATTCTATTTGGTATATCATTTTCATTATTTGAAGGAAACCTAATTGATACAAAACTTAAACATCACAAATATGAAAAAGAGGACTATAAAGAAATTTTTTATTTAAAGAATAAAGAATCTGTTAACACATATTGTGTTAAACATTCTAAAATAGAAAATATTCAGAAAAAGAAATATCGTAGTCATGATGGGTTAGAAGAAACTAAATATAAAGTTTCAGTAAAATGTATACAAGATAATTATATGTCAAAAAATAATATCAATCCAGAAAATTATCATGAAAATCGTAGAGAGTTAAAAACTACATTATCAAAATCAGATTTTGATTTGTCTTATGATAAATTTGGAATAAGTTGTTCAGAACTATTGGGTGAACACCTATATTGTAATATATGTTTTAATTCAGATGAAAACAGTTTAACCTCATATGATGGTAGAAAATTTAAATTTAAAAAAAACATCTCATCTATTGAAGTTACAAATGAATGTCTTAGTTTGATTTCAAGTATGACAATGGGTTCTAATGAATACTCAGAATTTTTAAAAACTCAAAAATAAATTCTAATATTTAATTTTAACGTATTGATTTACTAATCGACAACTACCCCATACATTTGGAGTTAGTCGATTAAATCGAATATTCTCACGGAAACATCACATGTATTTATGTAGTACTATTAGAAATATAATATTAGTCGGAACCCCTATGTTCTAACATTCAACATTGAAACCAATTCATAGTACTTAATGGAATAGTTAAAGTGAATGGTAACACTTAAAAATCAATCACAAGAAATTACAAATTAAATAAGGAAGTTTTAGAATCTAAAAATCGGATACAAAATCACTCAACCGTAACAGATTTAGCTAAATTTCTTGGCTGATCAACATCACATCCTCTTAACAGTGCAATATGATAAGATAGTAATTGTAAAGGAATATTAGTGAGCAGTGGCGTTAACTCTTCAAAACAATTTGGAATTTCTATGCAGTAATCTGCAATATCCTTTACAGTTTTATCACCCTCAGTTACAATTGCTATAAGTCTACCCCCTCTTGCTTTTACTTCTTGTATGTTGCTTACCACCTTTTCGTAATTTCCTTTTTTAGTCGCAATAACAACAATTGGCATTTCATCATCAATAAGCGCAATTGGCCCGTGCTTCATTTCAGCAGCAGGGTATCCTTCCGCATGGATATAAGAAATCTCTTTTAGCTTAAGCGCTCCTTCCAATGCAACCGGGAAATTGTAACCCCTACCTAAATAAAGGAAATTAGAAACATCCATAAATTGCTGAGCGATTATTTCAATCTGGGAATTTGTTTTTAATACTTCCTCAACTTTTCTAGGAATCAATGCCAATTCCGTTATAATTTGATGGTAATTGGTATTTGAAAGCATTCCTTTTTGCTTCCCAATGCGAAGAGCCATTAAAGTAAGCACCACAACTTGAGTTGTAAATGCCTTAGTAGATGCCACCCCAATTTCTGGACCAGCATGAGTATAAATCCCTGCATGAGTTAACCTAGCAATTGAAGATCCTACGACATTACAAACTCCTAAAATAGTCGCCCCTTTTTCTTTTGCTAACTCTAAAGCTGCTAAAGTATCAGCCGTTTCCCCCGATTGTGAAATAGCTAAAACAACATCAGTTTCACGAATTATAGGATTACGATATCTAAACTCGGAAGCATATTCCACTTCAACAGGAATTCTTGCAAAATCTTCAAATAAATACTCGCCAATTAATCCAGCATGCCAAGAAGTGCCACAAGCGACAATAATAATACGATTAGCATTCATTATTTTTTGTTCGTAATTAGAAATACCTCCGAGAATTACCTCGTTATTATCGGGATTAATTCTCCCCCTCATAGTATCAAGTATACTTTTAGGTTGCTCGTAAATTTCTTTAAGCATAAAATGGGTGAAACCATCTTTTTCAATAGTATCTAAACTCATTTCTAACTCATGAATATAAGCAGTTTTAATTTCGTTATCAATGGTTTTTATCTCTAATTCTTCGCAAGCATTTACCCTTGCTATTTCACCATCTTCTAAATAAACTACATCTTTGGTATATTCAATAATAGGAGTAGCATCTGATGCAATATAATACTCATCACACCCAATACCAATTACTAAAGGAGAACCTTTACGAGCAGCAATAAACTCATTAGTAACTCCATCCTCCATCACCACAATTGCATATGCACCAACCACCTCATCAAGGGCAATTCTTACCGCCTCAAATAAACTAACATTTTCATATTTTTTAACATCTTCAATAAGGTGAATTAATACTTCAGTATCAGTATCACTTTTAAAAGTATAACCTTTTGTTTCTAAAGCAGTTTTTATAGATGCGTAATTTTCAATAATCCCATTATGAATAATTGATAATTTTCCATCACTAGAATTATGTGGGTGAGAATTTACCTGATTAGGAACCCCATGGGTTGCCCATCTTGTGTGCCCAATGCCTATTGAGCCACTCGTATCTTTAATTGAAATATAAGCTTCTAAATCAGAAACCTTACCTTTTTGTTTTAAGGTAGTAATGCCGGAATCATTTCCTATTGCAACACCTGCAGAATCATAACCTCTATACTCTAAACGCTTTAATCCTTTAATGATAATTGGGTAGGCATCTTTGTTTCCTACATAAGCTACAATGCCACACATAATTTATAAATCTGAATAGTTAATAGTCAATTTAATATCCTTGTTAAGTATCGTTCTATTTGCATTTACAGCAGCACCAGCAGGCATTAAATATAAATCGTTTGTATAAGATGAATTATTTAATAATTGGTAAAAATATCTAGTGATATTAAAAGAGTAAATATCTTCTTCTAATTTACCACCAAAATGCGTCTCTCCTTCAATAGTAAAGTCAGTTAGGAATACATTTTTTCCTTCATTATTAACACGGACTAAAACTAATTTTTCGTGTGCTTCAAATTCAGATTGTGATCCTGATTCAACATCAAAATCAATAGTAACTTTATTTATCACTTTATCTCCTAAAGTGTCTTTTATAACATCTAAATCTCTTAAAGTAATTTTAGCTTTATAGCCTGCCATTGATTGCAAATGAACCTTAGAATCATCTTCAATTATAGCATTGTCATTCTTTTCATTAAAAAGATTAATCCTTGCAGCATCACCACCTAATTCAAAGTCTAACAATAAGGAATCATTATTATCATTATGATAATAGATTTTTAAATATGAATTTGACCCATCAGGGTTTAAATAAAGCATAGTGTTTTGTGCACTAGCAACAACATTTATTCCCTTAAAGTTTTCTAAGAAAACCTCATTGTCTTTTAACCCATCATTCTCTAAATCTAAAATTAAATCTCCAAAATCATTTTGTAATTTCACTTTTAAAAGTGGTTTTTCTGCATCGTTAGAAACTGAATAAGATTCAATATAAGACATCCCTGCGGGTGTTGGTATTTGGTATGATGTAGAATAATACACTGAATCTTTATAAATATCATCTTGAAGTACTAAAACATCTATACTAGTAAAATCTGCTACATCATCACCATAATAACCTGAGTAAGTATAAGACATTACAACTGAATCAACAATAGGGTTAGTGCCTAAATCAGTATTGTTATCGGTCAAAAGGATTTGAGAATAAAAAGAAGATCTATTGTTCCCAAAATCAGAATCATCTATTTCTCCTAAAATTAAAGATAAAGTCTCATCAGTTCTTACAGAATCTACACTTTCGGTAGCTGAAGTGAAATTAATAAAATCATCACTATTAATAATAATGTTGTCAGATGTGGGTTGTACTTCTAAGCCAATTGTATTTGGATCAGTACATGAAACTACAAGTAAAGCTACTAATAAGCTTACTGAAAATATTTTATTCATTTTTATTTATTCTGTAATTACTGCTTCTTCCTCCTCTATAAATTGAGAATAGAAATCTTGGTAAGCATCAATATAATCTTCATCACCAGGATATTGCATAAACGGTTTTTCTGACTTTTTAATATGCGCAAGCACATCTTCACCCATTTCAGGACTTGCTTGAACTACAGCGTCAGCATAATCAGTAGCAAATTTGTGTAAATTATTTATATTAGGCACCTTAACTCCTTCAACATCATTATCATCGAGTTTTTCATACAATAATTTTTCAGCCATGGTGTCACTTAACACCCCATCAAAAGAATTATCAAAAATAGAATAAATAACTTTTACATTTTCAAATAAAGGATCATCAGCATACAATGTTTTAATATACATAGGGACCAAAGAAGTAAACCAGCCTTGGCAATGAATAACATCAGGAGCCCAACCTAATTTACGAACAGTTTCAATAACCCCCTTACAATAGAAAATCATACGCTCATCATTATTGGTCATGAAGTTTCCATCTAAATCATCGAACATTTGCCTTTTAGGGAAGTACTCATCATTGTCAATAAAGTAAACTTGCAATCTTAATTTTTGAATAGAGGCAACTTTGATAATTAACTGATGATCGAAATCATCAATAATTAAATTCATTCCTGAAAGACGAATTACTTCATGTAATTGATGTCTTCTTTCATTAATTGTCCCAAATCTTGGCAAGAACATTCTAATATCTTTACCGCTTTCTTGTGTTTTTTGTGGCAATAAACTTGCTATACCTCCCATAACTGTTTCTCCAGTATATGGTGCGATTTCCTGTGAAACATACAAAACTCTCTTCTTCTGCATTGATTAGATTTTAAGTACACAAAAATATAGAAAAAAAAGCGTAACATCAAAGCTTTTCTATTAGATTTGTCAGCTTTACAATTATTATCAATGCTGGTAAATGGAAATATTTAAAACAAACACCGAATTAACTACCTACTTAAATACTTTTGATAGTGAAAATTCTGTCGGATTTACACCAACAATGGGAGCTTTACATAGTGGACATTTACAATTAATTGAAAGTTCAATAAGTGAATGTGACATTTCAATATGCAGTATATTCGTAAACCCCACACAGTTTAATAATTCTAGTGATTTAGAAAAATACCCAAATACATTAAAATCTGATTTAGAAAAACTAAAAAAAATAAATTGTGATATAGTTTACACGCCAACTATTGATGATTTGTATACAAAAGGAGAGAAAGCGAAAGAGTTTAACTTTGGAAGTTTAGCTGCATCAATGGAAGGGGAATATAGGCCAGGACATTTTAACGGAATGGCAACTATAGTTGAAAAATTCTTCAATATTATACATCCTACAAAAGCATTTTTCGGACAAAAAGATTTACAACAACTACAAATTGTAAAAGCATTGGTAAAACAAATGCAGTCCGATATTGAAATTATTGGCATACCTACTATCAGAGATGAAAATGGATTAGCGAAAAGTTCAAGAAATTCTTTACTATCTGCAAATGCAAAAACGGAAGCTTTACTCATTAGTAAATGTTTAACTTTTTGCACTGAAAACAAGAAACTAGGAATATCTGAATTACAAAAATACATAAAAAGTGCTTTTGAAAAAAGTAGAAACTTAGAGCTTGAATATGCTGAATTTGTATCTTTAAATCAGATGAAAGAAATTAAAGATTGGGAAGCAGAAAATCAATCTGCAGTTTGCATAGCAGCATATATTTATGGTGTTCGATTAATTGATAATATAATTTTATAGTTTTACAACATGAACAAAAAAGTAATTTTAAAAGTTTTAAAATATATTGCATCATTAGGCCTTGCTTTTGGAATTTTATACTTGCTGTTTAAAAACCAAGACCCAGTAAGGCTAGTTGAAGAAATACAAAAAGTAGATGGGAAATGGGTAGTTTTATCAATGATTTTTGGAGGATGGGCCTATATAAGTAGAGGGCTAAGATGGATCGTTCTGATTGATGCATTAGGTTATAAATCATCAAAATTACATTCAATTGCCGCAGTATCGGTTGGTTATTTTACAAATATGTTTATTCCTAGAGCTGGTGAAATTTCAAGATGTACTGCTTTAAACCAAACTGATAAAATTCCTGTTGACAAATTATTTGGCACAATTTTAGTAGAAAGAGTGCTTGATTTAATATTTTTAATATTTTTAATATCTCTGATAATTACACTTAAATTTAGTGATATTTTTAATTTTTACAAAGCACTTCAAAGCCAGCAAAATGAAAGTGCTGGACACAGTAATTTGCTGTTATTATTCGCAATTATTGGAGTACTTGTTATCTCCTTTATTTTTCTTAATAAATGGCTTAAAAAATCATCTTTTTATGATAAAGTCTTGGATTTTATTGAAGGGCTGAAAGAAGGATTTAAAAGCATTAAAAACATGAAAAGGAAATCAGCATTCTGGTTTCATAGTTTTAGTATCTGGATCATGTATTTCCTTATGACTTATATCTGCTTTTTCAGCATGCAAGAAACAAGCCATTTAACTGCTGGTGATGGACTTTTCCTATTAGTATTAGGTGGAATAGGAATGGTAATTCCTACTCCAGGAGGTGTAGGGTCATATCACGCTATCGTAATGATTGGCCTATCTGTTTTAGGAGTAGGAGTCGTATTTTTAGGTGAAGGGGGAGACCCAACAAATCCTGCACTATTGTTCCCAACTATAGTACATGTTGCACAAAGTTTAGTAGCCATTATTATGGGGTCTATTGGTCTACTTGTTTTATTTTTATCCAAAAAGAAAAACAATGTCGTATCTTAAAACTATACAGCATAAAATTTTCTCGCTTTCTGATTTAAAAAATCAAGTGAATGCTTGGAAACAAGCTGGAGAAAATGTCGTTTTTACTAATGGTTGTTTTGACATAATACACAGAGGACATATTGAAGTATTGGCACAAACTGCTGATTTAGGTGATAAATTAATTATCGGATTAAATTCAGATACTTCTATACAAAAATTAAAAGGGGAAAATCGCCCAATCATTGATGAGCAAGCAAGATCCATTTTGTTAGCAGCATTTAGTTTTGTTGATGCAGTAATTTTATTTCCAGAAGATACGCCAATTAATTTAATAAGTGCACTTTTACCAGATGTACTCGCAAAAGGTGGTGATTATGAAATTGATAATATTGTAGGGCATGAAATTGTACAGTATAATGGAGGAAAAGTAATACTTGTTCCTTTTGTTGATGGATTTTCAAGCACTACAATTATTAATAAAATCAAAAAATCCTAATGGCAAAAAAAAAGATACAATCCGCCTTTTTTTGTCAGAGTTGCGGAACACAATCACCAAAATGGTTAGGAAAATGTCCGCAATGTAATGAGTGGAATACTTTTGTTGAAGAAGTTGTCAGCAAAGGTAGTGATGTAAAAGGTAGATTTAAATCCAATAAAGTAAGTAAGCCAACTTTGGTTAGTGAAATTGACTACACTAATGAAAAAAGAATGGTTACTAATGACAAAGAATTCAACAGAGTTTTAGGTGGCGGAATAGTTCCTGGCTCATTAGTGCTTTTAGGTGGAGATCCTGGAATTGGTAAATCAACTTTACTACTGCAATTTGCATTAAGCTCAAAAAGCAAAAAGATACTTTATATATCTGGAGAAGAAAGTGCAAAGCAAATAAAAATGCGCGCTGAACGCATAAATAAAAATTCAGATAACTGCTATATATTATGTGAAACCTCAACGCAAAATATTTTTCAGCAAATAGAACAATTGCAACCTGATATTTTAGTAGTTGACTCCATACAAACTCTACATACAGCTCATATTGAATCCTCACCAGGATCAGTTTCTCAAATAAGAGAATGTACAGCTGAACTTATAAAATATGCCAAAGACACAGGAACGGCAGTTATTTTGATAGGACACATCAATAAAGATGGGGCAATTGCAGGACCAAAAATATTGGAGCATATGGTGGATACCGTACTCCAATTTGAGGGCGACAGAAATCATGTTTACAGAATACTTAGGACTGTGAAAAACCGCTTTGGATCAGCATCAGAATTGGGAGTTTATGAAATGAATCAAGAGGGATTAAGAGAAGTAAGCAACCCTTCAGAGATACTCATATCAGAAAGAGATGAGGCGACAAGTGGAGTTGGAATTGCTGCCACAATTGAAGGCGCTCGTCCGCTACTTGTAGAAATACAATCTTTGGTAAGTTCGGCAGTTTACGGGAACCCACAAAGGTCGGCTACTGGTTTTGACAATAAAAGAATGAATATGCTCTTGGCTGTTTTAGAAAAAAGATGTGGCTTTAAATTAGGGGCAAAAGATGTGTTTTTGAATATAACTGGTGGAATTAAGATAGTTGATACAGCTATTGATTTGGCTGTGATTTGTTCTATCCTATCATCTGACCAAGATGTAGCCTTAGACACGCTTACTTGCTTTGCTGGAGAAATTGGATTAAGTGGAGAAATACGAGCCGTAAACAGAATTGAAAACCGAATTGCAGAAGCTGAGAAACTAGGATACACACAAATCATAATTTCAAAATACAATAAGTTTAATGCCAAAGGCTTTAATATTGACATTGTACAATGCGGGAAAATTGAAGAGGTTTTTAGGTTATTGTTTTGACTTTTTATAAATGAACACTGACATTAAAAAACTTTTCCACCAGAAAATGCTAAATCCCATTTTCTTTAAGTTATTTTTAATTTTAAAATTACCATTAGCATTTTTAGCTGGAGTTAAATTAAAATTCTTAAACGAAACGCAATCTACAGTTCAACTAAAGTATAACTGTTTAAACAAAAACCCGTTTAAGTCAATTTATTTTGCAGCTCTATAAATGGGAGGAGAATTAGCTTCCAGTATATTAGCAGCAAGTTTTATTTATAAAAACAAACCAGAAATATCCATGTTAGTTGTGGGTGTTAATATAGAGTTTTCTTAAAAAGCAGTTGGGCTAATTGAGTTCAACTGTAAACAATGCAAGGAAATACAAGATTGCATAAATAAAAGTATTAAAGCAAAAGAAGGGCAAAGCATAACTGTAACAACTACTGCAACAGATGAGTAAGGAGATATTGTAGCTACCTTCAATATTACTTGGTCTTTCAAAGCAAAAAAATAAACTACTTAGATTCCAAGATTTGAGAAGTATGTGCTTTGGTTTTTACTTTCGTAATAATATCTAAAATTATTCCATGTTCATCAATCACAAAAGTAGTTCTATGTATACCATCATATTCCTTACCCATAAACTTTTTAGGCCCCCAAACTCCATAAGCATTTAGCACTTCTTTGCTTTCATCCGCAATAAGAGGGAAAGGCAAATCATGTTTTTCAATAAACTTAATATGCCTTTCAGGGCTATCAGCCGAGCAACCCAAAACCACATACCCCTTGTCTACAAGTATTTGATAGTTGTCTCTTAAATTACAAGATTGCATAGTGCAGCCTGGTGTCATGTCTTTTGGGTAAAAATAAAGTACAACTTTACTACCTTTAAATTGCTCTAATGTAATTGAATCTCCATTTTGATCTACAGAGTTAATTACCGGTGCGCTATCTCCTATTTTTAAATTTTTCATAATCTTATTTAACTTATAATGTTCCTCTTCTTGCTTGTTCAGCTTCGATGCATTCAAAAAGAGCTTTAAAGTTTCCTTTACCAAATGATTTTGCCCCCTTTCTTTGTATAATCTCAAAAAATAATGTGGGTCTGTCAGTTAATGGTTTTGTAAAAATTTGCAATAAATACCCTTCTTCATCTCTATCCACTAAAATACCATGCTCTTTAAGTGTTAAAATTTCTTCATCAATTTTTCCAACTCTATCTAGCAGAGTATCATAATATGATGATGGTACTTTTAAAAACTCTATTCCTCTTTTAGCCATTGCAGCAATACTTGTTACAATATCATCAGTAGCTATTGCAATATGCTGTACTCCCGGCCCATCATAAAAATCTAAATATTCCTCAATCTGAGATTTCCTTTTCCCTTCTGCTGGTTCGTTTATCGGAAACTTTACCCTCCCATTTCCATTAGTCATCACCTTGCTCATCAATGCTGTATACTGAGTAGAAATATCTTTATCATCAAAGGTAATTAAGTTGGCAAATCCCATAGTTTCATTATAGAATTTCTCCCAAATGTTCATCTCGTTCCAACCTACATTAGCAACCATATGGTCAATGTATTTTAATCCAATAGGTTCAGGGTTATAATGAGATTCCCATTTTTCAAATCCTGGCATAAAAGTTCCATTATAATTTTTACGCTCAACAAAAATATGAACGGTATCTCCATAAATTTTAATCCCTGATGTTGCAACCTCACCATAATTATCCTTTTCTGTTTTTGGTTCTAAGTAAGATTCAGCACCTCTACTTGTTGTTTCTTCCCAAGCCTTTTTTGCATCATCTACCCATAGGGCGATTGCCTTAACTCCATCACCATGTTTTTTAATGTGGTCAAAAATCTCATTATCTTCACCTGGCATTGGTGTCGTAAATACAATTCTGATTTTGTCCTGAACCACAACATAAGAAGTTCTGTCCGTAACGCCAGTCTCCAAGCCAGCATATGCTAAAGATTGAAAGCCTAAAGCTGTTTTATAAAAGTGAGCTGCTTGTTTAGCATTTCCCACATAATATTCTACATAATCCGTTCCTAATAAAGGTAAAAAATCCTGTGCATCCGGGAATACTTTATCTAAGGAGTAAGTAGTATTTTTTATTTTTGTTAAGTCTTCTCTCATGTATTAATATTTATTTTTCAAGCCATGATTGATGGTAAACTCCATCTGAAAGTTCAATAGCTGCTTTAGTTAATTTTAGTGGAGCAAAAGTATCTACCATTACTGCCAATTCATCCGTTTCCGTTTGCCCAATACTTCTTTCTGCTGCACCAGGGTGTGGTCCGTGAGGAATACCTGCAGGATGTAAGGTAATATATCCTTCATCTACATGATTTCTACTCATAAAATCACCAGCTACATAGTACAATACTTCATCCGAATCGATATTAGAATGGTTATAGGGTGCAGGTATTGATTCTGGATGATAATCGTACAATCTTGGGCAGAACGAACAAATTACAAATCTGCTTGTTTCAAAAGTTTGGTGAACAGGTGGTGGTTGATGTACTCTACCTGTAATTGGCTCAAAATCATATATTGAAAATGCGTACGGAAAATTGTAACCATCCCAACCTGCTACATCAAAAGGGTGAGATGCATAAGTATACTCATGAATCATTTGTTCTTTCTTAATTTTTATCACAAAATCACCTAATTCATCATGGGTTTCCAATTCTTCCGGAACTCTTAAATCACGCTCGCAATAAGGAGAATTCTCTAACATTTGCCCAAAATGGTTACGGTATTTTTTTGGCGTATAAACAGGAGTGTACGATTCTACAATAAACAATCTATTTTCAGAAGAATTGAACTTCATAGTATAAATCATTCCTCTAGGAATTACTAAATAATCGCCTTCCTTAAATTTTATATTACCTACAAAAGTTCGTAAAGTTCCCGTTCCTTTGTGAACAAAAATAACCTCATCTCCATCTGTGTTTTTATAAAAATAATCTTCTGCCAGATTAGTTGGAGCAGAAAGTAAGATATTCAAATCATTATTCAACATAATAGAAATTCGACTCTCTAAATGATCAGCAACTTTTGGTGCCTGAAACCCTTTTAACATATAGGATTTTAGGTTTCTATCCACTGCAATTTCTGGTGCAACAGAGTATGCTTCTGCAATATTTTTAACTTGTGTTGGTCTGTGCAAATGATACAGCAAGGACGACATTCCGTCAAAGCCAATTGTTCCAAAAAGTTCTTCATAATGAATGTTTCCATCTTCTTTTCGGAATGTGGTGTGCCTTTTATGAGGCATCTTTCCTAATTTATGATATCTTGGCATACTGTTATTTTTATGCAAATATAATACATAAAACACAAACATAGTATGAATTACATCCTTCCTAAAATAAAAATGATAATTTTGCCTTACTAAATGAAACTTCTTACTTATAAAATAAATAATTTTGATACTCCTCAAATTGGAGTGTTGCAAAATCAGTTAGTATACAACCTAAATAATTGTTTTGGTAATATCTCTTTAATTGAACTTATACAGCTTGAAAAATACCAGGACCAAGTAGCTTCCTTTATTTGTAATGAAGATTGTTTGAAACACGATATTAAAGACATTATAGTTTTACCAACTATACCAAAGCCTACTTCTTTTCGTGATGCTTATGCTTTTAGGCAACATGTTGCTACTTCCAGAAAAAATAGAGGGGTAGATATGATTCCTGAATTTGATGAATTTCCGGTATTTTATTTTTCTAACCATAATGCTATGTTTGGAGATGGAGAAGAAATAGAACTTATGCCCGATCATTTTCACAGCTTAGATTATGAACTAGAAATTGCTATTGTAATTGGAAAGAGAGGTAAAAACATCTTATCAAAAGATGCAGATAAGCACATTGCAGGTTTCTGTATTTTGAATGACATAAGCGCCAGAAGATTACAAATGGAAGAAATGAAACTGAATTTAGGCCCTGCAAAAGGAAAGGATTTTGCCAATGTTATTGGCCCTTACTTAGTAACTGCTGATGAATTAGAAAGCAAGAGTATTGATACTTCTTTTGGTAAAAAATACGATTTACAAATGAGTTGTTATGTAAATGGAGAATTACTTTCAAAAGGAAATGCAAAAGATATGAATTGGAGTTTTGCGGAAATAATTGAGAGAGCTTCATATGGTGTTGAATTATTTCCTGGAGATGTAATTGGATCAGGAACTGTTGGAACAGGATGTTTGTTAGAGCTAAATGGTACTGGAAAAAGAGATAACCCAAAGTATCAAGAAAAATGGATACAGGATAATGATGAGGTAGAAATGCAAATTGAAGGATTAGGAAAAATCACAAATAAAATTGTAAAAGCAAAATCTGATCACTCAATTTTAAAATTGAAAAAATGATAAAAACATTAGACATAACTAAAGGAGAAGTAGAGGGATTATATAGGATTTTATCATCAGCCGTAACACCAAGACCAATTGCTTTAGTAAGTACAGTTGATAAAGATGGAACCCAAAATTTAGCTCCATTTTCATTCTTCAATGTCTTTTCTGTAAATCCACCAATTATGGTTTTTTCACCTGTGAAAAGTGGAAGATTCGTAACAAATAAACACACTTTAGAAAATGTAATGGAAGTAAAAGAATGTGTAATAGCATTAGTTACTGAAGATACAGCTCAACAAGTTTCATTAGCTTCTTGCAGTTTCGAAAAAGAGGCAAATGAATTTGAAAAATCTGGACTAACAGAAGTGAAATCAGACTTAATTACGCCTAGCAGAATTTTAGAATCTCCAATAAATTTCGAGTGCAAAGTAAATGATATTGTAGTATTAGGAGAAGAAGGAGGTGCAGGAAATTTAGTAATTGCTGAAGTTTTGAAAGTACATATCAATGATGATATTTTAGATGAAAAAGGAGATGTCGATCCGTTTAAAATGAATATTGTAAGCAGATATGGTGCCAATTGGTACGGAAAAACAACAAAAGATTCATTGTATGAAATTGCAAAACCTATTTCAAGGATAGGCATGGGATTTGATAAATTGCCTGAAAATATAAAAAACTCAAATATTTTAACTGGTAATGATTTAGCAATTTTAGCATCAGCAGAAAATATTCCAGCTAAAATTGAGTTAATCACAAGAGAAAATAAATCAATAGAAGAAAAACATATATTTGCAAAAGAATTATTAAGCCAAGGAAAAGCGGAAGAAGCTTGGCAAATACTAATATAAAATAACTAAAAAAATAAAAAATATGTCATTCGAATTACCAAAATTACCTTACGCTTATGATGCGTTAGAACCATATATTGATGCAAGAACAATGGAAATACACTATTCAAAACATCATAATGGATATACAAATAACCTAAATAATGCAATTACAGGCACGGACTTGGCAGGAAAATCTATTGAGGAAATTTGCGCTACACCAGGATTAAGTGGTGGAGCAAGAAATAATGGCGGAGGCTACTACAACCATAATATATTCTGGACTTCAATGAGTCCGAATGGAGGAGGAAATCCAACTGGAGCTATTGCTGATGCAATAAATACTAAATTTGGTTCTTTTGAAAACTTTAAAAATGAATTTTCGAAAGCAGCAGCTACAAGATTTGGATCAGGATGGGCTTGGCTAGGTGTCTGTGATGGGAAATTATGCGTATGCTCTACTGCTAACCAAGATAATCCTTTAATGCAGGGTCAATGTGGTTGCACACCAGTTTTATGCTTAGATGTATGGGAGCACGCATACTATTTAAACTACCAGAACAGACGCCCAGACTACATCAATGCATTCTTTAATGTTATCAATTGGGATGAAGTAAATAAGAGATACACTGCAGCTTTATAATATTTTTATAAATTTGCCACACTTAAAAAATAATAATCAAACAAATTAAAAAGAAAATGAAAAACATATTTGCCTTATTAGCTCTATTTGGATTATTCCTTGTTGGAACTTACAATGCTTACGCACAAGATGCTGACACAATTGCAACTGAAGAAGTTGTTGAAGAAACTACAGCTGTAATGGAAGAAACTACAGCTGAAGCGCCTCCTGCATCTGAAGATTCTTTCCACCAAGTTATCAAACAAAAATTTATTGAAGGAGGACCTGGGTTTATGGGGATTGTATTGTTATGTTTAATCTTAGGATTAGCTTTAGCAATTGAAAGAATCATCTATTTAAACATGGCTACTACCGATACTGATAAATTATTAAATGATGTTGAATCTGCTTTAAACAATGGAGGAGTTGATGCTGCTAAAGAAGTTTGTAGAAATACAAAAGGACCAGTTGCTTCTATCTTTTATCAAGGTTTAGAAAGATCAAATGAAGGAGTTGAGATGGTTGAAAAATCTATCGTTTCTTACGGATCGGTTCAAATGGGACTTTTAGAAAAAGGATTATCCTGGATTTCATTATTTATTGCTCTTGCTCCTATGCTTGGGTTTATGGGTACAGTAATTGGTATGATTGGAGCATTTGATGCTATTGAAGCTGCAGGAGATATTTCTCCATCATTAGTTGCTGGAGGAATTAAAGTTGCCTTATTAACTACTGTATTCGGACTTATTGTAGCAATGATTCTACAAATATTCTATAATTACTTAATTGCAAAAGTTGATTCAATTGTTAACTCAATGGAAGATGCTTCTATCTCATTAATTGACTTATTGGTTAAAAATAAATAATCATGGAAAGTTTAATTAATATAGGAATCATATTAACCTACCTGATGGTTGCTTTTGCAGCCTTAGCAGCTATTGGTTTTGGTATCAAAAAAATGATGCAAAAAACTAACAATGCTAAAAAGACATTGTATTCAATTGGAGGTCTTTTAGTTATTATGCTTATTTCTTACCTTATGTCTTCTGATGAAGTATTAGGATCGTACGAAAAATATGAAATTACAGCTTCAACAGCTAAAAGAGTTGGGATGGGATTAACAACTTTCTATTTATTAGCAATTGGTGCAATTGGTGCTGTTTTGTATGCTGAATTATCAAAAGTATTTTCTAAATAATGGCAAGTAAAAGAAGAGGATTACCCGAAATTAATGCAGGATCAATGGCAGATATTGCCTTTTTACTGCTTATCTTTTTCTTGGTAACTACAACTATGGATCAGGATACTGGGATCGCCAGAAAGCTACCTCCAATGCCTGAAGAAGAATTGCAAGAAGATGATTCTCAAATTAATGCTAAGAACATTTACACCGTACTTATTAATTCTCAGAATCAACTTTTAGTTGAAGGGGAGTTAATGGATATTTCACAGTTAAAAGATGGAGCTAAGAAGTTTATCAATAATAATGGTATAGATCCTAACTCATCAGAAAATCCTGAGAAAGCGATTATCTCATTACAGAATGATAGAGGTACTGAGTACATGACTTACATAAGAGTGCAAAATGAATTAGCTGCTGCATATACTGATTTAAGAAATAATGCATCTTTAAACGAATTTGGAGAGAGGTATGCTGATTTGAATAAAACTCAGATGAAGGAAATAAGGAAAATGTATCCTCAAAAAATATCAGAAGCTGAACCTAAAAATATAGGAGGAGATGAGTAAATTTAGAAAAGACGGTAAAAAAGGAATGCCAGCAATTTCAACTGCTTCCTTACCAGATATTGTATTTATGTTACTTTTCTTTTTTATGGTAACTACTGTAATGCGTGAAACAACTTTATTTGTAAGCGTCACTACACCAAAAGCAACTGAGATAAAAAAGCTTAAGAAGAAATCATTAGTAAGTTATATTTATATTGGTAGCCCAGTAAGAAGAATGCAATCTTCATACGGTACTGCTGCAAGAATACAACTTAATGATGCTTTTGCATCAGTTGATGAAATACAAGAATTTATTGCTACTGAGCGTGAAGCTAGAGATGAGAAAGAGATTCCTTACATGACAACATCAATTAAAGCTGATGAGACTGTAAAAATGGGAATTATTACTGATGTAAAACAGGAGCTCAGGAAAGCAAACGCACTTAAAATTAACTATTCTACTAGAAAAGGAACTTACTAAGTTTTAAACTTTATTTTAGACAACAAAAGAGAGACTGATTTTATCAGTCTTTTTTTATGCTTCCAGTTTTGTAAAACATAAATAGCAGAACAACCACAGAAGCAAAAGAGAAAAGAGCCATCATAGGGTCAACCTCTACATCTGAAAGAACTGAATACACCCCACTATCTGCTTTAAAAGTAGGATAAGAAAAAATAACTGCCTGAGCATTATTTGCAAAATGAGCTAGTATTGGTAACCACAGACTTCCACTCCAGTAAAATAGATATCCTAATAACACTCCTAAAATAAACCTAGGAAGGAAACCCTGAAAATGCAAATGTATAGCTGAGAAAAGCACAGCCGTTACAATTATTGCAACATGAGGGTTTGATAACCACTTAGAAAATGATTGCTGCAAATAACCTCTAAAAAGCAATTCCTCACCTATTGCAGGTACAATTGCTATAACTAAAAGATTAAAGAGTAAATCTCCTAAATGATTCATCTTTAAGAAAGACTCCACGATTTTTTCAGAATCATTCCCTAAGCGTAAAATCCAATCAGGAAAGGGAATGCTCATATTCATTTCTAACAACCAACCAATAAAAGGAGTAATGAGCATCATTATAACTATTACCAAAAATGCAGATTGTCTATTAAAGTTAAAAAGGAGTTTATAATCAAAATCCGTAAGATAGGCATATAATAAAGTTGGAGCAACAAATAAGCCAATCGCGCTAAAAAGTTGTAAAAACTTTAAATAATTAACTGCAACTTGATTGCCTAAATCTTGTGACAGTCCAAAATCAGAAAAGAAAAGAACAATTGCAGAACCAACCAAAGTATGCAGTATTACCGATACAAAAATCAATAAAAACAAAATTCCAATTTTAGTTGCTGATGACTTATCTTTATAAATTCCTTTAAATCCCATTATTGTGTATTTTTGCAAATATTATGGGCGTAAAGATAGGAAATATTGATGTAGGGGAATTCCCTTTACTATTGGCACCAATGGAAGATGTGAGTGACCCTCCTTTTAGGGCACTATGTAAGGAACACGGAGCTGATGTAATGTTTACTGAATTCATATCATCAGAAGGATTAATAAGACATGCTGATAAAAGCACAATGAAGCTAGATATCTATGATTTTGAACGTCCTATTGGGATCCAAATATTTGGCTACAACATAGAATCAATGCGAGAGGCTGCTGAAATATGTGAAAGGGCAAGGCCAGAATTTATTGACATCAACTATGGTTGTCCAGTGAAAAAAGTAGCCAACAAAGGTGCTGGAGCTGGCATCCTTAAGGACTTACCTAAAATGGTGGCAATGACCAAAGAAATTGTTGAGGCTACTAATATCCCTGTAACTGTTAAAACTCGCTTAGGTTGGGATGACAATACAAAGTACATAGTTGATGTTGCGGAAAGCTTGCAAGATGTAGGTATACAAGCGCTTTCTATACATGGGCGTACACGAAAACAAATGTATAAAGGAGAAGCCGATTGGACCTTGATTGGAGATGTGAAAAATAATCCTAGAATGCATATTCCTATCTTTGGAAATGGAGATATTGATAGTCCTGAAAAAGTAGCAATGGTCAAAGATAAATATGGAGTAGATGGTGTGATGATTGGGAGAGCAAGCATAGGAAACCCTTGGATATTTAATGAAATAAAACATTACCTCAACACAGGAGAATATTTAGCTCGCCCAACATTGGAAGATAGAGTAATTGCTTGCAAGCAACACCTAAAACATTCTATTGAGTGGAAAGGGCAAATATTAGGAATTGCTGAAATGAAACGCCACTATACCAATTACTTTAAAGGAATTCCACACTTTAAGGATTACCGTATAAATATGGTAACTTCTGATAGTCCAGAAGAAATACATGCTATACTAGAAAAAGTTGCAAGAGAGTTTGCAGGAGTTGAGATAAAATAAGAGAGTTAAAACAACTTCTTAGTCAATATTTTGGCAGGATACCAAGATGCTAAAAATCCGATTAGAATTACAGTAGTACTTACAAGTAAAACATCATTTAGCTTAATAGCTACTGGATAAGCATCAACTACAAAGGAGCCATTTCCCATACCAATAAAACCAAAATTCTGTTGTAGGAAAGCAAGTCCCAAACCAACTGAAAGCCCAATAACAGTACCTGCAATAATTGTCAGAGCACTTTTATTAAGGAAAATTTGTTGTACTTCATTTCTTGTAGCTCCTAAACTTCTAAAAGTCTGGATATCTTTCTTTTTATCAAGCATTAACATACTTAAAGCTCCAATAATATTGAAGGTAGCAATTATCATAATAAATGCCAAGATTAAAAAGACAGCTAGCTTTTCAGTATTCAATATCTTATACAAGAATTCTTGTTGCTCTAATCTATTCTGAACAATAAAAATATCACCCAATTCTTTTTGGAGTTCTTGCTGCACTGCTAACATCTCATCAGCATTTTTTAGTTTTATTTCTACTGCAGAAATTTCATTTTCTCTATCAGCAAGATTTTGAATAAAAGCCAAAGGGGTAATGGTGAACTGTTCATCAATCTCAGCTTGTATGCCAAAAACTCCAATAGGCAAAACACTTCCTTGCTTAAAAGCAGTAGTAGGATTTAATAAAGTTTTACTATTTCTATTAGGAACATATACTTGTAACTGCTCAAACATATTCCCAACTCCCATAGAAAGGTAATAAGCTACTCCCCTTCCAACAATAGCAATATTGGTGTTTTCATATTTATTCAAATACTCGCCATCTACTAGCAAACTATCAAAATTAGTAAGGGTTAAATAATTTTCATCAACCCCTTTTATAGTAGCTATATATTCTTTTTCTTGATACTTTAAAAGCACTTTTTCCTCCAATACAAATGATGATTTTTCAATTGCATCATTATCTAATACTGATTGCACTTTATCAGGATTAAATACTTTTCCTTCAGCAGAAGTAATTTTTAAATGAGGATCGAATGAATTGTACATACTAAGGATTAAATCCTCAAAACCATTAAAAACCGAAAGTACCAAAATAAGTGCAGCAGTACCAATAGTTACCCCTAGCAAAGAAACCCATGAAATAATATGAACAAAATTGCTACTTTTCTTAGTAGAAAAATACCTTTTTGCAATAAAAAATGGGAAATTCACTTGTCTTTATTTTTTCAAGAGGGTTTCAATTTCCTCAGCATAAGCTGCTGAATCATCTAAAAAGAACTCCAAAATTGGAACTATCCTTAATTGGTGCCTTACACTTTCCCCTAGTCTTTTTCTTATCAAACCACTATACTCTTTAATAAGTTTTAATGCTTCTGCAGGATCAGTAGCTGGAAATATACTGACAAATATATTAGCATTTGCTAAATCAGGAGACATACGCACAATAGTAACACTTACCATAATATTACCTAAAAAGCCCGGAGCTTCCTTTTGTAAAATTATTGAAAGTTCCTTTTGAATGAGTCTAGCTACTTTTTTTTGTCTTGTTGTTTCCATAAGTGCAAAAATACGGAATATTCCCTACTTTTGCGCTATGCATTATTTCTTAAGAATAGTTAGATATATAAAACCCTACACGCCATTTGCAGTAATGAATATTCTGTCGAATATTTTAAGTGTTTTATTTTCATTAGTATCACTTACAATGGTAATTCCATTCTTAGGAATACTATTTGAAACGCAAGAAAAGGTTTACAATCCGCCACCTCTTAGTCTTAATGCAGATGCCATAAAAGAAAATTTTTATGCTATAATAAGTTCAACAATTGATGATAAAGGGAAAGTAGAAGCCCTACTTTTTATCTGTATTTTAGTGCTTGTTACCTTCTTTTTCAGAAATCTGTTTCGCTATTTAGCGCTTTTCTTTTTAACTCCCATCAGAAATGGAGTAGTACATGACCTAAGAATGGATTTGCACAAAAAAATAATCTCATTGCCCCTGCCCTTTTTTACTGAGAAAAGAAAAGGAGATTTAACTGCAAGGCTTACTTCTGATTTAGTGGAAATTGAATGGAGTATTATGAGTTCATTAGAGATGATTTTTAAAGACCCGTTAAGCATTATCATTTACCTAATGACGCTTATTTTTATAAGCCCTGAACTGACTACTTTTGTAGTTATACTTTTTCCTGTTACTGGATTAGTAATTGGCGTAATCGGTAAATCATTAAAAAAGTCATCTGATAGAGGGCAAAACAAAATGGGAGATTTACTTTCAATTATTGATGAAAATATATCTGGGCTCAGAATAATAAAAGCTTTTAATGCTGAAAAGCACATCAATAATAATTTTCAAAAGGATAGTAATGAGTACAGAAGTATAATGACCAAACTACTCAGAAAAAAAGACTTATCTTCTCCAATGAGTGAATTTCTTAGCACCATTGTAATGGTAATAGTTATGTGGTTTGGTGGACAATTAGTTTTAAGTGCTGATGGCTCACTTTCGGCACAAGAATTTATTGGTTACATATTGATTTTCTCTCAGATAATTCCTCCTGCAAAATCATTAACGGGTTCCTATTATCATATACAAAAAGGAAGTGCATCAGCACAAAGAGTCTATGAAATATTAGATGCTAAAAATGAAATTACGGATGTAGAAAATCCGAAACATATAAAGCTACTTAACAATAATATTGAATTCAGAAACTTAACATTTAGTTATGAAAACACTAATGTTTTAAGTGATATCAATTTTAAAATTGGGAAAGGGAAAATGATTGCTTTAGTAGGGCAATCAGGAAGTGGGAAATCAACTTTAGCTGATTTAATAGCTCGATTCTATGATATTGAAAATGGTGAAATACTCATTGACAACAATAATATTAAGGAAATAGCCCTTGCTGATTTAAGAAGTTTAATGGGAATTGTTAGTCAGGAATCCATACTATTTAACGATACTATTTTAAATAATATCCGATTAGGGAAATTAGATGCCACTGAACAAGAAGTAATGGAAGCAGCAAAAGTTGCCAATGCACATGACTTTATTTTAGAAACTGAAAATGGGTATAACACCAATATAGGTGATAGAGGAAATAAACTATCAGGAGGGCAAAAACAAAGATTAAGCATTGCAAGAGCAATACTTAAAAACCCTCAGATATTAATCCTGGATGAAGCAACCTCAGCATTAGATACTGAATCAGAAAAACTAGTACAAGAAGCTCTAGAAAATTTAATGCATCAAAGAACTTCCTTAGTAATTGCACACAGATTATCTACCATCCAAAATGCTGATGAAATTATTGTTTTGGATGCTGGAAAAATAATTGAGAGAGGAACACATCAAGAATTAATTGCACAAAACGGACATTACAAAAAGCTTTCCGACTTGCAGAGTTTTGCTTAATACAAAAAGTTATTATAAGGATATCTTATCTCGTGTAACTGTTTAATTCTACTGTACATTTCATCTTTCAACTCATCAAAATGAGTTTTATTAAGTGCCGAAATAAACATAGCGTTTCCTTCCATTTTCGCCATCCAAGTTTTCTTCAAATCTTCCAATGATAGATTTTCAGGAAGTACAGGGGTCAAATCATCTTCTTCCTTTTCAATAAAAGTATAAGCATCAATTTTATTAAAAACTAAAAGTGTTGGTTTATCTCCCACTTTAAGTTCAGCTAAAGTTTGGTTTACAACTTCAATATGATCTTCAAAATAAGGACTTGCAATATCAACCAAATGAATTAATAAATCAGCTTCCCTCACTTCATCTAAAGTAGACTTAAAACTTTCTACCAATTGATGAGGAAGCTTTCTGATAAACCCAACTGTATCAGTTAAAAGAAAAGGTAAATTTCCAATTACAACTTTACGCACAGTAGTATCAAGGGTAGCAAAAAGTTTATTCTCTGCAAATACTTCTGATTTTGCTAACTTATTCATCAAAGTAGATTTTCCTGCATTGGTATAACCAATAAGGGCTACTCTGATTAAATGTTCACGCCCCTTTCTTCTAGTTGTTGATTGCTTATCAATTTTTACCAACTTCTTTTTTAAAAGAGCTATTTTATCATTAATAATCCTTCTATCGGTTTCAATTTGAGTTTCTCCTGGCCCTCTCATTCCAATTCCCCCTTTTTGTCTTTCAAGGTGAGTCCACATTCTGGTAAGTCTGGGTAATAAATATTGATATTGAGCCAACTCTACTTGAGTACGAGCTTGAGCAGTTTGGGCTCTACTCGCAAAAATATCAAGTATTAAATTACTTCTATCAAGTATCTTAGTTTCCTCTCCAAATAACTTTTCAATATTCCTGATTTGTGAAGGATTTAAATCATCATCAAAAATGATGAGTTTAATATCATTTTCCTCAGCAAATAATCTTACTTCCTCAATTTTACCCTTACCTAAAAAGGTTTTATTATCAGGATGTTTTAGTTTTTGCGTGAAATTTCTGATAGGTTCAGCCCCTGCAGTTTTAGCCAAAAAAGCCAATTCATCTAAATATTCGTATGCTTGCTCCTGAGTAACATCAGGACTTATTAAGCCAATTAATACGGCTTTTTCCATATTAAATTTAGGATTTAAATGTAAATATTAAAAAAATTATGATTTTTTTCTATTTGAAATAAAATTTCTAATAAAAGTAATCATTGCTAAAATACTAGTTAATATCATAAGAGAAACCCTAAAAACACCAAGACTTCTACCCTCTTCAATAGCAGTTAGTAAAGGCTTAGTAACATTTCCTAATAGGGCAATTAATGTTAGTAAAACAGCAACATGAGCAATAATTTTGTTCTCATTTTTTATTCCTTTGTGGCATAGCAATAAAGTAAAACCTAAAAAAAGTGGAATAAGAGCGGTTACTGATTGTTCAGGCTTTTCTAATGTGCCTTCGTAAGTCAAATAAGCCCATAAAGGCATTAAAATTAAAGTTAATGCATTTAATAAATTCGCTTGATAAGTTTTCATATTATTATTTTTTATAATAGCAAATTAACAAATAATATTCAACATATTTTGGTATTTTCACGGCTTTAATTTTACATTATGAAGACAATCAGAATAGTTGCTCTACTATTTATTACACAGTCAGTTTTGGCGCAAGAGACATTTCCTGTAAATGGAGTTTCAAATAATTTTGAGCCAATTTATGCATTTACTAATGCACATATAGTTTTAAATCCAACTACTGAAATCCCTAATGGAACTTTACTAATAAAAGGAAATGAAATTATTGCATTAGATAGTAATCTTAATATTCCAAAAGGAGCAATAATTAAAGATGTAGCTGGCGATTACATCTACCCTTCATTTATTGATTTGTATTCGGATTACGGATTAAAAGAAGTGCAAAGAGGAAAATACAATTACCGCCCACAATATGATAGCAAAAAAGCGGGTGCATATCATTGGAATGAAGCGATACACCCAGAGATAAATGCAAGTACAGAATGGAGTAAATACAATTCAGAAGCAAAACCTTATTTAGAAAATGGATTTGGAGCTGTGCTTTCGCATGCTAAAGATGGAATAGCAAGAGGTACTGCTACTTTTGTTGCTTTATCAGACAAAACTGACAATGAGAATATTTTAATTAAAGATGCTGCTGCTTTTTATTCTTTAAAAAAGGGGGTTTCCAAACAAAAAAATCCATCATCTTTAATGGGAAGTATTGCTTTATTGAGGCAAACTTATTTTGATGCTGAGTGGTATGAATTACAAAATTCTCAAACTAATTTATCTTATAATTCTTTTATCAATCAGCAAGAATTACCGCAATTTTTTGCAATTAATGATGAACTAGATTACAATAGGGTTTATAAGATTGCTGAGGAATTTGAAATTGATTACATCCTAAAAGGAAGCGGGAAAGAGTTCTTGCGAATTGATGAAGTTGCAAATACTGAATTTCCAATAATTATTCCGATTAACTTTCCATCTTCCTATGATGTAAGTAACCCTGAAACTACTGAATGGATAAGTTTGCAAAATCTTAAAACCTGGGAAAGCGCACCTTACAACCCTGCTATATTAGCTAAAAATGGAATAGAATTTTGCATAACTGCTGCTGATTTAAAAGATTCGAAAAGCTTTTTAAAGAACCTAAGATTAGCAATTACAAAAGGGCTTAATAAAGGTGATGCTCTTGCTGCTTTAACTACTACCCCTGCAACTTTAATTGACATTAATGATAAAGTTGGATCACTTGCAAAGGGGAAACTGGCTAACTTTTTTATTGCTTCAAAAGATATTTTTGAAAATGGAATAATTTACGAAAACTGGACTCTAGGAGAAAAGCATATTATCAATAAAAAACAAGAAATAGATGTAAGAGGTTATTACACTTTTATTGCTAATGAATTTGAAAATAACTTAGTCGCAATTGAAGGGACAAATGCAAAACCTAAACTGACTTTATTTCATTTAGACTCAATAGCTTTAACTACTTCATTAAGTGGTAACAACATTACTTTCTCAAATCCTAACGGAACATTCAGAGCTAGTGGTAAATATAATAATGGACATATAATTGGGAATTATCAAGACTCATTAGGGAATTATCACTCATTTAGAATGCAAAGAGATTCTTTATTTGAAAGTAAAGAGGATCAATTTGAATTAGTGATTGACAACAATACTCCTTCAGTTTGGTTCCCGAATAAAGCTCATGGTTTTGCAGACACACCTCAGTATAAAAATGTGCTGTTTAAAAATGCAACTGTCTGGACAAATGAAGAAATTGGAATTTTGCAAAATACTGATGTCGCAATATCAGAAGGAAAAATTATTGCTATTGGAACATTATTAAACCCTAATGATTATTTTTCAGAAGAAGAATACCAAACAATAGATGCATCAAACTATAATTTGACTTGTGGGATTATTGATGAGCATTCTCATATTGCCATTAGTAAAGGGGTAAATGAAGGGAGCCAAGCAGTTACTGCTGAGGTAAGTATTGCTGATGTTATTAACCCAAATGACCATAATATTTACAGACAATTAGCAGGAGGAACAGTCGCTTCTCAGTTACTTCATGGATCTGCAAATCCTATTGGAGGACAAGCTGCAATGGTAAAATTGAGATGGGGTGCAAATGCAGAAGAAATGAAGATAGCTGGAGCAGATGGTTTTATAAAATTTGCTCTTGGTGAGAATGTAAAACAATCCAACTGGGGTAATTTTGAAAGAATTCGTTTTCCTCAAACAAGAATGGGTGTTGAACAAGTATTTTATGATGCTTTTTACAGAGCAAAAGCATATCAAAAACAGTGGGAAGATTACAACAATCTTAGCCAAAAAGAAAAAAGAAATACCACACCTCCAAGAGAAGATATTGAGCTTAATACTTTAGTTGAAATCTTAAATTCTGAACGATTTGTAACTTGTCATTCTTACATACAATCTGAGATAAATATGCTAATGCATGTTGCCGATTCTATGGGTTTTACCGTAAATACTTTCACTCATATTTTAGAAGGATATAAAGTTGCTGATAAAATGCAAGAACATGGAGTTGGCGGCTCTACTTTTTCTGATTGGTGGGCTTACAAATTTGAAGTAAATGACGCCATACCTTACAATGCAACTCTACTGAATAATGCAGGAGTAATTACTGCAATTAATTCTGATGATGCAGAAATGGGAAGAAGATTAAATCAAGAAGCAGCTAAGGCTGTAAAATATGGAAGAACATCTGAAGAAGATGCTTGGAAAATGGTAACTTTAAATCCTGCCAAATTATTGCATCTTGATGCTCATATGGGCTCTATCAAAGTTGGAAATGATGCTGATATTGTTCTTTGGACTGATAATCCTCTATCTATTTATGCTAAGGTTGTTCAAACGTATGTTGATGGGAAACTGATGTTTGATGTAGAGGTTGATAAAGAACTTAGAGCTAGAGATAAAGCTGAAAGAATGCGAATCATTAAATTGATGAGTGAAGATAAGAATGGGGGGAAGAAAAGAAAACCTCAACCAACTAAAGAAATATTATATCATTGCGATACCGAACATGAAGAATAGAATACTAAAATTAGCTTTTGCTTTATTGATTACAATAAGTGCAGGCGCACAAAAACCAACTCTTTTTCTTGGAGCAAAAGCGCACCTTGGAAATGGAACAGTAATTGAGAATTCTGCAATTAGCATACAAAATGGAAAATTCCAATTGATTGCTGATGCTTCAGTCATCCGAATTGATCCATATGCTTTTGACACTATTTACAGGCTAAATGGGATGCATATGTATCCTTCTTTTATAGTTCCCAATACAACTTTAGGTATTACTGAAATTGATGCCGTTAGAGCATCACATGATTATTCTGAAACTGGAGGTTTCAATCCAAATATTCGAACTCTTATTGCTTACAATTCTGACTCTAAAGTTGCTAAAACAGTAAGGACAAATGGGGTGCTTATCGCTCAAGTTACTCCAAGAGGAGGTCGGATTTCAGGACAATCATCAGTTATGCATTTGGATGGATGGAATTGGGAAGATGCGGCTTTAAGGATTGATGATGGAATCCATCTGAATTGGCCTGCTTCTTATTATAATACGGGTTGGTGGGCTGAACCTGGAGAGAGTAAACAAAATAAAGAATATCAAAATAGAGTAAACGAGATTGAAACTTTCTTAACCAAAGCTAGTGCTTATGCTAGAAGCTCTAACCTTATGGACTTAAAAATGGAAAGTATGCGTAACTTATTTGATGGAGGAAAAACGCTTTATATCCATGCTGATAATGCGAATGATATGCGTGATGCAATAGAGTTAAGTAATAAACTACATCTAAAAAAACTAGTGATAGTTGGTGCTGAAGAAGCTTTAAAAATCACTGATTTACTGCTCGAAAATAACATTTCACTAATATTAAATAGAGTTCACAGATTACCAAAATCACAAGACAGCCCAGTTGATGAGCCTTTTACTCAAGTTAAAAAACTACATGATGCTGGAGTTCATTTCTGTCTGAGTTATGAAGGGGAGATGGAGGCAATGGGCTCAAGGAATCTTTCTTTTACTGCAGGTACAACTGTTGCTTTTGGCATGGATTACGAACAAGCAGTAAAAAGTATAACTTTAAATACTGCTGAAATTCTTGGAGTTGCTGATGAAGTTGGTTCTATAGAAAATGGGAAAAATGCAACATTTTTTATAAGTGATGGTGATGCTCTTGATATGCGAACTAATGATGTAACTAAAGCTTATATCAATGGAATTGAAATTGATTTAAACAACCACCAAAAGGAGCTATTTGAGAAGTATAAGAGCCGTTAAGATTCCCAAATCAATTTCTTACCAAATCCTAAGCGATTGTGTGTCATTTTAGCAAAAGTGAGTTCCATTTCCCAAAGATGAGTTTCCATAAGTCTAGCGTAAGGGTATGCTTTTACATATTGCTCTTTTGCAATTTTCAGTTCCTCACCGTTCAATTCTTGTATTTCCCCTAATAATTGCACCCCTTGTATTTTGCTAATTTCTTTAGTCTCTAAAGCAATAGTTCCTGCCACATTGGGGTTTGCTATAAAATCTTGTGCGTGTTTGGTTTTAGTATCAGATGAAAAAATAAAGGAATTATTTTCTTGATTAAAAACATAATAGACATTACAACAGTAAACCAGATTATCCTTACTTGTGGCTAAAGCTAAAAGATAATGTTTATTAATAAACTGAACTATTGCTTTATCCATTAGTATCCTATCTTACCTCTTACCCTTTTTAAAACTTCAGTAGCAATAACTTTTGCTTTTTCAGCACCTTTTACAAGTTCATTATCAATGATATTTTTATTCTCCATTAAGTAATTAAATTTTTCTCTCTCTGTTTTATACTTATCGCAAATCAATTCAAAAAGTTCTTGTTTTGCATGTCCGTAACCAAAATTACCAGCAGCATACTTTGCTTTTAGTTCTGAATTTTGCTTATCCGTTCCTAAAAGCTTAAAGAGTTTAAAAACATTACAATCCTCTGCATCTTTTGGATCTTCAATAGGAGCAGAATCTGTTTTAATGTCCATTATTTGTTTTCTTAGTTTTTTATCAGCAAGGAAAATATCAATGACATTATTATAAGATTTACTCATCTTCTGACCATCAGTACCTGGTACCATCATCACCCTTTCCTCTAACTTAGTTTCAGGTAATACAAATGAATTAGGATATTTATGATTAAACCTTGATGCTATATCTCTTGTGATTTCTAAGTGCTGAACTTGGTCCTTCCCTACTGGAACAATATGAGCATCATACAGTAAAATATCAGCTGCCATAAGAACAGGATACGTAAAAAGTCCTGTATTTACTTCTGAAAGTCTATCAGATTTATCCTTAAATGAATGTGCTAATTGCAGCCTTTGATAAGGGGCAAAGCAATTCAAATACCAAGTCAATTCACAAACTTGTGCTACATCCGATTGTCTGTAAAATAAATTTTTCTCAGTATCAAAACCAAAAGCAATCCAAGCAGCAGCAGTTGCATAAGTGTTTTCTTGTAATTGTTTTGCATCTCTAATTGTGGTAAACGAGTGCAAATCAGCAATAAAAAATAAACTTTCATTTTTTTTATCTTCTGAAAGTTCAATGGCTGGGATTATCGCTCCTAGTAAGTTTCCTAAGTGTGGAGTACCTGTACTCTGAATCCCTGTAAGTATTCTTGCCATTTATCTTAAAATTTTATGTTGCTAAAATAGGATTTTTATCTTTGTCCCCATGAAATGGATAGGCTATATTTTTAGTAGTATTTGGCGATTGTGGTTTTTAATCGTTTTCTGTTTAGTATTTGTACTGTTTATACCTGCACTTTTCTTTTTTACAGCAATCGTAAAAGATAATCTAATTGTAAATCATCTTACTAGATATTGGAGTATATTATTTTTAATTTTTTCAGGTATATTTTGGAGAATTGAATTTGAAGAAGAGCTTGATAAAAATAAAAGATATATAATCTGTCCAAATCATACTTCAACTTTAGATATTCCTTTAATTATAGCAGCCATTCCATTGCCTTTATTGTTTATGGGGAAAGCAGAATTAGCTAAAATTCCTCTTTTCGGATATTTCTATAAGAAAAATTCAATAATTGTAAATCGATCTAAAATCAGGGATAGTTATGCTGCATTTATAAAGGCAGGCAAAAAATTAGAAGAAGGATTAAATGTATGTATTTTCCCTGAAGGAGGAATTCCTAAAACTGATATCTTCTTGAAAAAATTCAAAAACGGGCCTTTTAAGCTTGCAGTTGAAAATGATATTGAAATTATTCCTGTAACATTAGCAGATAATAAAAAGATGTTTCCTGAAGAATACTTTAAAGGAAGACCTGGCATTGTGAGAGTAAAAATTCACAAAGCAATAGCACCTGAAAATTTGGAAGAAAAAACCATCGAAAATTTGAATACCTCAGTTTACAATACTATTTTTGAGCAATTAAAAAATTATGAGCAATAACATTAAAGTGGATGATAAGTTAATAGCTGATTTATCAAGATTAGCAAAACTAAAATTTAATGAAGAATCTTCTGAAAGGATGAAATCAGATTTAAAAACTATACTTGGTTTTGTTGATAGATTGTCAAAATTAGATACGGAAGGAGTAGATCCTTTAATCTATATGAGTGAAGAAGTAAATGTATTGCGTGCCGATGAAATTTCTAATGAAGTAACACAGGAAAATGCCCTTAAAAATGCTCCTCAAAAAGATTCAGATTACTTTAAAGTCCCAACAGTTTTAAAGAAATAAAAATTACTGTTTTAAAATAACTCCATTTTCATTAATGTCAAGCGTACATTCTTTTCCAAAAACTAGAGCTCTATTATCATCAAAATGTCCTGCAGGAAAACCAAAGCAAATTGGGAAATTATACTCTTTAGTATGCGATAAAATTATTTCTTCAGCTTTTTTTCCAAAGGGGATTGTATTGTCATTCATATCACTCATACTCCCAACAACTAATCCTTTTAGTTTTGTAAACTTTCCATTGCGTTTTAGATTAATCATCATCCTATCAATATGATATAAATATTCATCCAAATCTTCAATAAATAATATTTTACCCTCTGTATCTATATCTGAATCTGAACCTAATAAAGAGTATAATATTGATAAATTTCCACCAATAATCTCGCCCTCAACCGTCCCAAATCTGTTAAGATAATGATGATGATTTATTTCGGTTAAATTACCTAACCCAAAAAGTGCAGATCGTAAACTTTCTAATGTTTTTGGAGTGTTTTTCTCAAAATTAATCGGCATAGTTGCGTGCAAACTTGCAATCCCTAACTTATTTAAATGTGAATGTAAAACAGTAACATCACTATAACCTACAATCCATTTAGGATTATTTTTTAGCTTATAAAAATTAATCTTATCAATTATTTGAACGGTTCCATAGCCGCCTCTCGCGCACAAAATTGCCTTAATAGAATCATCATCAATCATAGCTTGTAAATCTGTAATTCTCTGCTCTAATGTGCCTGAAAACTGATCATCAGCTTCAAATAAGTTAGACCCTAATTCTACTTTCAACCCCCAACTTTCAATAATTTTAATTGCTGCGGCCAACTCTTCATAAGTAATTTTTCGAGCTGTGGAAATAATGCCAATTTTGTTGCCAATTTTTAATTTTTCAGGTAAGATCATAAATGCAGTTTATTCAGTTATAAAATTTATCTTTGCGAAAATAATTTTTTCTGAGAGAAATGAGTCCAAAAAGATACATAGTTACTTCTGCATTACCTTACGCCAATGGTCCTTTACATATTGGACATATAGCAGGAGCCTATTTGCCAGCTGATATTTATGTAAGATATTTAAAAGGGAAAGGAAATGATGTAGCATTTGTTTGTGGGTCAGATGAACATGGTGCCGCAATTACTTTACGTGCTAAGAAAGATGGAGTATCCCCACAAGAAATTGTAGATAAATATCATAACATCAATAAAAAAGCATTTGCCGATTTTGGAATTGATTTTAGTATTTACCACAGAACTTCTGATGAATTACATCATGAAACAGCACAAAAATTCTTCAAAAATCTTGAAAGTAAAAATGTATTTACTAAAAAAAAAGCAGAACAATTTTATGATGAAGAAAATAAACAATTTTTAGCTGACAGATATATTAGTGGCGATTGCCCAAAGTGTAATGCTACTGGCGCTTATGGTGACCAATGTGAAAAATGTGGTTCAGCACTTAGTCCAGAAGAATTAATTAATCCAACATCAACTATAAGTGGAAATACCCCCATAAAAAAAGAAACTTCTCATTGGTATTTACCAATGCAAGAGCATGAAGAATGGCTTAAGCCTTGGATTGAAGATGGGGTATTGAATAATGAAAATCATCACAACCCAAAAACTTGGAAAAGCCAAGTAATCGGGCAATGCAAATCATGGATTGATGGAGGGCTTCAAGCTAGAGCTATGACGCGTGATTTGGATTGGGGAGTAAAAGTGCCGGTAAAAGATGCTGATGGAAAAGTTCTTTATGTTTGGCTAGATGCTCCTATTGGTTATATATCAGCTACTAAAAAATGGGCCGCTGAAAATAATAAAAATTGGGAAGATTACTGGAAAAATGAAGACACTGAATTAGTGCATTTTATTGGAAAAGACAATATTGTTTTTCATTGTATTATTTTCCCAATCATCTTAAAGGCACATGAAGGATATATTTTACCAACAAATGTCCCTGCAAACGAGTTTTTAAATTTAGAAGGGGAAAAATTATCTACCTCTCGTAATTGGGCAATTTGGTTACATGAATATTTAGAGGATTTCAAAGGGCAAGAAGATGCCTTGCGTTATGCACTTTGCGCTACTGCCCCTGAAAATAAGGATACTGATTTTACTTGGGCTGATTTTCAGGCTAGAAACAACAATGAATTAGTTGCCATCTTTGGAAATTTCATCAACCGTGTAGTGGTTTTAACAAATAAATATTGGGATGGAATTGTTCCGACTTGTAACACGCTTGATACTTATGATAAAGAGGTGTTAGAAAAACTGAAGGCATTCCCTGATAAAATTGGGGCCTCTATTGAAAAATATCGTTTCCGTGAAGCTTTGGGTGAACTGATGAATTTATCCCGATTAGGAAATAAATACTTAGCAGATACTGAACCTTGGAAATTGAAAAAAACTGATGAACAAAGAACAGAAACTATCCTTAATATTTCCCTGCAGATTGCGGCCTCTTTAGCCATTTTATCTGAGCCTTTTATGCCTTTTTCATCTAATAAATTAAAAGATATATTAAGCCTTAATAAGGTAAATTGGAATGATGCTGGAGGAATAATTATAAATAAGAATCATAAAATTAAGCCTGCGACTCATTTGTTCAATAAGATTCAGGATGAGCAAATTGAAACCCAATTAGAAAAATTAAATCAATAGACTTATTCTACATGCACAATAAATACTATGTTAGTTATCTAAAATATAATTACTATGAAAAAACTATCTACACTGCTTGCTTTAGCTCTTATTAGTACCTTTACTTTTGCACAATGTAACGGAAGGTATCAAACAGAAATTTTCAATTCGGTTACTGTTACTGAGGTCAATTATTCTGATGTTTATTCCGATAATGCACATAAAATGGATATTTACACTCCTGATGGAGACACTGAAATAAATCGTCCTGTAATTTTATTTATGCATGGAGGATCATTTTATGCAGGAGATAAAACAGATTCATATTGCGTAGATTTTTGCACAGCTTTTGCAAAAAAAGGATATGTTGTTGCTTCTGCTAATTATCGTTTAGTTTCTTTAATTAATTTTGGTGGTTTTTTAACTAATCAAAATGAGCAATATGAAGCAGTACTAAAAGCCACAGTAGATATTAAGGCAGCTATTCGTTTTTTTAGAAAAGATTTTGCAAATGGTGATACTTATAGAATTGATCCTAACACTATTTTTGTTGGAGGAAGTTCTGCTGGAGCTATTACTGCAATTCATTTAGCTTACATTGATAATGTTAGTGATTTACCAACAACCCCATTTAACATTCAAGCGATAGCTAATAATCTAGGAGGTCTTGAAGGAGATGCAGGTAATTTAGGATATAGTTCTACTGTTAATGGTGTTATTAGCTTTGCAGGGGGGATTGGTAATATTAGTTGGATAGACCCTAATGACGAACCGCTTGTAAGCTGCCAAGGTGATGCCGATCAAACTGTTAGTTACAACTGCGCACCTGGTCTTGGACAAGCAACAGTTCTTGAACTTTGTGGTAGTGGTGAGATGCATCCCCAAGCTAATTTAGTTGGTTTAGTAAATAATAAGTTATTATTTCCAGGAGCAGACCATAGTTGGTGCACTTCAGGAAACAGTTCTAATTTTACACAAGCTCTTGATTTCACAACAAACTTCCTTTATCCTTTGTTGCCATGCAACAATACTACTGCTATTGCTGAAGTAAATTCTACACAAAGAAAATTACTAAAAATTACTGATGTATTAGGTAGAGTAACAACTGCAAAAAGAAATACTCCTTTATTTTATATCTATGTTGATGGTAGTGTAGAAAAGAAAATAATTCTAAACTAAAAATTGGCAAAGCACAACAAACTAAGGAAAGATGGCGAGTTAATTGCCTTTATGGTTTTGCAAAGAGATGGTTTCACTATTCTGGAAACAAATTGGTATTTCCAAAAATCAGAAGTAGATATTATTGCTCAAAAAGATAGATTTTTAATTTTTATTGAAGTGACAACTAGCAGTAATAAAAAGTTTGGAAATTCATCTGAGTCAATAGATAAGAAAAAAATCAGGCTCTATAAAGATGCAGTAGAAGGCTATTTAGAGCAATACCCATCTGACTTGGAAGTTAGGTTTGATGTTGTTAATATTATAATAGGAAAAGACGAAACTGAAATAGAACATATCAGTAACGCATTTTAAGTTATTCCGCTGTATATTTGCAAAAATTTTCATCATGAAAAGAGAAGGGAAATCAAGAAAAGATTTTAATACAAAACCAACAAAAAAATCTTCATTCAGAAAAAAGCAAAAAGCTAAAAAGAGAGTTAAAGATGGGATGATGAGATTAAATAAATTTATCGCTAATGCTGGAATTTGTAGCAGAAGAGAAGCGGATAAATTTATTGAAGCTGGTGTTGTTTCCGTAAATGGAGTCGGTATTACAGAAATGGGACACAGAGTTTGCTTTACTGATGTTGTTAAATTTAATGGTCAAAAATTAAAGTCAGAGACGCCAAGGTATGTGCTTTTGAATAAACCAAAAAACTATTCAGGGAGGGTTGAAAGCGGTACAACTACATCATCAGTAATGCAACTAATCGCAGCTGCTTGTAAAGAAAGAATTTATCCTATAGATAAATTAAATAAATCTGAAACTGGTCTTTTACTCTTTACAAATGACAGTGATTTAGCGAAAAAATTAACTGATAAAAGTCAGAAGTTAAAAGCAATCTATCAAATTACATTAAATAAAAATCTAACACAAACAGATTTAGAAAAAATTAGGGAAGGATTTCTTGTTCATGGAAAAACTTGCTCTTTTGATTCAATTTCTTACATTCAGAATAAAGATAAAAATGAAATTGGTATTGAACACAGCAGAGGTGGAACTAAATATGTAAAAAATATTTTCGAAAAGTTTAACTACCAAATTATAAAACTAGATAGAGTATTCTTTGGTGGCTTAACCAAGAAAGATCTGCCTAGAAAACATTACAGACATCTAACGCAAGATGAGCTCAATATTTTAAAACGACTTTAAATACCATATTCCAGATACTTTCGTTATTGCTTTGATTATCGTAATTTTACAACTTAATGAAAATAATTTTCAATCGTATATTTAATATCCTTCTGATTTTGATTCTAATAATCGGAAGTGCAATATTTGTAATTACAACTTATTTTGCTGATGATATAGAAAATGCTGTAATTGCTAAAATACAAGCTAACCTTACAACTCCATTAACTCTTGATGATGTAGCGTTTACAATCTATGATAATTTTCCATCTACATCAGTAAAATTCAATAACCTTCTGATATTGGAATCAGTTGATTTTGGAAATGACACACTGCTATACGCAAAAGAAGCCTATGTTAATATTAGTATAACAGAAGTGCTGAGTAATAATTTTGATATTTCTAAAATTATTATCTCGAACGGAAAGGTAAGTATTAAATATAATGAAGAAAAAATCCCAAATTTTCTTATAGGCAAAGAGATATCAGATAGAAATGGAAATATAAATATTGAAGAAATTGTACTATTAAATACAGCTGTTCTTGTTGAGAATTTAAGTAGTAAATTAAATATGTATCTGCAAACTGAGAGAGCAATTATTGTGATTAATAATACAAAAATCGAGCTTCAAACAATTGCTTTTGCTAAAAACTTAACTATTGGAAAAATTAACTATTTATCAAAGAAAAAATTAGACATAAATGCAGAAATAAATATTAGAAAAGATACTATTGACATCCTAAATTCGAATATACAAATTGAAAGTTCATTTGCAAATGGAAGCGGAAGGGTTCTTAGAAATAGGGATTTTAATTTAGCAATTAAGCTTCAAGACGAAAAAATTAATAATGTTGTTAGTAATTTGCCTCAAAATATTAAAAAAATATGCGACCCTTTTGTTCTTGGTGGCAAGATAACTAGTGATATCAAAATTACAGGAATTATAAGTAAAGATACTAATCCTTTATTTGAGATGGACTATACAATTACAGATGGATCTTACGAACTTAAAAGTATCCCATTTAAATTAAAGAATATCTCAATGAATGGTTCAGTTACAAATGGAAACCAACATAATTTTAAATCAACAAAAATTATTGCTTCAGATTTTAAATCAAACACAAATGAAGGATATATAAATGGAAATTTTACTTTACAAAACTTAAATAATTACTATTTTAAATCAAACTTTAAATCTTCATGGGATTTGAAAGAAGTTAATACTTATTTTGAAAATTCTCCTTTTACTAATTTACAAGGGGCAATTGTTGCAACAACAAATTATAATGGCGAAATATCATTTAACACTCAATTTAAAAACAAATTTTTAAATGCAACACATACTTCTGATGTAAAGTTTGAAAATATTAGTTTTATGTATAAAAAATTTCCACTTCCTTTTACCCTTGATTTTGGTGATTGTCAATTAAAAAACAACAAAATACTTTTTAAAAATAGCTCATCTACTATTTCAGAAAGTGATCTAAATTTTGCAGGAGAAATAACTGATTTGATTGGTTATATTCTTAATAAGAAAGATAAAATTGCAATTAGTGGAGGTTTAAAATCAACATATACTAATCTCAAACAACTAATGACTCTTGGTGATATTTCAGAAGATCAAAGTAGTACCACTTTCCCAAATTGGATAAAAGCAAATATCAATACTGAAATAGCAAATTTATCCTATGATAACTTTACAGCAACTAATCTTAGCGGAAATATTCAATATAATAATGGAACGCTAAAAGGATTTAATATGAGTGGCAATTCTTTGGATGGTAATATCTCAGGATATTTTATTTTTACGGAACCAAAAAACAAACATCTTATGCTATTAGGAGATATTAATTTTACTAAAATTAATATCCGTAATTCATTTCATGCCTTTAATAATTATGGTCAAGCTTTCATAAATGAAAATGAAATTAAAGGACTTGGAACTGCTGAAATAAATGTGGAAGCTCATTGGAAACCTGGCTTTACTCTAGATAAAGAAAAACTAAAATTGAAATTACATTTAATAATTGAAAAAGGTGAGTTAATTGACTTCAAAACATTAGAAAATTTATCATCTTATGTAAGTATTGAAGAATTGAAACATGTAAAATTCTCAACTTTAGAAAATAATATTGAAGTTGAAAATAAAATTATTACTATCCCAAATATGGAGATAAAATCTTCAGCATTATCTGTATTCCTATCAGGTTCACATACTTTTAATCAAGATATAAATTATGATGTAAAATTATTATTATCTGAACTTCTTTCAACTTCTTTCAGGAAGAAAAATACTGAATTTGGAGAAGAAGAACAAGATGGAAAAATCTTTAATACCTTATATTTAAAGATGATAGGAAATACTGAAGATCCTAAAATAACTTTGGACAAAATACGTTTTATGGAAGATGTTAGTGAAGGGATAAAGTTAGAGAAGAAGAATATCCGTAATATTATTAAAGAAGATATCTTGCAGACAAAAGATAAAGGAGTTGAAGAAACTGGACAAGAAGTAGAAATTGAATGGAATCCTGAAAATTAAAATATGGATAGTTACTCAAGAAAACAAAAATGGAAATTTACCTTAATAGGCTTTGCTCTTATTATTGGAATTTCTTCTCTTTTTGTAACTAACACACTGGTTAAAGAACTTAAAACTGAGGAAAGAAAAAAGATTGAACTTTGGGCTCAAGCGACAAAACATCTTGTTAGCTTAACAGGGGAAGGTGATTATTCGTTAGCAATTAAAGTAATATCTGAAAACAATAATGTTCCAGTAATTTTAGTAGATGCTTGTGATAGTATTTTAGAAAATAGGAATTTCCAAAATTTTACAAAAACTGATAGTTTTTTCATCAATTTAGGAATTATTACTCCGCAAATAATTGATAATAAATTTTTAAGATCTGAGCTTAAAAAGATAAAAGAGAGTGGAGACAAACCCATTGAAATTAATATTATTGGAGACAAACAATGGATATATTATAAAGATTCTGCTCTACTATACAGATTAAGATATTATCCTTTTTATCAGCTAGGGTTTATTGGGCTTTTTATGTTTATTGCCTATTTTATGTTTAGTGCAAGTAGAAGATCAGAGCAAAATAAAGTTTGGGCAGGAATGGCCAAAGAAACAGCTCATCAAATTGGGACTCCATTATCATCACTTATGGCATGGATTGAGCTGTTAAAAGATAAGGAAGGAACTGACCAAATGGTTACAGAGATGGAGAAAGATATTAAAAGACTCGAAACAATTACAGAGAGATTCTCTAAAATTGGTTCAAAATCTGAACTCCAGAAAAAGGATATAGTATGCCTAGTTTCTCAATCAATTGAGTACCTAAAAGCAAGAATGCCAGTAAATACTGAGTTTGACATTCAAGTGCCAAGAAAGGAAATCATAATTCCATTAAATAGTGTGTTGTTTGAGTGGGTTATCGAAAATCTTGTAACAAATGCTGTTGATGCTATGAAGGGTAAGGGGAAAATTTCTGTTAGTATTTCTGAGGAAGAAAATAAAATTGTAGTTAATATATCAGATACTGGAGATGGGATTGATCGTTCAATTATAAGAAATATTTTTAAGCCAGGTGTTACTTCTAAAAAAAGAGGTTGGGGGCTTGGTTTATCATTATCAAAAAGAATAATTGAGGAGTATCATAAAGGGAGTATTTTTGTTATGAAATCAGACAAAAGAAAAGGAACAACTTTCACTATCTGGCTTCCAAAAACCTAAATTCCGCAACTTCCTAAGCTGTTTTTGTTCAGATAATTCTGATGATATTCTTCTGCTCTATAAAATTTTTCAGCTGAAATAATTTGAGTTACAATTGGATTCTTCCAATTCTTAGATTGTTGATTTAATGAACTTTCAACTATCTTCATTTGCTCTTCTGAGTGAAAAAACACTACAGATCTATATTGAGTCCCAACATCAAGTCCTTGTCTATTTTTAGTAGTCGGATTATGGTTATTCCAAAAAATTTCAAGCAAATCTAAATAACTAATTATATCAGGATTGAAATGTATAAAAACTACCTCGGCATGGTTTGATTGCCCCTTACAAACCTCCTCATAAGTGGGGTTATCAGTATTTCCACCCATATATCCAACTGATGATAAATAAACTCCTACAGTTGCTTTAAATATTTTTTCTACTTGCCAAAAACACCCTGCTCCAAAAGTTGCTTTCTCTAATTTAGTATATGCTTTAAATTGTAAACTTAAAGAATTTACGCAATGCCTTGTATCCTTTTCAGTAATCTGCTCCCCAGTAAAAACATGCCCAAGATGACCATCACATTTTGCGCAACAAATTTCAGTTCTAACTCTACCCCCACTTAAATCTTCATATCTTACAATTGTATTTTTAATTTCATCATCAAATGATGGCCAACCGCAGCCTGAATTAAACTTAGTACTGGACTCGTAAAGTGGGGTTTTGCACGCTCTGCAAATAAAAATACCAGCTTCAAAAAAATCATTATACTCACCTGAGAATGGTGCTTCAGTTCCTTTGTTTTTTAGAATTTCTAATTCATCTGAAGTTAAACCTTTTAAGAATTCGTTTTTCATAATTTCTAAATATCTACAAAAATAAAAAAAGCGTCCAATTGGACGCTTTTAGAATAAAAAAACATATATTAATTAAAACATTGCATTGCCATTTTCATCAATCAGTAAATCTGATTGATATACATAATTAAATGTATAAAAACCACCATAATCTCCTTCAAAAGGTTGTGGTGTAGGACTATCATAAAAATAAAGAATCTCCATTTTTGCATATTTATTATCATGTGTCCTAAAAACTAACACCTTTCCTGCAGTAGGAGATAATATATGTGTAGACATATCATATGAGGCCCAACCCAGTTCAGAGATTCCTAGATCATCAATAATAGCAGGTCCTGATGCATTATCCTGTTCTAATTTATTTATATCAACTATTTTAATATTTGACATAATACCTGTAGCAATATAAACTGCCGCATTTCCTGTTCTTTCTGGCTGGTTAACGCTATATCTGTCTCCTCCATTAACAATGATTGTAGTTCCGCTAAATGCTACATCCCAATTATCATGAATTACTGTATCTCCTTCTAAAAAACTAAACTTCTCAAACTTACCAGTCACTAAAGAGTCAAGAATATTAACATCATACTGGCTTGCATTTAACTCAACAAAAGTAATTACATCTTCATCTATAATAATATCATTATTACTGGTTTTCTCACAAGAAGTGAAAAATAACATAAGTACAGATAATATAAGGTTTAATTTTTGCATCTTGTTTTACTTACAACCAGAATTCCAATATGGATTACCATCATCTTCTGGTAATATAATTACTTGTCCTGGTGTTAAAGTTGCACTAGCACCAGTTGTATCTCCTCCTAAAATTACAATCTCAGATGGATCATGTGTTACCATATTGTAAATGTAAGCCCCTTGACAATCTCCACAAGAATCAACAACTGCTACGCCATTCTGAACACCCATACAGTCGTATACTATAGCCTGTGTGCAACCAGCATTCCAATAAGGATTGCCTGGATCTTCTGGTAATATAATTACTTGTCCTGGTGTTAAAGTTGCACTAGCACCAGTTGTATCTCCTCCTAAAATTACAATCTCAGATGGATCATGTGTTACCATATTGTAAATGTAAGCCCCTTGACAATCTCCACAAGAATCAACAACTGCTACGCCATTTTCAACTTCTGTACAATCTAAAACTGCTTCTGGTGTTACAGCATCTTTTTTACATGCAGAAAATATTAATGTTAATGCACAAATGGATACTAATAATTTTGTTTTTGTTTTCATTTTTGTTTTTGTTTTTGTTATTGTTATTGTTATTGTTTTTGTTAATTGTGTTTATTTAAAATTTATTTTAAAACTCATATAATATAGCCTTCCTGTGATGTTGCTTATAAACTCAGGGTTAGTAAATCCAAAAATATTCTTAACTCCTATTTGACAACTTTTGAGCAAGCTTATTTGATGAGAAATACCTAAATCACATAAACTATAGCCATCTATAAATGTGTCATATATATCTAAAATACCATTCCCATTAGTATCAGAAATCGCATATTTACTTCTATATGTGACAATTGTATTCATCTCTGTTTTATCATTAAAATGATAATTAAATTTAATATTCCCCATATGTCTGGATCGATTAAACAGTCCAAAATAGTCTTCTTTATTAAGCTTGATACTTGTAAGCGTTTCTGGATCTCTAGCATAATAATCACTATCACCATTTTTAATATCTTTAACTACTTCTGTATCAGATGCGTAAAGTAATTGGTAGCCAAATTTTATTTCCCAATTATTAGCTTTTGTATAAGTTGAGTTGAATTCTAACCCTTTGGTCTCAACCTGATTTACATTAAAATAACTGTAAATATTTGCATTACTTTGATCTATAGCCACTAACTTCCATTCAATTAAATCTTTAAGTTTATTATTAAACAAGTTTAATTCAAAAGATAAATTATTTAGTAGATTATATTTTACACCAAAATTAATATTTAGTGAAGTTTCAGACTTTAATGGAGAATTTAATTCTGAAAATGGGACGATCTCTTCTATATTTTGCATAGCATTTAGTCTATCAATAGCAACATCTCTACCAAGCACTATATAGCCAATAGTTGAGTTCGTAAAATCAAAATACTTTTGTCTAAAATCAGGAGTCTTAAAACCTGTACCCACTGAACCATTGAGCTGAATCTTATTTGTTATAGGAATTCCTAAAGCTAATTTATTAGAAACAACTGGAGTGTAATTAGTGTAATTATCATATCTACTACCTAATATAATATTCAATTTATTAAAAGCAGTTGCATCCAATTGTCCATAAATAAACTTTAAATCTTGCTCTGGGTTACTAGAAAAATCTCTTCTAGATAACTCTTCTTTTGTTATACCAAAACCTATTATATTATTTACTCCTTTGTAATTAAAAGATGATTTCATCCCAAATTGCAATAATGTATGGTCAAAATAATTATCTTCATATAACGCTCCATTCTCAGTATTTAGAAACTCATCAGCTCTATAATTAGTTTTATAAATCTCAAGTTTTTGAAAGAAGTTAGCATTAATCATGTATTTTGCAGTAGTACCAAGACTCCATTCCTTAATACTACTTTCTCCTTTTAATAAAGAACTTGAATCAGCAGCAATATTTATTTGTTCTTGCTTGTAATAATGCCCATTTGTATTAAGCAAAAGTTTATCAGATAATGCATATTTTAAATTAGAGCGGAAGGTGTAATTTGAATAAGGGTTAACAGTACTAAGTAGATCAGTATCTATTAAGTCATAACCATCTGTTTTGTAATAATCAAAAGAATTAGAAATATGTAAAGCTCCTTCTTTGTATTTATAAACTAAACTAGAATTAGTTGAATTATAGGTGGCATGTTTTAATGAGGCACTGATGATAGGCCCTTCATCAATCTGCTTTTTACTGATAAGATTAATAACTCCACCTAAAGCATTAGAACCATATAGGCTTGAAGATGGTCCCTTGACAACTTCAATTCTCTCAATGTCTGCAACAGAAATTCTATTTAAATCTAAAGTTCCAAATGACCTTCCTATAATTGGAAAACCATCAATAAGGAAAGTAGTATATGAGGCATCTAAACCTTGCATTTGCAGCCCTTCAGTTCCTGTTTTTGTAGTGACACTTACAATACCTGTTTGTTGAGTAATTACATCATATAATTTATTTGCACTAAATTCTTGAACTTCTTTTTCAGATATTATTGTAATAGGAATAGGTAATTCATGTATCGTTTGATTTGTTTTTGTAGAAGAAATAATTACTTCATTCAATTTATTCTCAGTCAGTATACTATCGCTTTGACTAAAAACAGTAAAAAAAGATAAAAGGGGGAATATGAACAGTGACTGTTTCAAGTCTAAATTTTTTGCAAAAATAACACTAATCCCCGAGCTACTTTCCATTATTTACTAGATTTTTTTAGCTTATTAGATATCTTAAGTAAGTTATGCTTTAAACTATTCACAGAAATAGTTGCACCTGATATTCCGTCAATTTTCCTGCTATAACTTGAATAGTTCTCCGTATCAATCCCAACAAATTGTTTCAACCAATTTTTACTACAAATCTCACCACCATAATTTTCTCGATAATGTAAGACCTCAACTTTTAATATCTCTTCTTTATCATCAAATAATACATAATAATCAAACCTGTGAAATTTTGAAGGTGCATCAGTTACTGCTAAATAACCTATAATAGAGTCATCTTCTAAAATAGAATAAAAGGTATCATCAATAGGATCAAGATTACATGTTTCGCTATTAAAAATTTTGGCTATTGACTTATAAACAGTCGCCCTGCTATCTTTATCTAATTCCCAATAAGTGGCTTTAAAAGAGGAAAAAAGCAAGGCAATAACTATTACAGTTATCGCCTTACTTATATGATTTTTAAAATTCATTAATTAAAAAATTAAAACCAAATCCCTACTCCTAAATTAAATTGTCCATTCTCCTCATCAGAACCAGCATTAGATTTAATTTGATAATCTGCTTTAAAAACAGCACCTGGTGCAACTTTAAATCCAAGCCCAAAAGTTATTTCTGTACGATTATATGTGTCATTAATTGTAATTCCTTCAACTTCTGCATGAGTATTATAGTTCTCATATCTTGCAAAAGCAATTAATTCTTCTGAATCACTTGAAATAGAAGGAATAATCCCATCCATTAAATTGTATCCTATCTCATAATAGTATCCTGTTAAACTACTCCCTACATCTTTTTCGGTGAATCCATTATATTGATCTGTATTTGATAAATCAGCAATAATATATTGTCCTGTTAATTGTAAGGATCCCTTATGATACCTTGCATCAATTCCAATCATTTGAATTCCAATAATAGTGGAGTCTGCAGTAGCAACAGCTGTTTCATCAGCTAAGTCTAAACCATCATAGGCTTTGCTTTCTGAATCGCCTAAATAAGCAGAAAATCCAAAATTTAAACCTGGTTGTCCATAATATGAAACTCTGGCTGCAAAATCAGGATAGGTAATATATGATTCTGCTCCTTTTTGTCTTCCGCTTCTTAATCCGCTTTTACCACTAAATACGCCACCATCATTATACCCATTAAAACCATTTACTAACATAGCTTGATAATTTATTGCATGCTCAAGGCTTCTACCGCTTAACCCAACACCCATCTCTCTCCATGTTGTTGGAATAATATATTTATCAACATTTGTTCTTTCTACTCCGTTAAAAGTTGGTGGTTCATGATACAAATTTTGAATCCCCATTGGAATGAGCATTAAACCTGCATTAATAGATAAATTTTTCTTAATCTTATAATCTAAGAAAGCCTGTTCAACATAAACTTCAGAGACATGCTCAAACTCAAGTTCAGACACAAATGAAACCCTTTCACTAAAGTTATAACCAAAAAAAGTAACTAGCCTATGTACATCTAATTTCCCGTTATTATGTATTGTTCCGTCTCTTTCATTTAGATTAAAATCAATTTGTCCGTACCCTCCAATATGTAGGCCTGGATTTCCTGCAATTATTTTTTCTGCACTGTTCTGTGCATTTAGATTTGCGAGTAATGATATAGCAAATATAAAACTTAGTATTTTTTTCATTTTTTATTTTTATTTAGATTTATTATAAACAGTGGCAAAAATAAATAGTTTTTTATATTCGCAAAACTTTTAAGCAAAAAATTTTGGCAAGCATATATATTCATATTCCCTACTGTAAACAAGCATGTGTTTACTGTGATTTTCATTTTAAAATCGCTCAAAAAGATAAAATTGATATGATAAAAAGTATGGAAAATGAAATTTTAGTAAGGGCAAAATATTTAAATCAACAAAAAATTACAAGTATTTATTTTGGAGGAGGAACTCCCTCTATTTTGGATGACATTGATATTAAAAAAATATTAAGCCAAATAGACAAAAATTATTCTATTGCTGATAATGCTGAAATAACACTAGAATGTAATCCTGATGATCTAGATAAAAAGAAATTAATCTCACTAAAAAGCTTAGGGGTTAATCGATTAAGCATAGGTATACAATCATTTGATGATGATGATTTAAAATTCATGAATAGATCACATAATTCTTCAGAAGCAGAAAATTGTATTCATCTGGCTAAAATGTTAGGCTTTAAAAATATTACAATTGACTTGATTTATGGACTACCAAGTCAAAACTTATCCAAATGGGAGGAGAATCTAAGTAAAATGTTTGCGCTAAATATTCAGCATTTTTCTGCGTACGCACTAACAATTGAAAAGAAAACTGCCCTAAATCATCTTGTAGAAAATAAGAAAGTAAGTTTGCCTAATGACGAAAAAATTGTTGAGCAATTCAATTTTTTACAAGAAAAAGCAAAAGAAAACGATTTCATTCATTATGAAATATCTAATTTTGGAAAAGAGGGTTATTTCTCAAATCACAATTCATCATATTGGAAAAATCAATATTATTTAGGAATTGGGCCATCAGCTCATTCTTTTAATGGGAAAAGCAGAAGATGGAATGTCTCCTCAAATAAAAAATACATTGAAGGAATAACTAATAAAACAACATATTTTGATACTGAAATACTTAGTACAGAACAACAGTATAATGAATATATTTTAACTTCTTTAAGAACCATTTGGGGGATAGATAGTGCGATAATTCAAAATAAATTTGCAGAGAAAATTCACGGTCATTTTTTAAAAGAAATTGAAAAATGGATAAGTAAAGAATATATTTTAGCAGAAGAAAATATAATAACATTAACTCAAGAAGGTAAGGCCTTTGCAGATGCAATCGCTTCTGATTTATTTATCTTTTGAATGATGATTTAAATCTATAATCGGAACATTATTCCAATTAACAATTTCAACTGCTCGCCTCATATCAATAAAATCAAAATCATTCACTAATTGCCTTAACTTAGCATAAGTAGTGCTTAAATTACAATAGGACTTAAATTTTCTTTTTAATGAAAGTCCATCTAACATAGGCTGATTAGGGTCAAAATCTCTTGGATGAAAATATGTCATAGTATAATCTGCATCATTTAGCAATTTTCTAATAACCCAATAAGGGAAGAAACGAAAATAACCACCTCCAGAAGCTACAAATTTTCTTCCCATAAACGTGTCAATGCTCATTGGGAATTCTTTAATTGACATTCCGTTATATTTAATAATTGATGGAGTTGCTAACTCAAAATCATCAAAACCACCATCATCTCTTTTGGCAGGGAAAATTGATGCATCATTCTCAATTCCTAATTCATTCAATACCTCAAAAGCCCAAACATTTTCCTTTTTAATTGAGAATGCTGGAGCCCTATAAGATATTACCTTTTCCCCAGTTATATTCTCTATACTACGCATGCAATCTGATAAATCCAACTTGAATTCTTTTCTACTTTGATTAAATGCCGCTTTATGCATATCAGAATGAGCAGCAACTTCAAAGCCCAAATCATGTATTCTTTTAATAATTTCAGGATGTTTTCTAGCAATATACCCAACAACAAAAAATGTAGCCTTTATATCATTATCCAACAACACCTGTAATATTTTATCCATTCCTTTATGAATACGAACTTCATAATTATCCCATTTATCTAATATATCTGCAGGATATTTATGAATAATATGAAACCAATCTTCTATGTCAAAAGTTAGTATTCTCATTAGAAAAATTTCTTCTTTCGTTTCTTAAATATAGCCACATCTTCTTTTTTAGGGAAACTAAAATAAGTATGATCCTCATTATTATTTTCTAATGTTTCTACATTGCCAATATCAATTATTTCAACAGCCTCAACAATTAATTTCATGCCAATCATCTTTGTATGTTTAATTAGTTCTTCTTGAGTTCTATTTCCAAGCTCAACTTTCTTCTGTACTATAATAGGGCCTGTATCAATTCCTTCATTCACATAAAACACTGATACTCCAGTATATTTTTCGTCATTTTTCATCACCCAGAAAGTCGGCATTAAACCTCTGTACTTTGGCAATAATGCTGTATGAAGATTAATACATCCTTTTGGGGCTAGATTAATTATCTCATTCTTAAAAATTTGATTGCCTAATATTGAAATTAACAAGTCTGGTTTATATGATTTTATTATTTCAATTGACTCTTTATTATTTATTGATTTATCTAATAATATCTTTTCTATATTATTTATTCTTAAAAATGAATCAAGTGAGTTAGAACTATTAATAATGGCTAAAATAAACTTTAATGAGTAATATAGGAAGAATCCAATACCAAAAATATTTAACGTCTGTAATGCTTTTTTTAAAAAACTTTCTTGTTTTCCAAAAGGAGAAACAGAACTTACTACACATCCAACAATTTGGTGTTTTTCTGGCAATAAATTAATAAATTGTTGTAAGCTTCTTGCTAAATAAAAAGGTTCATCTTGTGTTATAATGACTATTCTCATCTAGATATTTTTTCTATTAAATCAATATATTGATTTGTAATATTTTGATGAGAATAGTCATTATCAATTTTAATACTATTATTTGATATTTTCTCTTTTTTAGATTTCTCTATATCTTTTAAACAATTAAGAAGCTGTTGTACCTCATTAGAATTATTAAAGTAGAATGCATTGTCCTCAAGAACATCTCTATTAAATACATTGTTATGTGCAAAAATAAATGCTTGTGCTGCCATTGCCTCTAATAAGGCTGGATTAGTTCCACCAACTGAATGTCCATGAAAATATACTTTTGCGAATTTTCTTAAACTATCTAAATGTTCTTTATTAAAAACACTACCTAAAAACACAATATTTCCTTGAATATATTTATCCTGCAAATATTTTCCATAAGATGTTTCTGTATTTCCAACAACTAAAAAGCTAATAGGAGATTCACTAATTAAAAACCCATCAAGAATCATTTCAATATTATTTTCAGGCTCTAACCTTGCTATTAATAAGAAGTATTCCTCAATTTTAACGTTATATTTAGTTAAGAGCTCTTTTGTTGGATTAACCTTATCGGCACCATAAGGAATCATTACAGATTCTTTATTATATTTTTGTTTGATATAATCTTGGATTCCTTTATTATCTGAGATTAGGAAAGTTGATTTTTTTGAAGCAATTTTCTCAAACCATTTTGTAAGTTTTTTTACATAAGGAGACCATTTAGCTCTTTTCCATTCAAGACCATCCATATTGGTTACTATAACAGATTTTTTTATTGGTAATAATACAAATGAAATAGCAACACTTTGGTATCCAAACTCAAATATAACATCAAATTCTTTTTTCAACGCATCTTTTAAACAAATGAAATCATAAATAAAATGTGCTGCTGATCCAATATTATTTTCAGGGCAGTATTTCTTTATTATATTAACACCTTTAAATATTTTAGATTGATAAGGATGAGAGTCAGTAGAATAAACTGTAACATCATACCCGTTTTCAACAAGGCTTACAGAGAGATTTTCCGCACATTGCTCAAATCCACCATAATTATTTGGGATACCTCTAGTACCTAAAATCGCAATTTTCATACTTTTCGTTTATGAATAGCAAATATACCAAATACAAGCTTTAGTATAAACTAACAATTAATTTAATTGTATTTTATCCTAAAATTAAAAATCAAATTAATTAGTAGTAGATAAATTATTAACTAAAATTTAGATATTTATACTCATCATCTCTAGTAATAATCAGTATAAAATTAACAATTTTTTGTTAACATCTTGTAAAACTGACACTTATAAGTATATAGAAACTGTGCATATATTTGAAGTGTCGTAATACTTGTTTTGGGTTGTATTAATCTAACCACTTTATACAACATAAAAAAGCCTTCATAATTATGAGGGCTTTTTTCTTGTAAACATTATTCTAACTAATGAGGGAATTTTATTCCTAACATAAACTCATGTGAACCTGATTGATAGGCACTAGTCTCTATTGAAGGTAGGCCATAAGAATATCCAAAATTAAATCTATCATTGATATTATAACCTAGCAATGCAGACATCATAGAAAGGTCATTATTCATTTTATAATTCATTCCTAGCCAAAACATTTCTTTATATCCTGTTTTAACTCCAAAATCAATTTGTGTTTTAGCCCCAGCCACTGACTTTAAAAAGAAAGTTGGTTCAATAGTAATTCCAGAATTTAAGGAATGCTCATAAGAACCTAGAATATATATATGACTCGCTAACTTACCACTCTGACTTGTTGTATCATATATTCTTGCAAAATCATCATCCATTAATTGTAATTCTGAACTCAATAATTGCGGAACTGCCATACCTAAATACCATTTATTACCACTGAAATTAACACCAAATGTTGCATCTGGTAAAGATCTTACAACATCTCCTCCTTTCATTAATGGGTCATTTTGATCTTCTATTGAAATACCCTCTTTAATTATTTTAAATTGAGTAAACCCTCCAGAAAGTGCTAATGCTAAATTAATTGACTGAGTAATAGGCATCGAATATGTATAAGACATTGATCCTCCTGCTCTACTTGTTGGTCCAGTAACATCATTGAAAACTGTACCTCCTAAACCTACATTTCTACTATGCTTACCATAAATACTCATGATAGTAGTCCTTGGCCCATCATTCATCCCTTGCCATTGGTTTCTGATAGTAGTATTCACTTGATAATAATCATACATGCCAGCAACAGCAGGATTAATTGCATAATTATTTAACATATATTGAGTAATTTGAGGAAGCTGTTGTGCTTTTAAAACCCCTCCAAAGGAAATTACAAATAGTAAAATTGATATTTTTTTCATTTTTATAATTTTCATATTATCTGATAATTGTAATAGGTCCTGATTGTGGCTCATCACCAGTATTTAGATCTATAATATAATAGTAAGTTCCAACTGGGAGCTCGGCGCCTTCATTATTTCCGTCCCAAGGCTGGTAGCTTGCACCACCTGTAGATTCAAATACTAAACCACCCCATCTATTAAATACTTGTACTAATGCGTTTTCATATGATTCAATATCTAATGGTGTCCAAGTATCATTAAATCCATCATTATTTGGTGTAATTGCTTCATAAGGTTTTACGCCAACTACAACATAAATAGAATCATAACCTAAACAGCCATTAAAGTCTTCAACTCGTAAATAGTACCATCCAGAATTAGCTGGTGAATCAGTAATCTCACCAGAGACACTTATAACTGTATCTTTATACCAAAACCAAGAATATTCTTCAATATCATCATTATTTGAAAATAAATCTATTGGATCTCCTGCCAAAACTACAGGGAAATTTCCGTATTCAACACCTGGATCTGAAGCTGGCTCAGGATCAACAGCAGCAGAATAGGTTACTACTACCTCTACATCCTGTGAGCAATTAGTATTATCTTGAATTGTTAATGTATAAGTAGTTGTCATTGTTTGTCCAAATGCTAAAATAGTATCCTTATAAATATTTCTATCTCCGGTTGTAACTCCATCACTCCAAGTATAATTCAATCCATCTCTTTCGTCTATATTTATAACAATGTCTTGTCCTAAACAAATTGTATCCAGTTCTACAACATCTAAGAAGCCTGGCATGAAAACATTTTGATATCCAGTTACAAAGATCTCTTGTGAGATTTCACAATCATTATCATCAATTAATGTTACCGTATATGCAGTATTTGCACCAGCAACTAAATTTTGAGTTGAATTATTTACAGGGCCGCTTCCCGTTCCCCAATCATATAAATATGGTGGAGTCCCCCCGACGGGGTATACAGTTGCAAATGCACTAATATTACATGCTTCATCATAGTAATCAATTGACATCTCTAAACCATCAGATGGCTCAGTAATTGAAACTGATTCTGATATTACAGAACATCCATTTAAATCTACGACCTTTAGTGTATAGAATCCTGGTGCAAGTCCATTTATCTCTGCATTCATATCATTATCAACCATTACAGTAGAAATTATTGCTCCACTTTCATTCAGCCACGTATATTCATATTGTGGAGGGATACCTAAGAAAGGTGTGCCTCCATTTGCAAGTGCCTCAATAGAACCTGTACCTCCTGCAAAACAATCAATATCAATATCTGTTATTGTTACTTGTAACGAATCTGGCTGGTATAAATATATTTCAGCAGTATCTTTACAGCCATTAGCATCTTCAACCTCAACAATATAAGACCCAACGTCTAGTCCGGAAATCTGCGAAGTAATATTATTTGTATTTAAATCTGTAAATCCACTAGACCATGTATAATTATATACTGGGGTTCCACCTAAAATTGTTGCTTTTATCTTACCATCAGCTTCTCCAAAACAAGAAATTGCATCAATTATTTCTGATTGAACAATTAATTCATTATTTTGAGTTATGCTTACAGTATCTATCAACTCACATCCTTGAGCATCAGTAATAACACAAATATATTCTGCCGTATTACTAGTACTATCTGCACAAAGCCCAACTGCAGGGTTTGTAGCTTGATTTAAGTAATCATTCCATTGATAATTATAAAGAGTTGATCCTGTAAATTGAATTCCACCACTAACATTAAGCATAATTTCTCCATCACATTCTCCATAACAACCAACATTAGTTACACTTGCATTAGAAACACTCAATGCATTATTAGCATTAATTGTAACTGTCTCATCATTAATACATCCATGAACATCTGTAACTTCAATATTATAATTACCTGCTGATAATCCATCTATAGAATATGTAGTCGCTCCAATATCCCACAAATATGTATAAGATGTTGAAGTGCCTACGCCTCCAGAAACAAGTGCAGTTACAGCACCATCACTCCAGGCTATACAACTAACATGTGTAGGTAAAAATGAAATATCAATATTAGCTGGCTCATTATACATAATAGTTTCTGTGTGAGCACAGCCATTAGCATCCTCTACAATAAAAGTATGATTTCCAGCATCTAATCCGGTAATCTGTGAAGCAGATCCAAAAATAGTATCTGTATTATAAATTGTATAATAAGGCAATGTTCCTCCAGATGCAGCTACATCTAAATATCCTGAATTCCCACCATTACATAATACTTGATAATTATTCCAATCAGATGGCGTTAATACGGCATTTAAAAGTGTTGGTTCAGTTATATATATTTGATCAGATGTAGCGCAAGTAATACCATTTACTCCATTATTGATATCAAAAATTTCTACTGTATGCCACCCAGGTTCTAAAGCATTAAATAGTGGGTAAGACTGGAAGATTACTCCATTAATTGAATATTCAAAAGGAGCTGTTCCTCCTGTAAATATAATATCTTGTATTGCACCATCATCTTCTCCAAAACAGCTAATATTTGTAAATACTGTACTGTCAATCACTAGCTGATCAGGATAAGTTAATGGAATAATAGAATCTGCATAACAACCATTAGCATCAATTGCCCAAATATTATATGAACCTGGAGATAAAGTGCTAAAAACAGGGTTAATTTGAATGTTTAAGCCTCCAGTATTAGAGTATGAGTATGGTGATTGACCTCCACTTGATAAAATTTCGATTTGAGCATCATTAATTCCAAAGCAAGAGTTTTCAATAATAATTATTGAATCTATCCGAATTGGATTAGCTGGTGTGTTAACATCTAAAACTCCTGTTACTTGACAAGTTGTGGCATCTTCAACAACTACAGAATAAGTACCCACAGGAATGCTATCAATAGTTGCTAAAGTGGCCCCTATGATTGAATCTCCATTTACATCAAACCATTGGTAAGTATAAGGAGATGTTCCTGTTGCAAAAACTGTTGCTGAACCACTATTTGGCCCCAAACAAGGTTCAATAGTTGTAAATGATACTGTAAAGCCTAAATCAGTACCTACATTAATATCTACAGTCTCGTGACATCCATTAGCATCATTAAATACACATTGATATACACCTGCAATAAGGTTAGTAGCTGAAGCTGTTGTTTGTCCATCATTCCATAGATAAGAATATCCTCCTGTACCCCCAGAAATAACATTAATTGAAGCTGAGCCATTAGATTGCAGACAGTATTCATCTGTTGATGTAAGTGGCGTATAAACAAAATCAGCTGGTTCAGATAAGCTTACAGTTTCTTGAGCAATACAACCATTATCATCTGTTGCGTCAATTACGTAAGGAGTTGGATTTGTTATAGTTCCACACAAGCCAGAGTATGAAGGAGTAGTTTGTTGCACCCCGGCATCTAAAGTATAAACTACTTGTCCTACTGCATTAGTAGGATTAATTGCAACAGCTCCATTGCAATCTTCAAAACAATTAATAGGGTTTGTTACAGTAGCCGGAATAGTAAAAATTCCCGGCTCAACTAACACAACTGTAATAGATTCAATACAAAAGTTTGAATCTCTAATTATTAAATCATATGAACCTGCAACTAATGAAGTAAAAAATGATGTTGAGGAATAATTCGAACCATTATCAATTGAATACTCTAAAGGTGCAGTCCCACCAAATGGTATACCAAAATCGATAGACCCATCAGCCGCTCCATTACAAGTGATTTCATATCCATTATTATTGCTCAGAACAAGTGAATAAATAATTTGTGCTGGTTCTGCTAAATAAATAGATGATGTGTATTGACATCCATTATTGTCTTCTATCATTACGTTATAAGTAATATTACCAGAAAGATTACTAAATACATTTGATGACTGATAATTGCTTCCATTATCAATTGAATATTGATATGAAGGTATACCAGGTTGAGTTACATCAACATCAAAAGTAATTTCTCCAGTACTTGCTCCAAAACAATCTACAACTTGAGTAATATTAGCAATTCCTGATAAATTGGGAGGCTCATTCAATATCAGTTGCTCTGTTGCAATACATCCATTTGCATCTTTATATGTAATAGTATAAGTTCCTGCAGATAAACCGGGGAAAAGAGCATTAGACTGAAAATTAATTCCATCAATTGAGTATGTAAAAATTCCTGTACCCCCACTAGCACTTGCTGTAATTGATCCATCATTTGCACCATTACAAGAAACATGATATCCATTCAAATTAAACACTGAAACAGAACCTGCCGGTAGAATTGGAGAAATTGAGGAAATATTAAAAGTTGTTGTTGACGGTGTTGTTGAGCAGCCATTTGCATCAGTAACGACAATATCATATTGCCCTGCACAAAGCCCTGTAAAAGAATATGTAGAATCACCAGCAGGCAAATTTATTGAAGTTGCTCCATTTAAAGAAAAACTAAAAGGGCCTGTACCTCCGCTAATTGTTAAATCTTCAGACGCTACACATTCACCTGTACATTGATTACTAGCAACAATACTTGTAGTTGCTACAAGTTGAGCCGGTTCAGAAAAATTAATTGAGCAAAACTCATCATATACACCTACCGTACTTGTCCCACTAGCACTACCTCCAGATGCATTAGCATTTGCAGAATAGTACGCAGCAGAATCTACTATTCGAATACAATAATCAATATTCGGATTAAACCCTTGTAAATTTAAACTTGTCGTTGTAGTCTGATTTGTAGAAAGGTAGGAAAGAAAATAACCACTACTAAATAATTGTCCTACAACACATGAATATACAGTTGCTGTAGCTGTCTGATTCACATCAATTTGCATTTCATCTGTAGTAAAGCCACCATTACATAAAATTGGTTGTGAAATAAATGCAGTAGCTATTGTGGGGATTATGCAAGACCCGTCATCACATCCTGCTGATAGGTCATAATTTACAGCACTAGTATTTGTACAGCCTGGCATGGTACAAGAGCCATCATCTGTAGTAGCCGTTGCGTCATAATTACATGCTAAAGCATCTGTACAGCCCGTAACTGCTGTGGAAAAACTCTGTATAGAAGACCAATTGTTTGTGCCTGAACATTTTACTCTCCACTCGTAAGTAGTATTAAGATTTAAAGCAGTCAATGAAGTAGGAGATATAGCCGGATTAACAGCTGTGCCGGGCCAGGTCGTCCCAAGTACTTTATAATGTAAAGTTACATTGCCACCACAAGCAGATGCATCCCAATTTAAATCTGCACTAGTAGCTAAAATATTTGTAGTTGATAGATTTATAGGTTGAGCAAACAACTGAGTAGTTAAACTCAAAAAAATGACACAAGTAAAAAGTAATATCTTCTTCATATTATTAAAAATATTTATAATCTTTTATTAAGCTCGCAAGATACAAATTTTTTAAACACTTCACTATAAATATTTTCTTCAAAAAATTGAAGTAAAAAAAAGAGGTGAATATCACCTCTAAATTAAGCAAAAATTAAGCAAAAATTCTTAGCAGATTTGATCAAAACAATCTTTAATATTTTCAGCAATCATTTCAGCTGAACGACCTTCAATATGATGACGTTCAATAAAATGGACTAGTTTCCCGTCTTTAAAAACTGCAATTGCTGGTGATGATGGGGGAAATGGAGCCATATATTCTCTTGCTTTAGCAACAGCACCAATATCTTGCCCTGCAAATACAGTAGCAAAAGTATCTACTTTCTTCTCAAATTTAGTTGTCATTTTTACGGCTGGCCTAGCGTTTCCTGCTGCACAACCACATACTGAATTTACCATAACTAATACAGTTCCTACTTTTTTATCAAGTAAATCCGATACTGCTTCAGGAGTTTTTAATTCTACAAAACCTGCTGATGTTAAATCGGCACGCATAGGCGCACACATTTCTTCTGGGTAATTCATAATTTTATATTTTTATTAGCGCAAAAATACGCTTATTTATCTTTTTGATTGAAAAAAATCAGTTAATAATTTACTGCATTCTTCTTTCATTAAACCGCTTTCGATTTCAGTTTTTGGATGTAAAATATTTTCTGAAAGTATGGAGAATCCTCTTTTTTCATCAGCAGCTCCAAAAACTATTTTTTTTAATTGCGTCCAGTAGGATGCTCCACCACACATTACGCAAGGTTCTAATGTTACGTATAATGTACATTCATTTAAGTATTTTCCTCCTAAATAATCAGCAGCAGTAGTAAAAGCTTGCATCTCGGCATGTGCAGTTACATCATTTAAGGTTTCTGTATAATTATGAGCTCTTGCAATAATTTGATTTTCACAAACTATAACCGCACCAACTGGAACCTCATCTTTTACAAATGCTTTTTGTGCCTCTTTAAAGGCTTCTTTCATAAAATAAGTATCATCAAAAGGATTTATTTCCATAGTGCGAAAATACAAAACTAATGTGTTAAATTTGCAGCAAATATTTTTAAACATGTTAAGAACATACAATTGCGGAACGTTAAACATAAATAATGTTTCAGAAAAAGTAATCCTAAGTGGATGGGTACAAAAAACAAGAGATTTAGGAGGTATGACTTTTGTTGATTTGAGAGATAGATACGGTATCACTCAATTGGCGTTTAGTATGGATGTAAATACTGATTTATGTACTGATGCCAGGAAAATAGGTAGAGAATTTGTTATCCAAGCTGAAGGGGTAGTGATTGAGAGAACATCAAAAAATAAAAATATACCTACAGGTGAAATTGAAATTGAAGTGAGTGGACTTACTATTCTAAACGCATCAAAAACGCCTCCTTTTACAATTGAAGATGAAACAGATGGTGGTGATGAAATAAGAATGAAATACCGCTATCTAGATATCAGAAGAAATCCTATTAAAGAAAACTTAATGCTAAGAGCAAAAGTTTCAACTGAAACGAGAAACTTCTTAAACGCTGAAGGATTTATTGAAGTAGAAACTCCTTACTTAATAAAATCAACACCTGAAGGAGCAAGAGATTTTGTTGTCCCAAGTAGAATGAACGAAAAGCAATTTTATGCTTTACCACAATCTCCACAAACCTTTAAGCAATTGCTTATGGTAGCAGGAATTGATAAATATTATCAAATCGTAAAATGCTTTAGGGATGAAGATTTGCGTGCCGACAGACAACCAGAGTTTACTCAAATTGACTGTGAAATGTCATTCATTGAGCAAGAAGATGTCCTTAATATGTTTGAAGGATTAACAAGGCATTTACTTAAAGAAGTAAAAGGTATTAAGTTAACAGAATTCCCAAGAATAACGTATGATGATGCTATGGCTTTGTATGGTTCGGACAAGCCAGATATCAGATTTGATATGGCTATTGTAGAAATAAATGCAGAGTGCAAAGGGAAGGATTTTGGTATGTTTGATAATTCAGAAGCAGTACTTGGCATTAACGCAAAAGGATGTGCAAACTATACACGTAAACAATTAGACAAATTAATCAACTTTGTAAAAACACCACAAGTTGGGGCAACAGGACTTATCTATTGTAAATATAAAGAGGACGGAACATCAAAATCATCAGTAGATAATTTTTTTGATGAAGATGCTAGAAAAGCATGGGCAGCAAAAGCAGGTTGTGAAGATGGTGACTTATTGCTAATAATGTCAGGTGGATTAGATAAAACAAGAAAGGCATTAGGAACATTAAGATTACACTTAGCAGAAGAATTAGGATTAAGAAATCCTGAGGTATTTGCACCTTTATGGGTATTAGATTTCCCATTATTGGAATGGGATGTGGATACTGAAAGATACCATGCAATGCACCACCCGTTTACTTCACCAAAACCTGATGATATTGCAAAACTAGATACCAATCCAGCAGCAGTTCGTGCCAATGCTTATGACCTTGTGATGAACGGAAATGAGATAGGTGGAGGAAGTATTAGAATACATGATAAAGCCTTACAACAATTAATGTTTAAGCATCTTGGATTTACAGATAAAGAAGCAAAAGAGCAATTCGGATTTTTGATGGAAGCATTTGAATATGGAGCACCTCCACATGGTGGAGTTGCTTTTGGTTTTGACCGTTTATGCGCAATTATGGGAGGGCAAGAAAGTATACGTGATTTTATAGCATTCCCTAAAAACAACTCTGGTAGAGATGTAATGATTGATTCACCATCAGATGTTGATGAAGAACAATTAAATGAACTCAATATAAAACTGATATAAAATGAAAAAGAAAGATTCCGTTTTTGTGCCAATTATTATCATATTGTCAATTATTATACCAATAGCGGTTGCAGCGCTTATGATATTTTCAAATTATTTGCATATTAATAGCGAGAGTGATTATAGCTTCCTTCCCCTTTTTCATGCAATATTAAATGGAACAACCGCTATCTTGCTATTCTGTGGTTTTGTTCTAATAAAAAATAAGAAGAGTAAATTGCATAAAATATCAATGATAACTGCCTTTGTGTTGTCATCAGTATTTTTACTTTCTTACGTTTTTTCAAAATTAGTTTTGGACCATGCTACAACTAAATATTTGGGAGAATATATAATCACTTATCGTTTTATTCTGATTTCTCATATTCTATTATCAATTGCTGTCTTACCATTAGCATTATTTTCCATGTACAGAGGGCTTACAGGAGAGTTTGAGAAACATAAAAACATAGTAAAATGGACTTTCCCTATTTGGATGTATGTAGCTATAACAGGTGTGATGGTGTATTTATTTATGAGTCCATATTACTAAATGAATAAAAATAAATCTATAGTAATCTGGTTATTATCAGGATGTGCTTTAATCTTTATTATGGTAGTTGTAGGTGGAATTACGCGCTTAACAGATTCTGGACTTTCAATGGTCAAGTGGAATTTATTTATGGGAGCAATACCCCCTTTAAATGAAACAGAATGGAAAGAAACTTTCAGCCTTTATAAGTCATATCCTGAATACCAAAAAGTTAATTTTAATTTTACACTATCTGAATTTAAATATATATTTTTTTGGGAATATCTACACAGAATGATTGGAAGGTTATTAGGCTTAGTATTTATCATACCCTTCATTTATTTTCTGATAAAGAAAAGATTAAATAAAAAACTAATTATTCAAACCTCTATTTTACTCCTGATGGGAACTATGCAAGGAGCTATTGGTTGGTGGATGGTAAGAAGTGGTTTAGTAAATAATCCTGATGTAAGCCATTACAGATTAGCAGTGCATTTAATCACAGCATTTTTAACTTTTGCATTTACCTTTTGGGTAGTTTTACCACTTATTCTTACAAAAGAAAGAAGTGGAAATACTATACTTCTTGGTCTTACAAAAATACTGATGCTATTAATAATTGTTCAAATTATTTATGGAGCATTTGTAGCTGGATTAAATGCTGGAATTGGATTTAATACTTGGCCAAAAATGGGTGACTATTGGATTGCTGATGCTGTATTTCAACTTGAGCCATTATGGAAAAATTTTGTTGAAGGAAGGTATGGAGTTCAATTTATTCATAGAATTCTTGCATTAACTTTAGTTGCTTTTGTAATTTATATTTGGAAGAAAGGAGAAAAATTAGAATTAGTAAACAATCAGAAAAGGTCTCTTAATTTACTTTTAGGGATTGTACTACTCCAAACACTCTTAGGGATTTTTACTTTGATTTTAGTAGTTCCGCTTTGGCTTGCAGCTCTACACCAAATTGGTGCTTTTTTCTTAATAATGGCAACTACCTATTCTCTCTTTATTTTTTCAAAATCTTAGAGAAAAAAATTATCCAAAACATAAATAATTTGCATTAATGGAAGGTATGCAAAAGAAGCTAACATTAACTTTTTTGCGCTTTCATCAGTAGTTTCTTTGTACAAATCAAATGACTTGTAAGTAAACCAAACCCCTAAAATTAAAATCAGAATAAAAGCATAGATTGAAAGAGTTAAATCTTTATAACTCCAAAAGAAAGGAACAACCGAAATAAGTGTCATGCACACTGAAGTGATAATTGAGATTGCTGCTGGATATGTATTCTTCTCGCCCCCAAAAAGCATCTTAAATCCTGCTTTTTTATAATCATCATTTAGTACCCAAGCAATAGCAATAAAGTGAGGGAATTGCCAAAAAAACTGAATTGCAAATAAAGTGCCTGCTGCCAATCCGAAATCATCAGTAGCAGCTACCCAGCCCAATAAAAATGGAATAGCTCCTGGAATAGCGCCCACAAAGATAGATATAGTTGAAACTCTCTTTAAAGGAGTGTACGAAAGAACATATAGCAGGATAGAAACTAAACCAAATAAAGAAGATTTGGACATAAATCCATAAAAACTTCCTTGAGGATTTATAAAGTTTAAAAGATATAAACCTAATGTTGCCATTATGGAACAAAAAATTACTGCCTGAAACACTGAAAGGTTACCTTTAGGCAAAGGTCTATTAGCGGTTCTTTCCATTAATTTATCCTTGTCTTTTTCAAGAATTTGATTGAAACCATTTGCGGATCCTGTAACAAAAAAACCTCCCAGTATCAAAAATATAAACTCATTAAATACAAAGTTTTCAATTCCTAAAAGGTAACCAACCACTGCAGAAAAAACTACAGTAATAGATAGTCTGAATTTTAAAAGTTGCACATAGTATTTGAATACATTCATTGTAATAGAATCAAGCTACTTTAGTTTTCTTTTTTTGCAGGTAGTAAAACACTCCAAATAAAAATACCGCTATATATGGCATGGACATTAAAAACAAAATTCCATCATTTAAACCTGCCCCTTTAGTATCTCCTGCATCCAAATTACCCTCAACAACTGCTTTACACATTGCACACTGAGCAATGCTGAGGAAATTGAAAAAAGTCATTAAGATAACTAAAACAAATAATTTAATCCTTAGCATCCTTTAGCGGTCTTTTGTATTCTGCCATTAGAACATTAATGTCATTAATAAGATCCTTCATCTGCACTTCATTAGTGCCATCATATGCACCAACAACATTTCCATTTATATCAATACCCGATCTAACTCTACCCTGTTTGTCAATTAAAATAAAATACTCTGAATGTAAAAATCCTCCAGGGGCTAATGAATCAACGCTTGCATTAACAAAATAGTTTGCTGCTGATTCATATAATTTATCTTTATCTCCCGTCAAAAAATCCCAATTAGATAAGTCAATGCTAATATTTTTTTGATGCATTAAATTAACATATTCACTTAATTTTTCTGGTGTATCATTATCAGGGTCAACGGTATGAGATAAAAACCTAATGTTAGGATAAACACTAAGTTTATCTTGTAAATACGACATATTTCTCGTCATTGTTGGACAAATAGTAGGGCAAGATGTAAAGAAAAAGTTTGCAACATAAATTGAACCTAAGAGACTATCATTTGTAATAGTATCATTATCTTGATTGACAAAACTAAAATCATTAATACTATAATCCGCTTCTCCTATAATCTCTAATTTAATGAAATTATTATACCCCCTAGTTAAAAAAAAGTACATTACAGCCGGCAAAACCAACAATAAAAAAAGAAGTGTTAATTTTTCTAACTTCATAATATCTAAAATCTAAATTTTTAAATAGGTGTATAGTCCTTCATTTAATAGAATGAATAACAAATATGGCACCAGTATTAGTGCAGGCAATAATATTGTCCATTTTAAAGTGACTTTTTCATGCCCTAAGTGCATAAATTGATTAATTATATAAGCTGCTTTTATAATAGTTAAAATAATAAATACATGATTTATTAATTTTGTACCTAATAAGATTGTATCTACTAAAAATGATGGCTTAATTATGCCAAGAGCAACTTCAAAAGCTGTAATAAATAATAATATCCAAAAAACCTTCCAAATCCACCAATTTCCCTTTGTTTCACTTGCCATAATAATTTATTTTTTAATTATACTAAGTAGAAGAATGTAAATACAAACACCCACACTAAATCAACAAAATGCCAGTAAAGTCCTACTTTCTCTACCATTTCGTAATGACCCCTTCTTTCATAAGTGCCTTTAATTACATTAATTAAAATAATGATTAATAGGATTACACCTGAGAATACATGAAAACCATGAAATCCTGTAATGAAAAAGAAATAATCCGCAAATAAAGGATGACCGTATTCATTATTTTTCAAATTTGCTCCTAATAATACTTCCGAAGCATTTTCTCTTAAATAGGTAATTGCATCCTCATTTGTGAGATACATTCTATTTGCTTTTCTAATATTATATTGAGGATTTGCTTCTAAGCTTGTAATCACCTGATCAACTGTGTAGTGATGATGATTACCATCATGTCCATCAGCACCCATTAATGCGTAAACAGAAGATAATTTCTCTCCTTCAGCAATATGTACTACATGCTCTGTTTGAGTATTAATCCCTCCTTTATCACCATGAATAAAATGTCCCCACTCCCACGCTTGTGAGCCTAAGAATATAGCACCGCCAACAATAGTTAAGGACAGCCATAATATCACTTTCTTCTTTTGCATTTTATGTCCGTAATTTACAGCAAGTACCATTGTTACCGAACTCATAATAAGAATAAAAGTCATTAAGGCAACAAACAAAAGTGGATGCTCTCCATGTAAGAATGGGAAGTGACTAAATACATCTTCAGGATTTGGCCAGATATCAGGATATTTAAATCTACTAAATCCATAAGCGGCTAAAAAGGCAGAAAATGTCAAGGTGTCTGTAATTAAGAAAAACCACATCATTAATTTCCCATAACTTGCTTCATAAGGCTGATCACCTCCTTTCCACGCTGGCTTATGATCTTTTACTAATGCTTCATCTAATACTTCATCCATAGTTTAATTGATTTAATAGAATTTTAAAAAGGCAAATAATATAACCCATAGTACAGTTAAAAAATGCCAATAGATAGCTGTTAACTCTAAGCCTAAATAATTATTAACTGAGTATAAATTCTGTTTTGATTTAATTGTGCTTATACATAATCCAACCAGCCCTCCAACAAGATGTAAAAGATGAGTTAAAGTTAATATATATAAAAAAGATCCTGATATATTACTACCAACTCCTGTTAAAAAAATGCCTTGGTTAGTTAATTGCTGCCATCCCTTAATTTGAAAATATGAAAATATAATTCCTAAAATTAAAACAGAAAACACCAAACTAAATATTGACTTTTCTTTTTTAAGTTGTGGTTTAATAAAAAATAACAATAAACTACTGAGAATAATAACCCCAGTACTGAATACAAAATAATTTGGCAAAATAAATTCTTTCCAATTTCCAACGTCAGCTTTTTCAACTATAAATGCAGATAACATGCTTGCAAAAAACATTGAAATAGCAGCTAATGATATCCACAAAAGCTGTTTTTTAACCATATTTCTTAAAGCTATATCCATATTAATGCTCTATCTCTCCATCTTTTAATGGCTCAGTTTGTATAATAAAATCTTCTTCAGCACCTGGCTTTGAATAATCGTATGCCCAACGCTTTACAACTGGCAATTCTCCAGGCCAATTCCCATGTATCCTTTCAATAGGGGTAGTCCACTCTAAGGTGTTTGATTTCCATGGATTTTGACTTGCTTTTGTACCTTTAAATATACTATAAAAGAAATTAAAAAGAAAAATTGCTTGAACTATAGCTCCTGCTAATGCAAAAAAAGTAATAAGAGCATTAATGTCTGATAAACCATCAAACATTGGAAAAGCAGAATTAGAGTAATATCTTCTTGGTAAACCAGCTAATCCTAAAAAATGCATTGGGAAAAATACGCCATATGCACAAATAAAAGTACCCCAAAAATGTATATATCCTAAATGCTTATTCATCATTCTCCCATACATTTTAGGGAACCAATGATACACCCCTGCGAACATACCATATATAGCAGAAAGGCCCATTACAATATGAAAGTGACCTACAACAAAATAAGTGTCATGCACATTAATGTCTAAAGCACTATCTCCTAATATAATTCCAGTCAGTCCGCCCGTAATAAATGCTGAAACAGTTCCAATAGCAAATAACATTGCTGGTGTAAAACGAATATTTCCTCTCCATAAAGTGGCTAAATAATTAAATACCTTTACAGCTGAAGGTATAGCGATAAGTAAAGTAGTAAATGTAAATACAGATCCTAAAAATGGATTCATGCCTGTCATAAACATATGATGACCCCAAACAATAAATGATAAAAATGCAATTAATAATAACGCACCAACCATTGCTTTATATCCAAAAATAGGTTTTCTTGAATTTACAGCAATCACTTCAGAAACAATACCTAATGCTGGTAATAAAATAATATAAACTTCAGGGTGACCCAAAAACCAAAATAAATGCTCGAATAAAATAGGACTCCCTCCTTCATTATGTAAAACTTCACCATTAATAATGATATCTGAAAGATAAAAACTAGTACCAAATGATCTGTCAAAAACTAATAAGAGACCACAAGATAAAAGAACTGGAAATGAAAGAACCCCAAGTATTGCTGTGATTAATAAAGCCCAAACGGTAAGTGGAAGACGTTTCATAGTCATACCAATCGTTCTTAAATTTAATATTGTAACAATATAATTTAGTCCTCCAAGTAATGAGCCAACAACAAATAATGTTATACTAATTAACCACAATGTCATACCAGTACCTGAACCAGGTATTGCTTGTGGAAGTGCAGAAAGTGGGGGGTAGATTGTCCAACCACCAGAAGCAGGGCCTGACTCAACAAATAATGAACTCATCAACACAACAGTCGCGATAAAAAAGAACCAGTACGAAAGCATGTTTAAAAATCCAGAAGCCATATCTCTAGCACCAATTTGTAATGGTATTAAGAAATTAGCAAATGTACCTGAAAGACCAGCTGTTAGCACCCAAAAAACTAATATTGTACCATGCATAGTAACTAAGGCTAAGTACTTATCAGGATTTAAACCTCCTGCATCATTCAGCCAAGTGCTTGGCAGTAAGTTATATAATATAGATGACTCACCAGGATTAGCCAATTGGACTCTGAATATAGCAGACATTAACATCCCAACAACTGCCATAAACATTCCAGTTAAAAGAAATTGCTTAGCAATCATCTTATGGTCCATACTAAAAACATATTTAGTAATGAAGTTTTCTTTATGATGTTCCGACATCTTTTATATTATTTTTGAGTTAATAATTTTTTTTCTAAGTTATCCTGAGAAGCAATCCAAATATCATATTCTTCTTGGGTTTCAACAATAAATTTCATTTGCATGTTAAAATGTGAAGCCCCACATATCTTATTACACAATAAAACATATTCAAAATCCTCTCCCTCACTTTCTTTCATTTGAGCAGTTGTTTTGTTAGGAGTAAATCCAAATTGAGTGGAAATTCCTGGAACACAATTCATTTGTACTCTAAAATGTGGCAAAAAAGCAGAATGTATTACATCCTGAGAACGAAACTTTAATAATACAGGCTCATTAACCACTAAATGAACTTCTCTAGCCATTTTATCGTCAGCAGAATTGACATCTAACATGTCAACTCCAAGAGTATTTTTTCCTTTAACTAATTTATAATTTGCTTTACCTAATTTATTGTCAATGCCAGAGTATCTAGCAGTCCAATTATATTGCTTTGCATAAACTTCAATTAATTTAGTTGATTCAGTGACCTCAACATTCATGGCATTATCCCAAGTTTTTAAGCCAAAAATAATAAGCACTGTAAGAATTATAGTAGGAATAACAGTCCATACAACTTCTAGCTTATTATTATGTGATAAAAAATATGCATTATTAGATTTTTTACCTCTATACTTAAATGCAAAATAAAATAGCATAGGAGATGTAATAAAAAATACTACAATAATTAATCCCATAGACACTTTCATTAATAAATCAATTTGTGTCCCATGTACAGAGCTCGCAGGAGGCAATAAAAGATGATTCCAAGTTATCATTTGCCAGACCACAAAAATTAAAAATCCAAAACCTACTATTAAAAATAATAACCCTTGAGTGTTATTATCTTTATCCGATACTTCATTAACATCCTTATTTTTTATTTCTGATAATAGCTCGCCAACTCTAACAATTTGAACTAATGTTGCAATAACTAAGATTACAATAATAAAAATTAAAATATTTGTCATTTGATAAATTTTTTCGGTCGCAAAAATAGAAAAACCAATCTTTGGAAACTATAATTTAGCGCATAATTTTAAATTCATCTTTATTTATATAAATTCTATATAATATGAGAGGACATGTCATCCTCATTCCACTCAGCAAAACTAGTTGCAGTTTCTGATAAAACTACTTTTACTAAACTCACACCTTGAGGTAATTGTGCTTTAATATAGTTAGCAAAATTAAGAACTAAATTCTCTGATGTTGGTTGATAATCCAAATGATAAACTTTATCAAAAGCTTCTAAATTAATATCAGCATGCGGGGAGTTGGCATTAAGCACCAAAGCATGATCAAACTTATCCACTATATTAGGTTTTACAACCTTTTTTAATTCACCAAAATCCATTACCATGCCATTTTTAGGATGTCCGAGCTCCTCCTTTACCCTTCCTTTTACGGTTACCCAAAGCCTATAAGAATGCCCGTGTATGTTTGCGCAAAGCCCATCATATCCATGCAATGCATGTGCCATTTCAAACTTAAATTCTTTAGTTATTCTTATCATCTTTATTTAAATTTAGGTTAACTCTTTTATGACTGTAATACATCTTCTTTTGATCCGTTTGTTTTCTCAATGCCTTTTGTTCCATTATTGGTAAATTAATAATTTCAATACACTCTATTGAGCAGCAATTCTCATACTTATTTTTACAATTATCACATTGCAAAAACAATAAATTACAATTTACATTCTTGCAATTTACATGAATATCATATGGCTCTCCACATTGATGGCAATTACTAATTACATGAGCCGATATACGCTCGCCTCTCCTTTCATCAAATACAAAATTCTTACCTTCATAGTTATTTGCCAAACTATCATCTTGTTCTAATTGCCGAGCATAATCAATTATACCTCCATGCAACTGAAAAACATTTTTAAACCCATGATGTTTTAAATATGCTGATGTTTTCTCACATCTTATCCCCCCCGTACAATAAAGTAAAATTTCATCTTCTTCCTGTCCTTTTAGCATTTTTTTTACTTCAGGTAATTCTTCTTTAAAAGTTTCAACATCAGGGCAGATAGCTCCTTTAAACTTTCCTATCTCACTTTCATAATGATTACGCATGTCAACTACTGTAGCTCCACTTTCTAATGCGTTATTCCATTTTTCAGCATCTAAATGAACCCCTACATCAGTTACGTCATATTCATCAATTGGCAAGCCATCAGCAACAATCTGATGCCGCACTTTAATTGTCAGTTTATAAAATGATTTTCCATCATCCTCAACTGCAATTTTAAAGGGCATGGCTGTAAAATATTTATGAGCATGTACTAACTTAACAAATGCCTCCCAATTGTGCTCAGGAACACTTAATTGAGCATTTACTCCTTCATGCGCTAAGTAAATGCGTCCTAAAACTCCCAATTCATTCCACGCTAAATATAGTTCATCACGTAAGTCAAAAGGAGCGTCGATTATCACATACCTATAAAAAGAAACAGTTTTCCTATTGAAACCCTCCTTTGCTAATAAAGCTAAACCTTGATCCTTATTTAGTTTATTAAACATTCCTTTTTTGCCAGTGTTCGGATCCATAATATTCTGATTCGTAATTTAGGGCAAAGATATAAAATCTTAAAATTTTATTGCAAATTAATTTTCCTATTAAAGTATTAGATAATATTATATTTGTCAAAATATTTAAACGCATGCAAGAAGTAATTTTAATTATAGGTTCATCAGGTCAAATTGGCACAGAGTTAGTAATTGAGCTGAGAAAAATTTACGGTAACGAAAATGTTATTGCATCAGATATCCGCCAATCATGTGATGAGGTAATGAATTCCGGACCTTTTGAGAATTTGGATATTATGGATGAAAAACTACTTCGTAACATTGTTGCAAAATATAAAGTTACCCAAGTTTATTTATTAGCCGCACTACTATCTGCAACTGCTGAGCAAAACATTGAATTGGGTTGGGAATTGAATATGCGTTCTCATTCTCATGTATTAGATTTAGCAAAAGACGGACTGGTTAAAAAGATTTTTTGGCCTTCATCTATTGCAGTATTTGGTTCTACAACTCCAATGGAGAATACTCCACAATACACGGTAATGGAACCTAGTACTGTTTACGGCATTACAAAGCAAGCTGGAGAAAGATGGAATGAATATTATTTTAATAAGTTTGGAGTAGATGTAAGATCTATCCGTTATCCAGGGTTGATTGGCTGGAAAGCAGCGCCAGGAGGAGGAACAACTGATTATGCTGTGGATATTTTTCATAAAGCAATAACTGACGGTAAATATGAATGTTTTTTAGCTGAAAATATTGGCTTACCAATGATGTATATGCCAGATGCAATTCGAGCTACAATTGAATTAATGGAAGCTCCTGCTGAACAAGTAAAAATCCGTTCCTCATATAATTTGGCAGGTGTAAGTTTTACACCAAAAACATTATCAGAGGAAATTTCAAAACACATACCAAATTTTAAAATGAGGTACCAGCCTGATTTCAGACAAGAAATTGCTAGCTCATGGCCATCATCAATAGATGATACGCATGCGCAAAATGATTGGGGTTGGAAACTGAAATATACACTAGAAAAAATGACTTTAGATATGTTGAGAAATCTGAAAGAGAAATATAAAAAAATTGCATAATGAGCAGAAAAATACAGATATACAATACGCTTACAAGAAAGAAAGAAATTTTTAATCCTATATTGGAAAATCATGTAGGAATGTATGTTTGTGGACCTACTGTTTATGGGGATCCTCACTTAGGTCATGCACGCCCTGCAATTACTTTTGATGTAGTTTTTAGGTACTTAAAACACTCTGGTTATAAAGTGAGATATGTTAGGAATATAACAGATGCAGGACACCTTGAAAATGATGCAGATGAAGGAGAAGATAAAATTGCTAAAAAAGCAAGATTAGAACAATTGGAACCTATGGAAATTGTTCAATTCTACACGATTAGTTATCATAAAGCAATGGATGCTTTAAATTGTTTGCCTCCTTCAATTGAACCGAGAGCAACTGGACATATTATTGAGCAGATTGAAATGGTGCAAAAAATCCTAAAAAATGGATTTGCTTATGAGGTAAATAGTTCTGTTTATTTGGATGTAAAGAAATACAATGCATCTTACCCTTACGGAACTCTGTCAGGAAGAAATATAGAGGATACTTTAGAGGGAACTCGTGCTTTGGACGGGCAATCAGAAAAGAAAAGTTCGGTTGATTTTGCAATTTGGAAAAAAGCAAATCCTGAGCATATTATGAGGTGGGATTCTCCTTGGGGTGAAGGGTTCCCTGGTTGGCATATGGAGTGCTCTGCAATGAGTGAAAAATATTTAGGGAAAAATTTTGATATTCATGGAGGTGGAATGGACTTGGTTTTCCCTCATCATGAAGCAGAAATCGCACAATCTAACGCTTGTAATAATTGTAATCCTGTAAACTACTGGATGCACAATAATATGATTACAATTGATGGGAAAAAGATGGGTAAGTCTCTTGGAAACTTCATCAACTTAGAGGAGTTTTTTATTGGAAATCATGCAAAATTAGATAGAGCTTATAGCCCAATGACAATTCGTTTTTTCATACTTCAAGCGCAATACAGAAGCACTATTGATTTTGGCAATGAAGCCTTGCAAGCTGCCGAAAAAGGGTTTACAAAACTGATGAATGCAATGGGTACTTTAGAAAATCTAAAGCATTCTGACCACTCAACTTATGATATAAACGAGCTAGAAAAGAATTGTTACGATGCAATGGATGATGATTTTAATACTCCTATTTTAATTGCACATTTATTTGATGGAGTAAGAATTATTAACTCAGTAAAAGATGGTAAAGAAAGTTTAACTGCTTCCGATTTGTCAAAAATGCAAAAACTGTTTTCTGATTTTGTTACTGATATTTTAGGACTTATTTCTGCAAAAGAAAGTGGAGAGAATGACCTTACTGATGAAGTGATGGAATTAGTTTTAAAACTTAGAGGAAATGCAAAAAAAAACAAAGATTTTAGCACTGCCGATTTGATTCGTGATGAATTGGAAAAAGCTGGAATTCAGATAAAAGATAGCAGAGAAGGAAGTAGTTGGGAGATAAAATAAATGATAGATATTAGACATATGATATTAGAAAATACCTCATTACTAAAAAGAGGGGTTGGGGGTGTGTTGCTTTTAGCAATGCTTATTCTTTCTTCTTGCTCAACTGAGCCTCAACAAAAAACAAAAACTACTCCAAAAAAACCAAAAGTAAAAATTGAAGTCCCAACTTTTAATGCAGATTCTGCTTATTATTTTATAGAAAAACAAGTAAGTTTTGGTCCGAGAGTAATTTCTAGTAAAGGCTGGAAAAACTGTGCTATTTGGTTAGAAAAAAAATTCAAAACTTATACTCCAAATGTAATTGTACAAGAAGCCCCAATCAGAACTTATGATGGTAAAAATCATGTGCTAAAAAATATTATTGCAAGTTTCTCCTTAGAGAAAAATAATAGAGTTGCTCTATTTGCCCATTGGGACAGTAGACACATTGCCGACCATGATACTGAAAACCAAAGCAGCCCAATACTTGGAGCAAATGATGGAGGAAGTGGTGTTGGAGTTTTAATAGAACTAGCAAGACAATTCAGTAAAAAAAATCCTAAAATAGGAGTTGATATTATACTTTTTGATGCTGAAGATTATGGTCAGCCTGAAAATTCCAACTACCCATTAATGCAAGATTCTTGGTGCTTAGGTTCACAGTATTGGAGCAAGAACCCTCATAAAGCGAATTACTTTGCTAGATATGGTATTTTGCTAGATATGGTAGGGGCAAAGGATGCCACTTTTAGGCATGAGCAAATCTCCTTTTATTATGCTTCAAGTATCTTACAAAAGGTATGGCGTAAAGCCAATCGATTGGGTTTTGGAAAGTATTTTGTATTTGAAAATGCTCAACAAATAGTTGATGACCATTTGTATGTAAACCAAATTACTGGAATTCCTACTATTGATATTATTGAGTATGATCCAGCCACTGAAAGTAATTTCAACAAGCATTGGCACACTCACAGAGATGATATGAAGAATATCGATAAAGAAACTCTTAATGCTGTTGGGCAAACTATTTTGGATGTTATTTATCATGAGTAAACTAAAAAATACCCTCATTCTTTTAACTTTAATTTTCTTATTCTCTTGTGGTAAAAATAAAATCAAGCGCTATGAGCAAAATTTAGAAACTCTTAAACTACTAGTTGATAATATCAATAATTATTATGAAAGTAGCGATAGTTCAGCTTTAGATATTAGCCAATATTTTACATCAGATTTTACTTTCTTTTCTTTTACTGCTGGTTCTCCAAAAGGAGTTCCTGCATCTTTTACAGAATATCAAGATGGAATACTTTCACAATTAAAAAAAAATGGTTTTTCCATAAAAATTGGACATTCTATTTATTTGCCAGGTATTGATGAGAATACTTATGAAATTGATGGTAGTGTAAGGGTTTATTCTAAAGCAACTATAAGTAGAGAAAATACAGTTGAACTCTCGGCTTATCGTACAGTTAATTTCAAAAATGGAAAAATTTCAGGGATTTGGGAGTGGGCAGATTATGGAGGGGCAATCAAGCAGATTTATGAGTAGTATTAAATAATAATCTATAATTTTTCAACATGAAAAAACTACTACTCGTTTTTATTACACTAACAACACTTACTAATGTGAGCTATTCTTCTTTTCCAATTACGGAAAATAATACTGTATTAACTGATCAAAATCTTTTTATTTTAGTGCCGAATGATGAGGAACAAGAAGAGCCTTCATGGATGGTATTCATCTACATACTTAATGCTATTATTTTGATTATTGGTTTTTACTTTCTACTCAGAACCATATGGCGTGCATGGGGAAAAAGAAAATGGTGGGTAAGGAAACTATTACCTTTGTTATTATTGATTTCATTACCAACATTTCTGTCTGCACTTGGAATCTTAATTTCAATACCATTATTACTATTATTAGGACTGATAATGCTTATAAGGAAATTGATGGGGAAAACTATTCTCTGGTAGTATTTAAATAAAGTCGTTCTACTTTTTTTTTGCCCACTCAGTTCTTCTTAAAAACTTTAGGCTTGATTTGATAGATGGATTAGAGTTGAAGCAATTAATTCTTATCTCCTTTCCTAGTTCTTCCCATCCATATTCTGCTACCAGAAATTCAAGGATATCAACTAATCTTTTTGCATGCAAAGGGTTGTTTGGTAGTTGTTCTCTACTCCCCACAGCCTTGTATGTATAGTATCTCAAAGTCCGAAACTATTAAGACAGTTTGTTTTTCTATTAATTCTTTTTTTAGATGGCCGATCATTTTGCACTCCATTGGAAAATATTCCATTTCACACACTGCAAAGTAAAGCTCAACTAATTCTTCCATATTCTCATTTGGGAATTCCATATCATACTCTTCAAGAGTTTTTTCATCTTTAAAAATATGTTGCCCCTCACCATACACCCACCAACCTATGTGTTCTTTTTGCTCTGTGTTTTCAACTACAATTTTCATGCCACTTTTCTGCTTTTTATCAGAAGAAACATCCACCTTCATTTGTATAGTGCAAGATGGAAGTATGAAAATAAACATCAGTAACGCACCCCCTATTTTTAGAAAAGCGTATCTTTTTTTATTAAAATTATTATTTTTCATGTTTTACACTAATAACTATAAACTAGCAACTATCTTTATTTATAAAAATTCATTTCATCTGTATATTTCCAAGCTTTCTCCGGCATTAAATACGATACATCCTTTCTGTCTTTTATAGAATTTCTAATAAAAGAAGCTGAAATTTCCATTTGAGGAACACCATTTACAATATTTATGTTTTTATGAGAACCATTAATTTCAAAACCTGGCCTTGGATACACATAAATTGAGTAATCCTCCAAAATTTGCTCATAATTTTTCCACTTATGAAAGTTTTGTAAGTTATCAGCCCCTATAATTATAGCATACTCATTTTCAGGATGATTTTCCTTTAATCTAACTAAAGTATCAATAGTGTATGAAGGTGTTGGCATCTTAAATTCAATATCGGTAACATCAAGTTTATTGTTATCATCCACCTCATTCCTAATAATCTGTAGTCTGTGATTTTGGTCCAGTAAACTCTTTTTTTCTTTAAAGGGATTTTGAGGAGAAACCACAAACATTACCTTTTCTAAATCTGAAAATTCTGCCAAATAAGAAGCGATAACTTTATGCCCCACATGCATGGGATTGAAGCTTCCAAAAAACAGACCAATCTTCATTTTATGAGTTTATAAAATTAGTAATTACTTTAATAGTATCTTCACAAGCTATCCCAAAATCATCATTCAAAATTACCATATCAAACTCCTGGTTTTTTGAAATTTCCTGCTCTGCCTTTGCTAAACGCATCTCTACTTTTGTTTCTGATTCTGATCCTCTGCCACTCAATCTTTTCCTTAACACATCAACCGTTGGAGGCATAATGAAAAGTGATAAACATTCTTTAGGATATTGCTTTTTTATATTCAATCCCCCCATCACATCAACATCAAAAATTACAGTTTTTCCTTCACTCAAAATTCTTTCAATCTCTGATTTTAAAGTTCCATAATACTGATTTTCGTAAACCTCTTCCCATTCTAAGAACGCACCTTCTTTTATCTTATTTTTAAAATCCTCAACACCTAAAAAATAATAATCTTTTCCATGTGTTTCATAATCTCTTTTTTCACGGCTACAAGCAGAAACTGAGAAAGAAAGTCCAGATATATTTTTAAGTAAATGATGAACAATACTAGTTTTTCCTGCTCCTGATGGAGCTGATATAACAATAAGTTTTCCCACTTACAATATATTTAATAATTGCTCCTTAATTTTCTCTAACTCATCTTTCATTTGAACCACAATCTTTTGCATTTCTGCATCTGATGATTTTGATCCTATAGTATTTATCTCCCTACCTATTTCTTGCCCTATAAAACCAAGTTTCTTTCCATTAGGAGAGTCTGCTTTCATAGTTTCTAAAAAGTAACTCAAATGTGCATCTAACCTTACCTGCTCTTCCGTTATATCTTGTTTTTCTAAGTAATAGATAAGTTCTTGTTCAAACCTGTTTTCATCAATATTCTTTGTATCTATTTCTGCTAATTTATCTGCTAAGATTTTCTTTACCTTCTCAATTCTACCCTTTCCAAAAGGAAGAATTTCAGTTAATAATCTTGATAAAGTATTAATTCTAGTAGTAATATCTTCCTCTAATTTTTTACCTTCTTCAATTCGGAATTGCAAAATGTTTTCAATCGCAATATCAATCCCTTTTGCAATTTCATCCCACTCATTATCATTTGCTTTTTCCTCTCCTTTTATCAATGCCTCTGGCATTTTTAAAAGTGTTGGAAGTATATCAGATGATTTAGCTGAAAAAGAAGTCATTGTCCACATATTCCATTTCAATCCTAAATCCTTTTTTAATTGCAGAACCTGATTGTGGTAATCTTTAATTACTTCAGTATTTACTTTATAGTTTGTATTCGATTCTGATTTTTCTCTCCAAATAGAAAGTTCAATTTTCCCTCTTTGTAATTTTTCAGAAAGTAGTTTTCTTAGTCCAGTTTCTTTATCTCTGTAAACAGATGACATTTTTACATTGGCATCAATTTGTTTAGAATTAAGCGACCTTACTTCAATAGTAAAGTTAGCATTTGTTAAGTTTAATTCGGCTTTACCATAGCCCGTCATTGATTGAATCATCAGAAAATATTTTTTGCAAATTTATGAATTTTATCCTATCTTGTCTTTACAGAACGAACACTTACCAAATACACCCCAACAAAAATAATAACTGCTGCTATAATTTTCATTTCATCTAAGCTGTCAGAACCCCTAAATATAGCAAATAGTGTAGCCAATACCGGTTGCAAATAAATATAAATACTTACTGTGGAAGGGTTAAGTAATTTTAATGCTGATGAGTTTAATAAGTAAGCAATAACAGTAGTACACACCACTACAAATAGCACCTCCCAAATAATTATTGTTGGAAAACTCACCCAATCAACATCCAGCAGTTCAGTATAACCAAAGGGCAATACATACAATAGTCCAAAACCAAACACATAAAACATAACCGTTATCGGGTGGTATTTCTGCATCAATGGCTTTACCAATACCAAGTACAAACCATAACTTGCTGCATTAATAAAAACAAACATATTACCCAACATAAAATTAGTGTTACCACTTACACTCCCTCCATTTAGGATTAAAGTACTCGCGCCCACCAAGCCCAATGCTATTCCAATCCCTTTCCTGATATTGATTTTTTCAAACAGAATAAGTGCTGACATAATGATTACCAAAACAGGATTAATCGTCATAATAATAGCGGCATTAATTGGGGTAGTTAAATTCAGTCCTTCAAAAAATAATAACTGATTAATGGCCACTCCAAAAACTCCACATATTGCCAAACGGATGACATCTTTCTTTTCTACTTTTTCATTCACAAATAAAAAATAGAAGAGCGAAAACAAAGTAACTGCCCCAGTAACCCTTAATAAAATAAAACCTGAAGGCTGGATAAAATCAGGCATTACATCTTTTGCAAAAGTGTAATTGATAGCATAAATTAAATTTGCTACAAACAAAGAAATATGGGCTAATACTATTTTATTCAATGGATTAATTTTTAGCAAAAGTAAAATTAATTACTCCAACATTTAATACTTTTGCTGAAAGTAAATAATATCAAAAATTAGAATAATGAAATTCGGAACTAAAACTATACATGCAGGACAGGAACCTGACCCAACTACTGGGGCAATAATGACACCAATCTACCAAACTTCAACTTATATACAAGCTTCTCCTGGCGACCATAAAGGATATGAATATTCCCGTACTGGTAATCCAACAAGAAGTGCTCTGGAAAAAAACTTGGCTGCATTAGAAAACGGTACGCATGGTTTATGTTTCGGAAGTGGACTTGCAGCAATTGATGCAATCATTAAATTACTATCCCCTGGTGATGAGGTAATTTCAACTAACGACTTGTACGGAGGTACTTACCGTATCTTTACTAAAATATTTGAATTTTATGGTATTAAGTTCCATTTCATAGGGATGGATAATGCGGATACAGTTGAGTCTTATATTAATGAGAACACTAAAATGATTTGGGCAGAAACACCAACTAACCCAATGCTAAACATTATTGATATTGAAAGCTTAGGCATTATCTCAAAAAAGCACGCCCTTATTTTTGTGGTAGACAACACCTTTGCTACTCCTTACTTACAAAGACCTTTGGATTTAGGGGCTGATATCGTTATGCACTCACTAACTAAATATATGGGTGGTCATTCTGATGTGGTAATGGGAGCGGCAATCTGTAAGGATGAGACTTTAGCGGAAAGATTATACTTTATTCAAAACTCTTGTGGTGCTGTACCAGGCCCTATGGATTCTTTCCTAGTACTAAGAGGAATAAAAACGTTACACTTGCGTATGCAAAGACATTGCGAAAACGGAAAAGTGATTGCAAACTTCTTAAAGGATCATCCTAAAGTTGGGGAGGTATACTGGCCAGGATTTGAATCGCACCCAAATCATGAAATTGCTAAAAAACAAATGGATGAATTTGGAGGAATGGTATCATTTAATATAATAGGTAATAAATTAGCAGATGCAATTAAGGTTGTTTCCTCAACTCATTATTTTACTTTAGCTGAAAGTTTAGGAGGGGTAGAATCCTTATGCGGACATCCTGCAAGTATGACACATGCTGCAATTCCGAAAGAAGAAAGAGAAAAAACAGGTGTGGTGGATTCTTTAATCCGTTTATCAGTAGGTATTGAAGATATTGAGGACTTAGTTGCTGACTTGGAACAAGCCCTAGCAAAAATATAAGTGCAAAAAGTTGCAATCATAACAGGTACAGGTGGTGGTATAGGTAAGGCTACAGCTGAATTACTATTAAAGGAGGATTATCTTGTATATGGATATTCCCGTACCAATAAAATTCAGCATCCTAACTTTACCTTTACCAAAATTGACCTGAGTAATTTGGATGCTGTTAAGCAATTACAATTTCCAAAGGAGAGCAGCCAGCAAGATATTTTACTTATAAATAATGCGGCAACTATCGGTAGCATTATCCCTTTTGATAGAAAAGAAACAAACGATATCATTCATGAGTATTACCTTAACTTAGTTGCACCTACAATACTATGTAAGAAATTCATTACTACTTATTCTGAGGATAAGAAGCTATTGATAAATATTGGTTCAGGGGCAGGTAATAGCCCGATTCATTCTTGGAGTACATATTGCACCACTAAGGCTGCAATAGATATGCTTACAGGGGTAATTGCTGAAGAAAATCATAAAAATCTAACCGTTTTCTCTGTGCATCCAGGAGTAGTAGATACCAATATGCAGTCAGAAATAAGGAATTCTAATCCCAAAAACTTCCCTCTTTTAAGCAAATTTACAGACTATTACGTCCAAGATAAGCTAGAAAGCACCAAAATAGTAGCCCAAAAGTTATTCCATATTATCCAAAATAGCAAAAAATTCAAGCATAATATACTATTAATTAGAGATGTTAGTTTAAATTAGTCATTTTAGCATCAATATTAGTCAAATTTCATCAATTATCACTGAATATCAACTACTTACAGGATTAATCAATTCTTAACATTTTTGTGTTTATAAATGTGTTATTTGTACATTGTTGATTATCAGTTTATTAAACATAACTTGCTGATAAATAAGGTTTTAAATACATAATATTTAAACAAAATAAATATATTTAGAGAAATCATTAAAATAAAGATTTAATTGCAAATTTTGATTTTGAAGCAATTTTAATTCTAAGTTTGGCATCAGTATTAACCAAATTATTTTATATTATGGATGCAGTATTTAAGTACATGAACGGGTTCTTTAAAGGACTAATGGGATTAATTATGACCGTATTAGGTCTTGCAATTACAGTAACTTTCCTTTTTGGAGCAGATGGCTTCATGGGATTGGATGTTATTGGCAACATTGTAGGTGTTATTAATGGATTAGCTGCTGAAGGATTTGTAGGATTGATCGGTATCTTGATCGTTTGGAGCTTAATCTCAGGTAAATAATATACCTTTGATAAACTAATAAAAATAGCCCTACATTAGTGGGGCTATTTTATTAAACTCAAAAATCATTATGACTGAATTTTTTAAATCACTACAAGAAAAAATAATTGGAGCTATATCTTTAGCATTGTCCATTCTGTGTATTGGTGTGATAGTTCAATTATTATTAGGCGAGAGCTTAGTAGGATGGGATCCTGTTGGCAACATTCAAGAAGCAGGTCCGTCTTTTATTGGGGTGATTGCAATAGTGGCTTTATACTTACTTTTTAAAAAGAAGTAGATTTAGTGAGCTTCTAACCAATTTAATCCTTCTCCAATATCAACAATTAAAGGAACTTGCAAACTAACTGCTTGTACCATCTTCTCTTTTACAAGGGTTTTTAATTCTGAAGATTCAGAATTATGCATGTCAAACACCAGTTCATCATGTACTTGCAACAACATTTTTGATTTCATCTCTCTTTCCTCCATTGCTTGCTGAATATTAATCATTGCAATTTTTATAATATCAGCAGCTGAACCTTGAATAGGCGCATTTATAGCATTTCTTTCAGCCATAGCTCTTATCATTCCATTCCTAGCATTTATATCTTTCAGGTACCTTCTTCTTCCCATAATAGTCTCTACATATTCTTTCTCGCGAGCCTGCTCTATTGACCAATCCATATATTCTTTTACTTTTGGAAATTGCTCAAAATAATTATCAATTATCTCCTTTGCTTCAGTACGGCTAACACCAATATTCTGCGAAAGACCAAAAGCGGAGATACCATAAATAATTCCAAAATTTACAGATTTAGCTTGCGAACGCATGTTTCTATCCACATCCTTAACATCAACTTTAAAAACTTTTGCAGCAGTAGCAGAATGAATATCAACACCATTATTAAATGCAGTAAGCATACCTTCATCTTTACTTAATGATGCCATAATCCTCAATTCAATTTGAGAATAATCAGCAGCCATTAAAGTGTAATTTTTATCTTTAGGGATAAATGCCTCACGGACTTTCATCCCTCTTTTTGTTCTAATAGGAATGTTTTGTATGTTTGGATTTACTGATGATAATCTTCCAGTTGAAGCTACAGACTGATTAAAAGTAGTATAAATTCTTTTGGTTTCAGTATTAACCAATTCTGGCAATGCATCAACATAAGTTGAAAGGAGTTTTTTAACGCCTCTAAAAGTCAGAATTTCGTCAATAATTGGGTGAGTATCTTTTAATTTTAGCAAAGTTTCTTCTGAAGTAGAGTATTGTCCTGATTTTGTTTTTTTAGGTTTTTTACTGAGAACCATTTTTGCAAAAAGAATTTCTCCCATTTGTTTTGGAGAAGAGATATTAAACTCTTCATCAGCTAACTGATGAATTTTATTCTCAAGCAATTGAAGTTCAGATGTTAATTGTGTGCTATAATTATGTAGCATTTCAACATCTAAAGCTATTCCTTCTAATTCCATTTTAGCAAGAACTTTAGTTAAAGGAATTTCAATTTTTTCAAACAAATCAAAAACCTCAACTTCCTTCATTTCTTTTTCAAAAATAGGAGCAAGCTTAAATATTACTGATGATTTTTCACTTGCAAAATCACATATATTATCGCTATTAATTTCAGAAAGTAAGCTTTTTGTTTTCCCTTTTCCTGTAATAGATTGTTCTTCAACCATTATTAAATTTAAATAATTATCTGCAATAATATCTAAGGAATGTCGCATATCAGGATGCAATAAATAATGAGCAATTTGCACATCAAAAAACGCCCCCTTTAAATTTATATTATGATTATTTAAAACCTTAATTGCAAATTTTAAATCATACCCGATTTTAATGATTTCCTCATTTTCAAAAATTGATTTTATGTGCTTAATATTTTGGTCTAAAAACGGAATATAGTACCCATTATTATCATTATAACTGCATGAAACTCCTACTAACTTTGAAGTTAAAGAATCATTTGTATCTGTAATAATACTGAAAGAAAACTTTTTATTATTTTCAATTTCAGCAACAATATTCTTGAAAGTATCCTTAGTAGCTAATTTAAAGTTACTTTTTGGAGTTACTTTTTTCTGCCGCTCAACTGGTTCTGCAAATAAATCAAATTGAGATGTTGGAGTTAATTCTTTCTTTTCAATAATAATTTCTTTCTTAGGTACTGAAGTAGAGGGATTTGAGGCAAGCACCCTTTGTAAAAGTGTTTTAAATTCTAACTCATCAAAAAGTTCTCTTATCTTTTCTTCATTTCTAGAAGAAATAATCAAGGATTTTTCATCTAATTCAATTGGGACATCTGTAATTATGGTAGCTAACTTTTTACAAAGCAATCCAATTTCTTTTGCTGATTCAACTTTCTCTTTCATCTTCCCTTTCAAGTCAGCAGTATTCTCAAAAAGACCTTCCATTGAACCGTACTCTTTAATAAACTTTTGTGCTGTCTTTTTCCCAACCCCAGGTATTCCAGGGATATTATCAGATGCGTCTCCCATCATCCCTAAGTAGTCAATTACCTGATCAACTCTTTGAATGTCAAATTTTTCAAGCACCTCAGGGATACCCCAAATTGCAGTAGGTTGCCATTTATTTCCTGGCCTATACATAAATATATTTTCTGACACTAGTTGAGCAAAGTCCTTATCGGAAGTCATCATATAAGTTTGAAATCCTTCCTTTTCAGCTTTTTTTGCCAAAGTTCCAATCACATCATCAGCCTCAAACCCATCTTTATACAGTTTAGGAATATTAAATGCCTCCAACAACTTGTCAATGTAGGGCAAAGCATCACGCAATCCTTCAGGCATTGTTTCTCTATGAGCTTTATATTCTGGATACTCTATGTGCCTAAGTGTAGGTGTTGGCCTATCAAAAACAACTGCAATATGAGTTGGTTTTTCCTTTCTTATCACTTCATTTAAAGTATTCACAAAACCAAAAACTGCTGAGGTATCTAATCCCTTAGAGTTAATTCTAGGGTTTTTTGCAAAAGCAAAATATGCTCTGTAAATAAGCGCAAAAGCATCTAATAAAAATAATTTCTTTTCTTCTTTCATCTGTTGTAAAAATACAATTTATAAGCATTAATTGTTTACTTTTACTCTTCAAAATTTTCAGATGAATAAATCAGATAAAAAAGAAATTTATAGTAGTTTATTTGTGCCATTTTTATTTTTACTTACAATGTGGTTGGTTAAAATCATTGAGGTAAATTTTAACTTTTCATTTGTAAAATTCGGAGTTTCTCCTCAAACTTTTAGCGGCCTTAAGGGAATCCTTTTTTCACCATTTATTCACAAAGATTTTACTCACTTGTTAAACAATAGTTATCCTGTACTTATATTAGGAGGAATGCTTTTTTCATTCTATAGAAAGATTGCAACAAGAATATTTTTATGGCTATTTTTTATTTCAGGGTTTTGGCTTTGGATAATTGGAAGGCCATCATTCCACATTGGTGCAAGTGGCATAATTTATGCGCTTGCATCCTTTATTTTAGTAAGCGGGATAATTCGTAAAAATCCAAGATTATCTGCAGTATCATTAGTAGTTATCTTTTTATATGGCTCAATGATTTGGGGGATACTCCCAACAGATGAAGCTGTATCATGGGAAGGACATTTAGCAGGTTTTGTTGCTGGAATTATTGTTGCACTATTCTACAAAAATGAAGGGCCAAAACGCAAGAAATACCAATGGGAAATTGATGAAGAAATGGAAGAAAAATTTCGTGAAGAAAATGAAATTAAAATCAACTACATCTTAAAGAAAGATGATTAGACGATTTAATCTTTTGGTGGTTTAATAACTCCTAAATTAGATGCAAACCAAGCTCTTTCATGGAAATAATAAAATAATAATTTTAATACTCTATCCAAAATGACTAGCCATCCCACTGAACTTTTATCTAATGGTTTTAAACCAAAAAATTGAGGTAAGTATGACAACACAACAAATGTAGTGGTCATAGCTAGCAAATTCCAAGTAATTGCTTTAAAAAAATGCCTTCTTCTACTAATCGCAACTTTTTTACTCATTTTTTTTATTTTTTGGATGACAAATATACTAAAATATCTAGTCTAAAATACAAGTGTCTATTCAAGTGAAAAAATGTATTTTCGCAACTCATGAAAAAAATCAGAAACTTTTGCATTATTGCACATATTGACCATGGTAAATCAACTTTGGCTGATAGATTATTAGAATTCACAGGGGCGGTTACTGAGAGAGAAGCTGAGTCTCAACTTTTAGATAATATGGACCTTGAAAAAGAAAGAGGAATCACCATTAAAAGTCATGCAATACAGATGGAATATACGCATAAAGGTGAAGAGTATATCCTTAATTTAATTGACACTCCTGGGCATGTTGATTTTTCTTATGAAGTATCAAGATCAATTGCAGCTTGTGAAGGTGCGCTTTTAATTGTTGATGCTGCACAAGGGATTCAGGCACAAACAATTTCAAATTTATATTTGGCTTTAGAACATGATTTAGAAATTATTCCTGTACTCAATAAAATTGATTTACCTTCTGCAGAGCCTGAGGTGGTAAAAGATCAAATTATTGATTTAATTGACTGTGCAAATGAAGATATTATTCCTGCAAGTGCAAAAACAGGTATTGGAATTGAAAATATTTTAACTGCAATTGTAGAGCGGGTCCCTCATCCAGAAGGTAATATTGACGCCCCTTTGCAAGCTATGATATTTGATTCAGTTTACAATACATTTAGAGGTATAGAAGCCTATTTTAAAATTATAAATGGGGAAATAAAAAAGGGGCAAGAGGTAAAGTTCATGGCTACAGATATGAAGTACCATGCTGATGAAATTGGTGCTTTACGCTTAAAACAATTTCCAAAAAAATCATTAAAAGCTGGTGAGGTTGGTTACATCATATCAGGAATAAAAGACGCAAGAGAAGTAAAAGTAGGTGATACTATTACTACAGCTGAAAATCCAGCAACTGACGCAGTAAAAGGATTTGAGGAAGTAAAACCAATGGTTTTTGCAGGAATTTATCCCGTTGATACGGAAGATTTTGAAGAGCTTAGAAACTCCATGGAAAAACTGCAATTAAATGATGCCTCTTTAACATATGCTCCAGAATCATCTGCAGCACTTGGTTTTGGGTTTAGATGTGGGTTTTTAGGAATGTTGCACATGGAAATCGTGCAGGAAAGATTAGAACGAGAGTTTAATATGACTGTAATTACAACAGTTCCAAACGTATCTTATTTTGCTTACACAAGAGCAGGCAAAAAATTAGAGATTCATAATCCTACGGATTACCCCGACCCAAGTATTTTGGAAAGTGTAGAAGAACCATATATCCGTGCACAAATTATTACAAAAGCTGATTTTATTGGTTCTGTGATGACACTGTGTATTGCTAAAAGAGGAGAGTTAACCAATCAAGTTTATTTAACTACTGATAGAGTTGAACTTACTTTTGAAATGCCACTTGGTGAAATTGTATTTGATTTCTATGATAAACTAAAATCTGTCTCTAAAGGTTATGCGTCTTTTGATTATTATCCTATTGGGTACAGAACATCAGTTTTAGCTAAACTTGATATTTTGTTAAATGGAGATCCTGTTGATGCATTGTCAGCATTAGTACACAAAACAAATTCTTATGCTTTAGGGAAAAAATTATGCGCTAAATTAAAAGAATTAATTCCAAGGCAGCAGTTTGATATTGCTATACAATCAGCAATTGGAGCTAAGATTATTTCTAGAGAAACTGTAAAAGCATTGAGGAAAGATGTAACTGCAAAATGTTATGGAGGGGATATTTCAAGAAAAAGAAAGCTATTAGAAAAACAGAAAAAAGGGAAGAAAAGAATGAGACAGGTTGGTAATGTTGAAATTCCACAAAATGCATTTATGGCTGTATTAAAACTAGATGATTAAAAACTAAAATATGGGAAGAGCATTTGAATTCAGAAAGGCCAGAAAGATGAAAAGGTGGTCGAAAATGGCTAAAACTTTCACAAGAATTGGAAAAGATATTGTAATGTCTGTAAAAGAAGGAGGTCCTGATCCTGATACAAATTCTAGATTAAGGCAAGTAATGCAAAATGCAAAGGCAGCAAACATGCCCAAGGATAATGTAATGCGTGCTATCAAAAAAGCTAGTGATAAGGATACTGCAAACTATGAAGAAATGAGTTTAGAAGGTTATGCAATTCATGGGATTGCAGTTTTTGTAGATTGTGCATCTAACAATAACAATCGTACTGTTGCTGATGTTCGTTCGTATTTCAGCAAATGTGATGGCGCAATGGGGACAAATGGCTCCTTAGAGTTTATCTTTGACAGGAAAGGGGTTTTTACAATTGATCCTGAGAATATCACTATAGATGTTGAAGAGTTAGAAATGGAACTAATTGATGGTGGATTAGAAGAATTGGAGGTAGATGAAGAGGCCGTTACAGTATATTGTGATTTCACTGACTTTAATAATATGCAAGTCAAATTAGAAGAACTTGGGATTGAAATTAAGAATTCTGAATTGCAAAGAATCCCAAATAATTTTAAAACAATTACTATTGAACAGGCAGAAAAAGTATTAAAGCTTTTAGATTTACTAGAAGAAAATGATGATGTCCAACAAGTATTTCATAATATGGAATTGACTGAGGAAATCTTAAACACAATGGATAGTTAAAAATATGAATGTACTGATCTTAGGAAGTGGTGGAAGAGAACATGCTTTTGCATGGAAAATTGCAAAAAGCAGTAGTTGCAATAATTTATTTATTGCACCAGGAAATGCAGGTACAGCAGAGGTAGGCAATAATGTTGAAATTGATGTAAATGATTTTGAAAGCATTAAAAAATTTACACTTTCAAAGGGAATAGAAATGGTAGTCGTAGGACCAGAAGATCCATTAGTAAATGGTATTTATGACTTTTTCCAAGAGGATGAGGAATTACAAAACATATCATTAATTGGCCCATCAAAAGATGGGGCAAGACTTGAAGGCAGCAAAGAATTTGCAAAAGAATTTATGATTCGCCATGCAATTCCAACTGCAAAATATCAAGCCTTTACAAAAAAAAATTTAGAAGAGGGTTACGAATTTTTAAAAAGCTTAGATGCTCCTTATGTTTTAAAAGCAGATGGATTAGCAGCGGGGAAAGGAGTTTTAATCTTAGATAATTTACAAGAAGCAAAAACCGAACTAAAAGCTATGGTTGCTGATGCAAAATTTGGAAATGCATCTTCAACAGTAGTAATTGAGGAGTTTCTAAGTGGAATAGAACTTTCAGTATTTGTTTTAACTGATGGTGACTCTTACAAAATTCTTCCTTCAGCAAAAGATTATAAAAGAATTGGAGAGGGAGATACAGGACTAAATACTGGAGGAATGGGAGCAATATCACCAGTTCCATTTGCTGATAGATTTTACATTGAAAAAGTGGAAAGGGAAATAGTAAAACCAACTGTTGAAGGATTAAAAAAAGATGGAATTACTTATAAAGGATTTATTTTTATTGGACTTATAAATGTGAAAGGTCAGCCGAAAGTCATTGAATATAATGTAAGAATGGGAGACCCTGAAACTGAAGTTGTGATACCCAGAATTAAATCAGATCTTTTAAATCTTTTAAAAGGAATTGATGATGGAACTTTCAGTGAAAAAGATTTAAATATTAACGACCAAGCCGCCACAACAGTAATGTTAGTTTCAAAAGGTTATCCTCAATCTTATGAAAAAGGAGAAGCAATAAGTGGGATAGAAGATGTTACAGAAAGTATCGTATTTCATGCAGGAACAAAAAATGAAAACGAACAATTAAGAACTAGCGGAGGAAGAGTAATTGCTTTAACGTCTTTTGGAGAAAATATAGAAAAAGCACTTGCAAAATCATTTGCAAGTGCTGAAAAAATTTCCTTTAGAGGGAAATATTATCGTAAAGATATAGGTTTCGATTTATAAAGGCGCGTGCTCTTCATTATCCTTTCTGTGTTTTAGCATTTTGCCCACCCATACTACAAGAAAAGCAAATATAACTCCAATATAGATATAGTTTATTGTATTACCAATGCCATCAGCCATAGCAAATAAGTAATCAAAAGAATCTCCAATTGCGTACCAAATCTTATTCATAATTTTTGTTTTAATTTACAGCAGCAAATTTAAATAATTTTTATCAAGTATAATGTTTTTAAAACATCTTATAAATCCGAAACCTACAATAATTCTATTTTTTGTGTTTTTTTGCGTTTTTTTCATCAGCATTCCACTGATAAATTATGATTTTAATACCATTTTTATAAATAGTAATACTTCTTCTTATATAGTGTTTTTTTTTGGCTTAGCTCTTCCATTTTTTCAAGCGTTAGGATTAAACAATTTGATTTACGAAAAGAACATTATCAAAAAAGATAATTTTGTAATTGGGTTTGTTTTTATTCTAATTGGTAGTAGCTTTGTAAATAGTTTAAATGAATGGGCCTCCTCTTTTATTTTACTTTTTTTCCTAAACTTTATCTTAGAAAGTTACCAAAAAGATTATCCTTTTTCAGAATTTTTTAACGCTGCATTATTACTTTCCATCGTTTCAGTTATATTTCCAAATACTATTTATTTTTCACTTTTATTTTTAGTAAGCGGTATTAATTACGCTAACAATAATTGGCGGACATTTTTCGTGATATTGCTAGGATTGACAGTGCCTTATATTTTCTATTTTGTATATACATTTTTAATCAACTCATCCTTTGTTATTCCTGAATTTACTCAATTTGAACTAATTAAAAATCCAGAATTAACTTGGAATGCTAGTCCGTTAAATATTTGGCTAGGTGTGTTATCTTTAATTAGTTTTGTTTCAATTATTGAGCTTTTCAAATGGCTTTATAAAAAAAGTATTAAGTCACGAAAATCATTCTTATCAATTTTTTGGTATTTTGTAATTAGCATTATTATTGCACTGTATTCTGGTAATAATTATTTTTACTTTACTCTAACTCCTTTAGCTGTAATTATTGGGAATTACTTTGTGTATGCTAAGAGTAGAAAAATTGCTAACATTTTATTTGTAATATTAGTGTTTTCTTCTTTCTATTATAAGTACTTGATTGCTTATAATGTGTAAATTTGCAACATTAAAAATAAGAATATGAAATTTGGTGTAGTTGTTTTTCCTGGCTCTAATTGTGACAAAGACATGCTTTACGTTATTGAAAAAATAATGAGGCAAGAAGCTGTTGAACTTTGGCATAAAGATACTGATTTGCAAGGAGTTGATTTTATCATTTTACCTGGAGGATTTTCTTATGGTGATTATTTAAGGTCAGGAGCAATTGCAAAATTTTCACCAATTATGAAGGAGGTGATTGGCTTTGCTAATTCTGGAGGTTATGTAATGGGAATTTGCAATGGATTTCAAATTCTGACCGAAAGTGGATTATTACCTGGTGCTCTATTACACAATACTTCTCACAAATTTATCTGTAAAAACACTTATTTAAAGGCTTCAACTAATAATACTCTAGTTACCAAAAAGTATGCTGAAAAAGCAGTTAAAATTCCTATTGCACATGGTGAGGGAAGGTATTTCGCTGATGAAGAAACTTTAAAATTACTAGAGTTAAACGATCAAATTTTATTCAAATATTCTGATATAGATGGGAATATTACTGAGGAAGCAAACCCTAATGGATCATTAATGAATATTGCAGGGATTTGCAATAAAGATAGAAATGTTTTTGGAATGATGCCACACCCTGAAAGAGCTGCTGATAGAGAATTAAATAACCAAGATGGGAGGCTATTATTTGAAAGTATTCTAAATGAGGTGTTTGTGTAAAAGGCAGAAGTTTATTTTTTTATTCTTCAAAAAAATAGGATAAATATAAAGAACTATTATTAATAGAATTTTGATATTAAATTCATTTAATTAGTTATCAATCACTTAAGTTACTTATTAACTTTTTGTTGAAAAATCTGTTGAGAACCGCAAGTTCAATGTTGTTGTACAGTTCACTTTATTTCTAAACTTGTAATCACAAAAAAAATAAGGATAATTAACTGCTCAAAAGAGGAAGCCAAATGACAACAATATCAAAAAAACAAAAAGAAGTTTTGACAAAAGCTAAAAAACAAAAAACATATACTTATGAAGAAGTCTTAGAATCTGCAGTTGCCTATTTTAATGGTGATGAATTAGCGGGAACTACTTGGATGAATAAGTATGCCATGAAAGATTATGATGGAGAATTTGTAGAGAAAAATCCTGATGATATGCACAAAAGAATGGCAAAGGAATTTGGGAGAATTGAAGCAGATTATAAATTAAAATACAATCTAAACGGAAGTGCAAAATTCTTATCAAAATACGGGCAAGAAAGAGAAGATTTAACAGAAGCAAAAGTTTACAGCTTATTTAAAGAGTTTGGCTACATTATTCCGCAAGGTAGTGTAATGAGCTCACTTGGTAATCATTATAAATTAGCTTCTTTATCTAATTGTATTGTTGTTCCCGAATTACATGATTCTTATGGTGGTGTATTTTACACTGACCAACAATTAGCACAATTATTTAAAAGGAGATGTGGAGTTGGAGTTGATATTTCAAATTTAAGACCAGCAGGTTCAAGTGTTTCTAATGCCGCAGGAAGTACTTCAGGAGCTGTTTCATTTATGAATAGATTCTCGCATACTACTAGAGAAGTCGCTCAAAACGGAAGAAGGGGAGCTCTTATGCTTTCTATGGATATTGCACATCCTGATGTTGAGGATTTTATTACTATAAAACAAGATTTGCAAAAAGTTACAGGTGCAAATATTTCTATCAGACTTTCTGATGAATTTATGCATGCCGTCGAGGCAAATGCTGAATACACTCATAAGTGGCCAATTGAATCTGACAATCCTAAATTTACAAAAACTGTAAATGCAAAAGAACTTTGGAGTACTATTATTGAATGTGCACATAATACTGCCGAGCCAGGCTTAATTTTCTGGGATCGTCAACATTGGTATTCAACTTCTTCTGTTTATCCTGGATATAAAAATACATCAACTAACCCTTGTTCTGAAATTGCAATGCAAGGAGGAGATAGTTGTAGACTAATTGCTTTAAACCTTTACAATTTTGTTGATAACCCATTTACAAAAGATGCATCATTCAGAATGGAAGATTTCTACAAAGCTACATATGAGGGACAAAGATTAATGGATGATTTAGTTGACTTAGAGACTGAAGCAATTGGTAGAATCTTGGATAAAGTTGATGCTGATGACGAGCCCGAGAATATAAAAATGGTAGAGAAAGAAACTTGGGAGCTGTTATTAAAAACTGGCAAAGAAGGTAGAAGAACAGGGCTTGGGTTTACTGCCTTAGCTGATATGGTTGCAGCACTTGGGATGGCAATTGATTCTGATGAGGCTATAGCAATGGTTGAATCAATGATGAAAGAAAAATGTAGAGCTGAATTTGATAGTTCAATAGATATGTCTCTTTCAAGAGGAAGTTTTGTTGGATTTGATTCTAAAATTGAAAAAACATCAGAATTTGTTCAAATGCTAGAAAAAGAGCTTCCTGATGTTTATGAGAGAATGATGAAGTTTGGAAGAAGAAATATATCAATTAGTACTGTTGCTCCAACAGGGACATTAAGTATGCTAGCTCAAACTTCTTCAGGAATTGAGCCAGTATTTATGACGCACTACAAAAGAAGAAGAAAATTAAATGAGCAAGATAGAGAAGCAAAAGTTGACTTTATTGATGACTCAGGAGATAAGTGGCAAGAATTTAATGTTTACCACCATAACTTAAAAACATGGATGGAAGTATCAGGTGAAACTGACATTTCAAAAAGCCCTTATGCTGGAAGTACAGCTCCAGAAATTAACTGGAATAAAAGAGTTGAAATGCAAGCAGCAGTTCAGAAATACGTTACACATTCAATCAGCTCAACAATCAATTTACCTAATGATGTTTCTCTCGAAGAGGTAAGTAATATTTACTTAGAATCTTGGAAGCAAGGAACAAAAGGAATTACAGTTTATAGAGATGGCTCAAGGTCTGGTGTATTGGTTTCTGCTGATGAAAAGAAAGATACTATTTTGGAAAACTCTGAGTTTAGAGAGACAAAAGCGCCATCAAGACCAAAAAGATTAGATGCAAAAGTAGTGCGCTTCCAAAATAATAAAGAAAAATGGATTGCAGTTGTAGGATTATTAAACGGAAGACCTTACGAAATATTTACAGGCAAAACAGAGGATGTATTTAATATGCCTGCAGCTGTGGAATACGGTTGGATTATTAAAAATAAAAGAGAAGATGGATCATCTCAATATGACTTCCAATATGAAGATAAGGAAGGGTACAAAGTAACTATGGGAGGTTTATCTCGTTCTTTTGATAAAGAATTCTGGAACTATGCAAAATTGATTTCTGGAGTTTTAAGACATGGAATGCCATTGCACTATGTTGTTGATTTAATTGGTAAAATGAACCTTTATGATGAGAACATAAATACTTGGAAAAGTGGAGTAGTAAGAGCATTAAAAACATTTATTGCTAACGGAACAGCTGTAAACGATCATACTTGTGGAGAATGTGGAGATGAAGGGTTAGTTTATGAAGAAGGTTGTTTGAAATGCGTTAGCTGTGGTTACAGCAAATGCGGATAAAATGTTCTAAATATTTAAATAAAAAAACCTGCTAATTGGCAGGTTTTTTTATTTACTAAAGAGTAAAGGTATTGGAAGGTATTTGTAAAAGATTTTATAGCCTTATTTTATATATCTTGCTTGCATCAAACGCCAAAAACTGATTGCTTTATTAATAGTAAAATAATGTAATTGAAAGTTTTTGGATAGAATAAAACTAGAAAATGCGGCTGGAATTTTTGATTTTAATAAATCTAGGAATACGCAGAAATTAATACGCCAATGGAAATATGTAGAAGAAAAAATGTGTACATTTCCCTTGGCAAACAATTGGCTTACGCAATAACTGAATGAAAAGTCATGTATAAGAATAGAAAATGCCGATTATCAAATAAGAAAAAAAGACCTATAAGATAGGTGAGCATGATGAACTCTCATGAATTTAAAGAGTAGTAAAAAAACTAAAGGAGATGCGTATTCTAATCGTTGATGATGTAATAACAACTGACATATCATTGGTAGCTTGCGCACAAAAACTACAAGAAGGTAAAGTAATAAATTAACTATCGAAACTATTGATGTAGCATAAAATAAAGTTATGAGTTACAAGTGACTAGTGAAAAGTTATGGAAATTTATTTGTTTATTTGCCTTAATGAAAAAATTGCTTCAAATATGTATTGTATTGCATCTTGTTTCCTGTGCTAATATAGTAGCCCCTACTGGTGGCGTAAAAGATATTAATGCTCCTAAATTACAAAAAATAAACAGTACAAAAAATTTGCGGCATCTTAATAAAAAAATTGTTTCATTTGAATTTGACGAATTTATTGTACTAAATAATTGGGAAGAAAATTTTTACATTTCACCACCAATTAATAAACGAATTCAAAAGATAATAAAAGGAACAGAGCTATCCTTAACTATTGAAGATACACTTTCAGAAAACGTAACCTACAATCTATCGTTAAACACTTGTATTAAAGATTTAAATGAAGGAAACATACTTGATACGCTTAACTATATTTTCTCAACTTCTGATGTTTTGGACACGCTAACTTTAAGTGGTAGACTACAAGATGCTTATACTTTAGAGGAAATAGAAAATGCTTGGATTATGCTTTTTGAAGAAAATAAAAATGACACTATTATCTTTAAAGAAAATCCCAATTACATTGCAAAAACTGATAAAGAAGGTAACTTTCACTTCCCTAATTTAAACGCTAAAAACTACAAAGTTGTTGCTCTTACTGAATTTGATTTCATCTACAATGAAGATGAAAGTATTGCATATTTAGATAGTTGCGTAAATGCAGAAACTGATAGCTTTTTTTTCCTATTTTCATTCAATCCTGTAATAGAAATTGATAGTGCAAATTCAGACACAAATGGAATAAAAACTGACAGCCTTTCTTCTGATAGTTTATCAATGAAAACTCTTACAAAAAAAGAAATTTCATATGGAAAACTTGAAATTATAAGTAGCACTAATACACCTTGTATTTTCCAACTTTTGCAAAATAAAAAAGTAGTTAAAGAATTCTCATTTACTAATCCACCATATATTTTAGATGAACTTATTGCAGGGAAATATCAACTGAAATATATTAGTGATTTAAATGAAGATAGAAAGTGGACAACTGGAAGTTGGATAAACAAAGTACAGGTAGAGAAAGTGCAAATTTACCCATCAGAAATAACTATTCGTTCCAATTGGGATTTGGAATTAGAGTGGCTTATTGTAGAGTAAAATTATCTCTATCTTTCAGGAAATTCATTTGCCTTCTTTTCAATTTTAAATCATCCAAACTAATTTCAATTTGCAGAACTTCTTCCATATTTTCTTTAGCTGAAAGCAGTTCCTTCCCAAAAGCATCAAAAACTTTTGTATATCCATTAAATGGTATTCCATTTCCATCTTCACCTACTCTGTTCACTCCAATAGTAAAACACTGATTTTCTATGGAACGCGCTTTTAAAAGCGTATCCCAAGCATCAATTCTTTTTATTGGCCAATTTGCCAAATAGATTAACAAATCATAATCTCCATTATTTCTGCTAAAAACTGGAAAACGCAAATCATAACAAATAAGAGGGCAAATTTTCCAACCTTCTAGCTCTACAATTAAACGCTTAACTCCTTTTGCAATATGTCTTTCCTCCTCTATTAATGAAAATAAATGTCTTTTATCATAAGTAGAAATCTGCCCATCCTTACTAATCCAAACTAGGCGATTATAAACTTTACCCTCCTCATTTATCATTAATGAGCCAGCAATAACGCATTTTTTTTTCTTTGATATTTCCTTCATCCAACTAACAGATTTCCCATTCATTGATTCAGACAAATGATTAGATTTTGGGCAGAAAGAAGTGTTGAACATCTCAGGAAGTAAAATTAAATCAATTTCGTTAATAACAGAAATCAGTTTATCAAAATGATTTAAATTTGCATCCACATCTTCCCAATGAAGATTAGCTTGTATTAAGGATATCGAAAGTGATTCTTTCATACAGCAAACATAATAATTTGCAATAAACTGCAGTTGAATAGGCTATCATTTGTAATATACTTACACTTGCAAAACAATATTACTATATGACATTTGAAGATTTAAAACTACATAACTCATTGCAAAAAGCAGTGAAAGATCAAAATTACGAAACTCCGACATCAATTCAGGCTAAGGCCATTCCGCTTATCTTAAATAGAAATGATGTGCTAGGCACTGCTCAAACAGGAACAGGTAAAACTGCTGCTTTTTCATTACCCATTTTACATCATTTAGAAAACGAATCTCAAAACCAAGGAAAAAGAAAAGTAAAGGCACTTATTGTTACCCCTACTAGAGAACTTGCTATTCAAATTGCTGAGAATTTTACTGATTACTCAAAATATAACTCTATTAAAAATACGGTTATTTATGGAGGGGTAAAGCAAATGAAACAAGTAAAAAGACTTGATGCGGGAGTAGATGTTTTAATTGCAACTCCAGGTAGATTGCTTGATCTTATCGGGCAAGGATACATCACGCTAAAAGATGTGAAATATTTTGTATTAGATGAAGCTGATAGAATGTTGGATATGGGTTTTATTCATGATATCAAAAAGATTATAAAAATGCTTCCTCAGAAAAGACAATCTCTTTTCTTTTCAGCTACTATGCCAAAAAATATTTTAGAGTTATCAAAAACAATCTTGAAAAACCCTAAAAATGTATCAGTTGCTCCAGTTTCATCAACAGCAGAAACAATACAACAATATGTTTATTTCACAAATCAAACAAGTAAGAAAGAATTATTATTTCATATTTTAAAGGATAAAGAAATAAAACAAATTCTGGTTTTTTCAAGAACCAAACATGGAGCGAATAAGATTGTGAAAAATCTTAAAAAGAAGAATATTGAAGCTGCTGCAATACATGGAGATAAATCTCAAAACCAAAGGCAGAACGCTTTGAAATCATTTAAAGATGGAGGGATGAGAGTATTAGTGGCAACTGATATTGCTGCAAGAGGAATTGATATAAATGAGTTAAGACATGTACTGAATTACAACATACCTAATGAATCCGAAACTTATGTGCATAGAATAGGAAGATGTGGAAGGGCAGGAAAAGAAGGAATTTCAATTTCAATTTCTGGACCTGAAGAAAATGCTTATATTAAAGATATTGAAACGCTAATTGGTAAAAAAATTGATGCAATTAAAGACCATCCTTTCCCTCAAACTGACAAGCCAATGAATGCTCAAGAAAAGAAAGAATTTGAGAAAGAAAAGAATAGAAAAAAACAAGAATTCTTTGCAAATAGAAAAAAGAAGAAAGCAAACTATAGAAAGTAAAAGCATAAAAAAGCAAGTTCAAATGAAATTGCTTTTTTATATAATATTAGGTTTCTTTTAACTCTCTGACGAACAAGAAGCAGATAAAAACTCTCTGTTCATTTTTGCAATGTATTTAATAGAAATACTTTTCGGACATTCTACCTCACAAGCACCTGTATTAGTACAATTCCCAAATCCTTCTTTATCCATTTGCTCTACCATATTCAATACTCTTTGTTTTGCTTCTACTTGTCCTTGTGGCAAATAAGCAAATTGTGAAACTTTAGCAGCAACAAATAGCATAGCTGAAGAATTTTTACAGGTTGCGACGCAAGCGCCACATCCAATACAAGCAGCAGCATCAAAAGCCAAATCAGCATTCATTTTAGGTATTGGCAATGCATTTGCGTCTTGTGTATTTCCAGATGTATTTACTGAAACAAACCCTCCGGATTGCTGAATTCTATCAAAAGACGATCTGTCTACAATTAAATCCTTAATAACTGGCATAGCAGCCGATCTCCAAGGTTCAATATAAATAGTTTCACCATCTTTAAACATACGCATATGAAGTTGGCAAGTAGTTACTTTTCTATCAGGCCCATGGGCCTCTCCATTAATATAAAGAGAACAAGTACCACAAATTCCCTCACGGCAATCATAATCAAAAGCCACAGGTTCTGTGCCCTCCTTTATTAATTGTTCATTCATAATGTCAAGCATTTCTAAAAAAGAAGCATGCTCTGAAATTCCAGTGACCTTATAGGTTTCTAAACCTCCTTTTTCTTCTCTATTTTTCTGTCTCCAGACTTTAAGTGTTAAATCCATATTCTTATTTGTAAGATCTTTGTTTCAATTCAATATCATTAAATTCTAACTCTTCTTTGTGCATTACTGCATCAGCAGGTTCTCCTTTATATTCCCAAGCTGCAACATAAGCATAATCGGTATCATTTCTTTTTGCTTCTCCTTTTTGCAAACCGTCTAGCTCTACTGATTCTTCTCTAAAATGCCCACCACAACTTTCGTTTCTATGCAGAGCGTCTTTTGCAAAAAGCTCTCCTAATTCTAAAAAGTCAGCAACTCTACCCGCTTTTTCTAGCTCACGGTTTAAAGAGTTTCTGTCTCCAGGAATTTTTACATCACTCCAAAAATCAGTACGTATTTTTTTTATTTCGGCCATTGCTTTTTTAAGCCCTTTCTCATTACGAGTCATACCAACATATTCCCACATTGCTTTACCTAATAACTTATGGAAATGGTCAACAGATTTTGTGCCTTTTATATTCATTAATTTTTCAATTCTATCTGAAACTTCTTTTTCAGCGGCAACAAACTCTGCGGCTTCAGTAGAAATTTTTCCAGTTCTAATTTCATTAGAAAGATAATTTCCAATAGTATAAGGCAGTACAAAATAACCATCTGCTAATCCTTGCATTAAGGCAGATGCACCTAATCTATTTGCCCCATGATCAGAAAAATTTGCCTCTCCAATACAATAACAGCCTTCAACAGAAGTCATCAAATTATAATCTACCCAAACCCCTCCCATAGTATAGTGTACTGCCGGGTAAATCATCATTGGTTTTTTATATGGATCTTCTGCTACAATTTTCTCATACATCTGAAAAAGATTCCCATATTTTGATTCAATAACCCCTTCTCCTAATTTTAAAATATCCGATTCAGAAGGGTTTTGTAATCTTGCAATTGCAGCTTCTTGCTTACCATATCTTTGGATAGCAGATGAAAAATCTAAGTATACTGCTTCCCCTGTACTATTAACCCCATAGCCAGCATCACATATTTCTTTAGCAGCTCTTGAAGCTATATCTCTTGGTACTAAATTACCAAATGCAGGATATCTTCTTTCCAAGTAATAATCTCTTTGATCTTCTGATAAATCAGTTGGACTTAGTGTTCCTTCACGAATTGCCAGTACATCATCAATGTTTTTTGGGACCCAAATTCTACCATCATTTCTTAATGACTCTGACATTAGAGTCAGTTTAGATTGATGCTCACCACTTCTTGGAATACAAGTTGGGTGGATTTGTGTGTAACAAGGATTTGCAAAATGCGCTCCTTTTTTATGAATTTTCCAAGCTGCAGTTGCATTTGATCCCATTGCGTTAGTAGATAAGAAAAATACATTTCCGTACCCTCCACTAGCAATAACAACAGCATGTGCCGAATGTCTTTCTAATTCTCCTGTTTCTAAATTTCTAGCAATAATTCCTCTTGCTTTTCCATTCACTTTTACCAATTCAACCATCTCATGACGATTGTACATAGTAACTTTTCCTTTTGCAATTTGTCTGTTCAATGCCGAATAAGCCCCTAGCAATAATTGTTGTCCTGTTTGTCCTTTAGCGTAAAATGTTCTGGAAACTAATACTCCTCCAAACGAACGATTATCTAAAAGCCCACCATAATCTCTGCCGAAAGGAACTCCTTGCGCTACACATTGGTCAATTATATTTCCTGAAACCTCTGCCAAGCGGTGCACATTTGCTTCTCTCGATCTGTAATCTCCTCCTTTTACCGTGTCATAAAATAACCGATAAACAGAATCCCCGTCATTTTGATAATTTTTTGCTGCATTAATTCCTCCTTGTGCCGCTATTGAGTGCGCTCTTCTTGGAGAATCTTGATAGCAAAATGATTTTACATTATATCCCATTTCGGCAAGTGATGCGGCCGCAGAACCACCAGCCAAACCAGTGCCAACAACTATAATATCAATATTTCTTTTGTTAGCCGGGTTAACAAGATCAATCTTGTTTTTATGATTAGTCCATTTATCTTTTAATGGCCCATCTGGAATCTTAGAATCTAAAACTGACATAGCTTAATTTTTAATTTTGTGTGAAATAATGGAACAATGCAATAAATATAAATCCAAAAGGAATTATAATAGCATAAAGTGTTGCTAGTTTCTTAATTATTGGAGTGTACTTATTATGATTAAATCCTGCTGACTGAAACGCTGATTGAAAACCATGAGATAAATGAAGTCCTAAGAAAATAAAAGCAACACAATAAATTGAAACTCTAATTATATCTTGAAATTTATGATGTAATTCTTCCCAATACCTAAATTCGCCATTATTCAATCCACTCCAATCGCCTTCAATAAATTTTGTTTTGATTTCTGGAAGCCAAAAATCATAGAAGTGTAACCCTAAAAATAGCATTACCATGATACCTGTAATAAGCATATTCCTACTCATCCAATTAGAGTTTTCTGATGGCTTGTCCATTGCGTATTTAATAGGTCGAGCGGCACTATTTTTCCTTTCTAAATACATTCCCATTGCTAAATGAAACAAAAATCCAAATATCAATATAGGTTGCAGTACAAACTGAATTAATCCATTTGTTCCCATAAAATGAGAAATCTCATTAAATAAATCAGCACTGATTACCGAAAATAAATTGATTACAAAATGTTGCATTAAAAAAAACAACAGGAAAAAACCTGACAAGGCCATTAACACTTTTCTTCCAACTGAAGAATTTGACAATCCATTACTCATTTTATTATTTTATAATATTAATCGGCAAAGGTAAGGTAGATAGTGCAAATAAACAACCTATTTTTCTAATTCATAATAATTATAGATAAGCCTTATTTTACTACCTTTGAAATTCTTTTAAAAAAAACAGATGAAATACTTAACAATTGACAGTCAACTATTTATAAAAAATAGAACATTATTTAAAGCTAAAATAAAAGGAGATAATCTAGCCATTTTTAATGCAAATGATATAATGCCAACTAATGCAGATGGGACTATGCCATTCAGACAAAACAATGATTTATTTTGGTTAAGTGGGGTTGATCAAGAAGAGAGTGTTTTAGTTTTATTTCCAAATCATCCTGATGAGAATATGCGTGAAGTTTTATTTTTAAAAGAAACAAATGAGCATATTGCCATTTGGGAAGGTGCAAAACTCACTAAAGATGATGCTTTTAAAGCTTCAGGAATTAAAACTGTTTTTTGGTTAGATGAGTTAGAAACTAAATTGGATGAAATGGTTTCAAAATGCGATAGCATCTATCTGAATAAAAATATTCATAGCAGAACAGCATCTGATGTTCAAACAAGAGATGACAGATTCAGAAATATGATGACTGATAAATACTCTAATAAAGCAATAAAGGAAGTTGCTCCTATAATGCATGAGTTAAGAGTTATTAAGTCTGATATTGAAATTGCACTAATGCAAAATGCATGTAACATCACAGAAAAAGGTTTGAGAAGAATTCTTCCATTTATTAAGCCAGGAGTAATGGAGTATGAAATTGAAGCAGAGTTAATGCATGAGTTCTTAAGGAATCGCTCTAATGGGTTTGCTTATCAACCAATTATTGGATCTGGAGTTGATTCATGCGTTTTACATTATATTGAAAACAACAAGGCTTGTAAAGATGGAGATATCTTACTCATGGACTTTGGGGCAGAATACGCAAATTATGCCTCTGATTTAACAAGAACTATACCTGTAAATGGAAAGTTCTCTGAACGACAAAAAGCAGTCTACAATTCAGTTTTACATGTGATGAAGGAAGCTACTAAAATGCTAGCTCCAGGAACAAAGTTTAAAGAGTATAATGCCGAAATTGGAAGAATAATGGAATTAGAACTTATCGAGCTAGGACTTTTGGATAAACATGATGTGCAAAAACAAGACCCTTTAAAACCATTATACAAAAAATATTTTATGCACGGAACTTCACATTATTTAGGGCTTGATGTACACGATGTTGGTAATTTTGATTGGTCAATGAAAGAAGGGATGGTGTTTACTTGCGAGCCCGGGATCTATATTTTGGAGGAAGAATTAGGTATCAGATTAGAAAATGACATCTTAGTTACAGCAAACGGACCAGATGATTTAATGAAAAATATTCCTATTGAAATAGAGGAAATTGAAGGTTTAATGAATAATTAAAATATACTTTATTAATTGTTCTTCATGGCATCCCATCCCTGTGCGGTTAGAGGATGTGAGCTTCCATCATTAGCTATAAAATTATTTCCTTCTGATTTATCAGTTACAAAACCAACAATAGTAAAATCAGGATCTTTCTTTAATTTTTCATAATGTTCTTGACCAATAGTAAAAAGCAATTCGTAATCCTCTCCTCCACTTAGTGCGCAAAAAATAGGATTCATATTAAACTCATTTGCTAAATTCATAGCAGTATAATCTACAGGGATTTTGTCTTCATGTAAAGTAATCCCAACTTCTGATGATTTTGAAAGATGTAACGCTTCAGAAGAAAGTCCATCTGAAATATCTATCATTGAAGTGGGGACTATATCTAAGTCTTTTAATATTCGAGTGTATTTTATAGCCGCTTCTGGTTTTAATTGCCTTTTTAATACATAATCATTGCCTGTTAAATCAGGTTGTATTGTAGGGTTTTCCTTAAACATTTCCTTCTCTCTATTTAGGATCTGAAGTCCTAAATAAGCAGCACCTAAATCTCCAGTACAAACTACTAAATCATTTATTTTTGCTCCACTTCTATAAGTAATTTTATTCTTGTCAACCTCACCTAAAACCGTAACGCTTATCATCAAGCCAGATGTTGAAGAAGTAGTGTCTCCTCCTACTAAATCTACCACATAATGTTCGCAAGCTAATTTTATTCCATCATATAATTCTTCAAGAGCCTCAACTGTATATCTATTACTTAAAGCAAGCCCAAGAGTTATTTGTTTTGCATCTCCATTCATAGCGCAAATATCAGATACATTTATAGCCACTGCTTTGTATCCTAAATGCTTTAATGGCATATAAGCTAAATCAAAATGAACTCCCTCAACTAACAAATCAGTACTAACTAATTGATACTTATCTCCCATATCAATAACAGCAGCATCATCACCAATACCTTTAACAGTTGAACTATTTTTAGTAGTAATTCCATTTGTTAAATGATCTATCAAACCAAACTCCCCCAAACTCTCAATTGAGGTTGTATTCACACCTTTATCTTCAAATATACTCATGTTGCAAAGATAGAGAAAATATGCGCTTTATTTTGTATATTTGCCGCCCTAACGAGAGCTATTCTAAATAAATGATTAAAATAAGTAATTCTGCAAAAGAAAGATTACTTTATCTACTAGATAAAGACACTGAAAAAAAACAATTTGTAAGAGTTGGTGTTGAAAGTGGAGGGTGTTCGGGTTTAAACTATAAATTAGACTTTGATAACTCAAAAAATGATGAAGATGAACTAATTGAAAACAATGACATCAAACTGTTAATCAATAAAAAAAGTTTTTTATACTTAGTTGGCACTACTTTAGAATTTTCTGACGGACTAAACGGAAAAGGGTTTGTATTCAACAACCCAAACGCAAGCAGAACCTGTGGTTGTGGGGAAAGTTTTTCTTTATAATAATTTACAAAAATGAGTGAGCAAAAAAAACAGTCGGAAGACGAGTTATTAGAAAAGGTAACATCAACCGAATATAAATACGGATTTACAACAGACATTGAATCAGACACCATCCCTAAGGGACTTTCAGAAGATGTGGTGCGCATTATTTCTGCAAAGAAAAATGAACCGGAATGGATGTTGGAATACCGATTAAAAGCATACAAATCTTGGTTGGAAATGGAAGAACCTGATTGGGCAAACATTAACTATACCAAACCTAATTATCAGGATGTAATCTATTATTCAGCACCTAAACAAAAACCTGTTTTGGACAGTTTAGATGATTTAGATCCTGAAATGAAAAAGACTTTTGATAAGTTAGGAATTTCAATTGATGAACAAAAGAAATTAGCAAATGTAGCTGTAGATATCGTAATGGATTCTGTTTCTGTAGCAAATACATTTAAAGATACACTTGCTGAAAAAGGAATTATTTTCTGCCCAATATCAGATGCAATTCAAGAGCACCCAGAGTTAGTAAAGAAATATTTAGGAACAGTTGTCCCTGCTAGAGATAATTTCTTTTCTGCACTAAATGCAGCCGTATTTTCTGATGGTTCCTTTTGCTACATTCCAAAAGGAATAAAATGCCCAATGGAACTTTCTACTTATTTCAGAATTAATGAGGCAGGAACTGGGCAATTTGAAAGAACATTATTAATTGCCGATGAAGGTTCTCAAGTAAGTTATTTGGAAGGATGTACAGCTCCAATGCGAGATGAAAATCAATTGCATGCTGCAGTAGTAGAATTAATCGCTATGGATGAAGCAGATATAAAATATTCTACTGTACAAAACTGGTACCCAGGAAATGCAGAGGGTGTTGGTGGAGTTTTCAACTTTGTAACTAAAAGGGGAATTTGTCATAAAAACGCAAAAATCTCTTGGACACAAGTAGAAACAGGTTCAGCAGTAACTTGGAAGTATCCTTCTTGTATTTTAAAAGGAGATAACTCAATTGGAGAATTTTTCTCAGTTGCAGTAACTAACAATAGACAACAAGCAGATACTGGAACAAAAATGATTCACTTAGGGAAAAACACTAAGAGTACTATTATTGCAAAAGGAATATCAGCAGGAAAAAGTGATGGAAATTATAGAGGATTAGTTAAGATTTCAAAGGGCGCTACTAACTCTAGAAATTTTTCTCAATGTGATTCTTTACTTATGGGAGATAAATGTGGGTCGCACACTTTCCCTTACATTGAAGTAAAAAATAATTCTTCCAAAGTAGAGCATGAAGCAACTACCTCAAAAATTGGAGAAGATCAAATATTCTATTGCAACCAAAGAGGAATAGGAACAGAAGCAGCAATTGCCTTAATTGTAAATGGGTATTGCAAGGATGTACTTAACCAATTACCAATGGAATTTGCAGTAGAAGCACAAAAATTATTAGAAATCAGCCTTGAAGGTTCAGTAGGTTAAAAACAAGAAAATGTTACAGATAAAAGACTTAAAAGCAGGAATTGAAGACAATCAAATCCTAAAAGGAATAAACTTAGAAGTGAAGGCAGGGGAAATCCATGCTATCATGGGACCTAACGGTTCTGGGAAAAGTACGCTATCGGCAGTAATTGCTGGTAATGAAGACTATGAAGTTGAAGGCGGAAACATTACTTTTAATGGAAAGGATTTATTGGAATTAGATCCAGAGGAAAGAGCACATAATGGTGTATTTCTTTCTTTCCAATATCCTGTTGAAATTCCTGGAATTTCAGTTTCTAACTTTATCAAAACTTCAATTACAGAAAAAAGGAAAGCACAAGGTTTAGAGCCTATTCTAACTAAGGATTTGTTAAAAATGATGCGAGAAAAGATGGAGCTTTTAAGCATCAAGCAAGGTTACTTATCGCGTAACATGAATGAAGGATTCTCTGGTGGAGAAAAGAAAAGAAATGAGATTTTTCAGATGGCAATGTTAGAACCTAAATTAGCTATTTTGGACGAGACTGATTCTGGGTTGGATATTGATGCGCTTAGAATTGTTGCTAATGGAGTAAACAAACTAAGAAGTGAGGATAATGCAACTGTTATTATTACGCATTACCAAAGATTATTGGACTATATTGTTCCTGACTTTGTACATGTATTATACAATGGGAGAATCGTTAAGTCGGGAGGAGCAGAATTAGCACATGAGTTAGAAGAAAAAGGGTATGATTGGGTAACTAAAGAAGAAGATAAAAAGTGGGCTTAATTGAAAATTTAAAATCGTATTCAGAGGGGGTGCAGATTTCTACTGAAAAGAAAGAGCTTTTTACTTCTTTCATGTCAAAAGGATTTCCAACAACCAAAGATGAGGAGTGGAAATACACTTCACTTAAAAAGATAGTCACTAAAGATTATAATATTGAAAATACAGGAGAAATTATTGATTCCTCTACAGTTGAAAAATATTCCTTAGGATTTGATAATAGAATTATTTTTTCTGATGGAAAACTAATCGGAAGTCCAAATATCAAAGGAGTAAGTGTTAATGGTTTTTCTAATTTTGGAAGCAATACAACTGATAGTATTTTACAACTGAATAAAGCCCTTGCTCAAAATGGATTTACTATTTCAGTGGATAAAAACACTGTGCTAGAAAGTCCTATTGAAATTTTGTTTTTTTCAACTACAGAAAATAATTTTTCTCAATACAGAAACTTAATTTCTGTTGGAGATAATACTGAGGTAAAGTTTGTAGAAAGAATTCAAGCCCTGAATGATTCTACTTCAATGGTAAATAATTTTACTCAGATAAATTGCGCTAAAAACACAAAAGTAGAATACAACAAAATACAAAACAACACGCCGGAATCTAGATTGATTGATACAGTAAATGTATATCAAGAACAAGATTCTACTTGTGAAATTAACACACTTATTTTTGGAGGCTCATTCACCAGAAACAACTTAAATTTTGAACAAAACGGCTCTAATTGCGAAAGCAATATGAATGGTATTTCAATATTGGATGACAATCAGCTTGCTGACAATCATACTTTTGTGGATCATAAAAGCGCACACTGTAGAAGTAATGAGATGTACAAAGGAGTTTATTTAGGGCATTCCAAAGGAGTGTTTAACGGTAAAATTATGGTGCGTCCTGATGCACAAAAAATTGATGCATTCCAATCTAACAACAACTTATTATTAAGTGATAATTCTACTATTGACAGCAAACCACAATTAGAGATTTATGCTGATGATGTAAAGTGTAGTCATGGTTGTACTATTGGTCAATTGGATGAAAACGCACTTTTCTACATGAGAAGTAGAGGGATTGGTATTGAAGAAGCAAAGGCAGTTTTAACCTACGCATTTGCATCTGAAGCAATTGAAAATATCTCTGTAGAAGAAGTGAAATTATTAGCTCAAAAATTATTGGCCCATAAACTAAATGTTGATTTAGATTTCAGTTTATAGATGTTAGACATTAACAAAATACGAGCGCAATTCCCTATCCTAAACCGTAAGGTAAATGGAAAGGATTTGGTATATTTTGACAATGGAGCTACAACACAAAAACCACAATCTGTAATTGATGCAGAAGCTACTTACTATGCAAATGAAAACTCCAATGTACACAGAGGAGTTCATTTTTTAAGCGGATTAGCAACTGATAAATTTGAAGAAACAAGAAATACTGTTCAAGCATTTATTGGCGCAAAACACAATCACGAAATCATTTTTACCAAAGGAACAACTGACTCTATTAACTTAGTTGCAAATGGTTTCAGAACCTTACTAAACAAAGGGGATGAAATTATTATTTCGGAAATGGAGCACCATTCCAACATAGTGCCTTGGCAAATGTGTTGCGAAATTTCAGGCGCAACTTTAAAGGTAATTCCACTTTTAGATAATGGAAGTTTGGATATGCATGAATTTGACAACCTTCTTTCTAAAAACACAAAATTAGTATCAGTTAGTCATATTTCCAATGCTCTGGGGACAGTAAATGATATTGAAACTATCATTGCAAAAGCACACAATTTTAATGCAAAAGTAATGATTGATGGAGCTCAAGCAGCCTCTCATGTTGCTTTGGATATGCAAAAACTGGATGCTGATTTCTATTGCTTTTCAGCACATAAATTGTTCGGACCAACAGGAGTTGGAGTTTTGTATGGGAAAGAAGAAATTTTAAATGTACTTCCTCCTTACCAAGGTGGTGGAGAAATGATCAAAGAAGTTAGTTTTGCAAAAACTACTTACGCTTGTTTGCCTCATAAATTTGAAGCAGGAACGCCTAATATTTCTGGAGTAATTGCTTTTAAACAAGCCATTGATTTTATTACCGATCTAGAAATTGCAGAAATTACAAAATATGAGGAAGAACTATTAAAATATGCAACTGCTGAAGTATTAAAAATTGAGGGACTAAAAATTTATGGGACAGCTGCACATAAATCAGGTATTATTTCATTTAATATTGAAGGATTACATCCTTACGATATAGGTGTAATTGTAGATAAAATGGGAGTTGCTATCCGAACAGGACACCATTGTACGCAACCAATTATGGACAGGTTTAACATTCCTGGAACGGCAAGAATTTCATTGTCCGTTTATAATACTAAACAAGAAATTGATGTTTGTGTAAAAGCAATTAAAAAGGCAAAATTGATGTTATCATAATGAGTACTATAAAAGAAATACAAACTGAAATTACTGAAGATTTTGCAATATTTGACGATTGGATGCAGAAGTACGAATACCTTATTGATTTAGGAAAAGAACTCTCCCCAATTGATGAACAATACAAAACAGAAGACAACTTAATAAAAGGTTGCCAAAGTAGAGTTTGGCTACATGCAGAATACACTAAAGGAAAGATTATTTATACAGCAGATAGTGATGCTATTATGACTAGGGGTATTATAGCTGTTTTAATAAATGTTCTTTCGGGACAATCTCCATCAGAAATTGCAAATGCAAAACTTGACTTTATAAACAAAATAGGATTGAAAGAACAACTCTCTCCTACTAGAGCAAACGGACTAGTATCAATGATAAAACAAATGAAAATTTACGCATTAGCTTTCAATAACTAATTATGAAAACAGAAGAAGAATTACAAAAAATTGGAGAAGAAGTTATAGAGGTGATCTGTGAAATTTATGACCCTGAGATACCTGTAAACATTTATGCACTTGGGCTTATTTATGATGTAGAAGTTAGTGAAGATTGTGATGTTAAAATTACCATGACACTTACTACTCCTAATTGCCCAGTTGCCGAAACACTTCCTGTTGAAGTAGAGGAAAGAGTAAAAACTTTACCTTCAGTTAAAGATGCAAAAGTAGAAATAACTTTTGAGCCAACTTGGACAAAAGAAATGATGAGTGAAGAAGCAAAACTAGAACTCGGAATGTTATAAAACATGAGTGATGAAATTGTAAATAGAGTAGCAAATAGTGCCTTAATCGCTATTGATTTAGCAGACTATGCTCCTAGTCAATCTATTGCTGTTTTAGATGTAAAGGATTTTCTTTTTCAAGAGATTATCCTAAAGGAAAAAGAATTCAGAGCCAATTTAAAAGAATTTGATTTTTCCATCTACCAAGACAAAATTATAGCAATAAATTGTAGCTCAGATGCCATTGTGCCTATGTGGGCTTTTATGCTAGTTACTTCTTACTTGAAGGGTATTGCTAGCAAAATCCATTTTGGAAAAAAAGAGGATGTATTTCAGCAAATATTCACTGCTAATATTGATGCTATTGATAGCACAGAATTTGAAAGTAAAAAAGTGATTGTAAAAGGTTGTGGACAAGTTCCTTTAAGCGCTTCACTTTATATGGCAATTACCAAAAAATTGCAAGATACCGTAAGTAGTCTAATGTTTGGGGAGGCTTGTTCGGCTGTTCCCGTTCTTAAAAATAAATAATGAATAAAAATATTCAACACATAAACACTCAGATTGCTGAGCACAAAAGAGATGTAGTAAATCATCCGTTATACAGCCAACTTAACACCATTGAGGATGTTCAAAAACTAATGGAAGTTCATGTATATGCTGTTTGGGACTTTATGTCCTTGTTAAAAGGATTACAAATTGAATTGACTAGCACTACTCTTCCTTGGAAACCTATTGGGGACAATAAAATAAGAAGGCTGATTAACTCTATTGTGCTGGAAGAGGAAAGTGATGTTGATGCAGATGGGAACCCTGCCTCACACTATGAAATGTACTTGGATGCAATGAAAGAATGTGGTGCCAATACTACAGAAATTGAAAACTTTGTAGATAGCATTACTGATATTAACTTGCCTAAAGTTAATACCGCTATTGATTCCTTTTTAGCTACCACTTTTGATGTATTAAAAACTGGAGAAGCCCATAAAATTGCATCTGCTTTTACTTTTGGTCGTGAGGATTTAATACCAGATATGTTTACCGCAATTGTAAACGATTTAAGTAAAGAACATACTATAGATAAGTTTGTGTATTACCTTGAAAGGCACATAGAGTTAGATGGTGGAGAGCACGGCCCATTAGCCCTGCAACTTATTGCTGATTTATGTGGGGATGACAGACAAAAATGGAAAGAAGTAGAACAAACTGCTAAGGATTGTTTAGTGGCCCGTAAAGCATTATGGGATGTAGTTTTAAGTAACTTAAATTAAACTTTTACTTCCCCTCCTCATAAGTTTTAATAGAATGCTCTACTGACTGATTGATTTGATTCAATTCTGTAGCTGTAAAATTACGGTATTCCCCAACAGGAATGTCTAGTTTAATATTCATAATTCTTACCCTTTTCAGCTTCCTAACATCATATTCTAAGTACTCACACATTCTTCTAATTTGGCGATTCAAACCTTGGGTAAGTATAATCTTGAATTTCTTTTTATCTGTTTGTTTTACAAAACATTTACGAGTAAAGGTATCCAAAATTGGCACTCCATTTCCCATAGCTTCAATAAATTCTTTTGTGATTGGCTTGCTAACGGTTACTTCATATTCCTTCTCATGATTGTTTCTGGCGCGCAAAATCTTATTTACAATATCCCCATCATTCGTTAGAAAAATTAATCCTTCTGAAGGTTTGTCTAATCTTCCAATAGGGAAAATACGAGTAGGATAATTAATATAATCGATAATATTATTCTTTTCTCGCATCTGGTCAGTAGTACAAACAATACCCACTGGCTTATTGAAAGCAATATAAACCATCTTCTTCTTTTTAGCTCTGTGCACCACTTTTCCGTTTACACTTACCTGATCTTCATTAGAAACTTTTGTTCCCATTAAAGGAATTTCCCCATTTATTTTTACTCTTCCTTGGTCAATTAATTTATCAGCAGCACGCCTTGAGCAATACCCTATTTCTGATAAGAATTTATTGATTCTTGTAAGTTTATTTTCTTCCATAATAAAATACAAAAATACATTAAATTATTGTTAACATCTCTTTTTAAAAATAACTAAATTCAAATGAGATATCCCTTATTGATTTTTTAGATTTGCCTAAACAAAAAAATAAACTAATGACTAAGAAATTTTTATCAATCGTAATGGCAGGATTCTTCTCATTTACAGCAATAGCTGATGAGGGAATGTGGTTGCCACAACTTTTACAAGCAATGAATGAGAGCGATATGCAAGCTCACGGATTGCAATTAACTGCTGAGGATTTATACTCAGTAAACAACTCCTCCCTTAAGGATGCTATTGTTTCCTTGAACGGAGGAAGCTGTACCGGCGAGATGATCTCTTCAGAGGGATTAATGTTAACCAATCATCATTGTGCATTTGGTTCTATTCAAGAACATTCAAGTGTTAGTAACGACTATTTAAAAGATGGTTTTTGGGCAATGAGTCGTGATGAGGAATTACAAAATGAAGGCTTAACAGCTTCATTCTTGGTAAGTATTGAAAATGTAACTGCTAGAGTAGTTGCTGAGCTTAATGCTGATATGACTGAGCAAGAAAGAAGAGCTAAAATTAGAGAAATCTCGAAAACTATTGTTGATGAATCTACTGAGGGTACGCATTACAATGCAAGGGTAAAATCATTCTTTGGTGGAAATGATTTCTACATTATGAAATATGAAACTTTTAAAGATGTAAGATTAGTAGGGGCGCCTCCATCAGCAATTGGAAAATTTGGTGGAGACACTGATAACTGGATGTGGCCAAGACACACTGGAGATTTTGCACTTTACAGAATTTACTGTGCTCCTGATGGAACTCCAGCTGAGTACTCAGTTGAAAATATTGCTTATCAACCAAAACACCACTTACCAATCCAACTAAATGGAGTTGAAAATGGTGACTATACTATGATTTTTGGTTTCCCTGGAAGCACTGACAGATACTTAACTTCTTATGGAGTAAAAGAAGCTTTAGATATTACGAATCAAACTACTGTTGATATCCGTGATGAGAAGTTGGCAATTATGAAAGTTGGGATGGATGCTAGTAAAAGAACTAAGATCCAGTATGCTGCAAAATATGCGCAAACTTCTAACTATTGGAAATACTATATTGGTCAATCTAAAGGGTTAAAATCAATGAAGGTTTATGATAAAAAAGTTGCTATTGAAGATGAATTCAGAGCTTGGGTAGCTGAAGATGATGCAAGAATTGAAAAGTATGGTGAAGCTTTAGATTTAATAGAAAGCGCTTACAAAACAAATCAGAAAATTGCTTTAAACAGAACTTACTTGAATGAAGCTGTATTTATGGGGTCAGAAATTATGTACTGGTCGTTTAAAATGAACAGAGCAATTGCATCTTTACCTAAGGAAGGAAAAGAGAGAAATGTTGCTATTAGAGCAATTAAAAAAGAGGCAAAAGAATTCTATAAAGATTATAACATATCAGTTGATCAGGAATTATTTGCATCAATGCTTGAGATGTACTACTACAATGTGCCTAAGACACAACATGCTCCTGTATTTAAGATAATTGAAAATCAATTATTTGGTTTCAAAAAGTTAGACTTTGATTGGTATGCTAAAAATACTTTTAAAAGATCAGTATTTTCTAGTAGAGATAAATTCTTTGCATTCTTAGAAAACCCATCTTCAAATAGAATTGAACGGGACCCTGCTTACAAAACTATAATGTCAATTTACAACCAGTACATTGAGCAAATCTCTCCTAAAAGAGCAATTGTAAGAGAAGAATTAACTCAAGGAAACAGATTATTTATTGCTGGATTAAGAGAAATGAACCCTGATAAAAACTACTACCCAGATGCTAACTCAACTATGAGAGCAACTTATGGTAATGTAGGTGATTACAATCCTGGTGAGGCTATGCATTATGATTACTTTACTACTATTGATGGTATTATGCAAAAAGAAGATGCTACATCAGAAGAATTCCAAGTTCCTGAAAGATTAAAAGAACTTTATGAAGTTGGTGATTACGGGCAATATGCTGATAAAGATGGTAACTTAAGAATTAACTTTATTTCTAATAATGATATTACTGGTGGTAACTCTGGTTCTCCTGTTATTAATGCTTGGGGAGAAATTGTTGGTACTGCTTTTGATGGTAACTGGGAAGCTATGAGTGGTGATATCGCTTTTGAAAAAGAAATTCAAAGAACTATTTCTGTAGACATCAGATACACTATGTTCATTATTGATAAGTATGCTGGGGCAACTCACTTAATTGATGAAATGACTATGGCACCTAAGCATGCTGAAATGATGACTGAAGAAGAGTTAGCAGCTGCAGCGATGGTAAATGCTTTGGAAGACCCTAACACTATTGTTAAGGAATTAGATCTTAAAGAATACTTAGGATCTCAATTACCTGTATTTGATATGCACTCTTTTGGTTCAGCATTTGATATGGCTGTTGAGCAATATGGCTCTTCAAAAGAACAAAGATTCTGGTGGCACGGCAATGTGTACACTACTGAGAAAAGATAATCCTTCTCGCATATAATAAAAAAGCTCTACTAATTTTGGTGGGGCTTTTTTTATATTTACCAAAAAATTTAAGATATGTTAAGAGCAATAACTACAACTATAATAGGTGTAATTTTAGGTATGATGGGCATGATGGCTATGCATTATCTAAGTATGATGTTATATCCCTTACCTGAAGGAGTGACAATGGAAGATGCTGAAGCACTTAACAAATACATGGCAATTGCACCTTTAGGCGCTATGCTATTAGTAATTGTTTCTCATGCTATGGGGTCATTTATTGGAGCATTAGTCGCTACTTTACTTTCTCAAGTTTCAAAATGGAAACACTCGACTGCCTTTAAGTATCAATTCTTGTTTATCGGTTTATTGTTCACTTGTGCTGGTTGGTATAATTTAGAAAAGCTACTACACCCTCACTGGTTCAAAATAGATTTGTTATTCTACATTCCAGCAGCATATCTTGGGTATAAATTAGTTGCTAAAAGAGCTTAATAAGCTCTATCGTTATTTCCTTCCATGTAATTCATGAAGGCTCTGTTCACCACCTTTACTCCACCAGGTGTAGGGTAGTTTCCTGTAAAGTACCAGTCCCCTTGGTGATCAGGGCAAGAAGCGTGTAAATCCGAAATAGATTGGTAAATAATCTCAACCTCAGCATTCGTTCCTTTAGGAGTCAATAGCTCACTTATCTTAGCCGAAATTTCTTCAGCAGTAAAAGGCTTATATATCGCCTGTACATGATTTGCCATCTCCTCTTTTGGCATATGGGCTTGCGCTTTACATTTTTCGTATGCCTCCTTAAGAATATTTTCTTGTTTAGTATCTTTCAATAATTCAACAGCTGCATTAAAAGCAATAAAATCACCCATTTTTGCCATATCAATTCCATAACAATCAGGATATCTAATCTGTGGAGCGGAAGAAACAACTACAATTTTCTTAGGATTTAAACGGTCCAATATTCTAATAATAGATTGCTTTAAGGTAGTTCCTCTTACAATACTATCATCAATCATAACCAGATTATCAGTAGGCTTTACGTTACCATAAGTAACATCATAAACATGGGCTACCAAATCATCTCTACTATCATCTGATGTAATAAAGGTTCTTAGCTTAGCATCCTTAATTGCAATCTTTTCAGCTCTTGGTGAAATTTCCATAATTTTAGCAATTTCAGCATGACAAGGATTATTGCCTAGCTCCTGAATCTTCTTTGTTTTTACTTCATTTAAGTAAGCATGACAACCTTTTAATAACCCAAAGTAAGATACCTCAGCAGTATTTGGAATATAAGAAAAAACAGTATTCTTTACATCATTACTTATAGACTTTAATACCTTTGAAAAGATACGCTTTCCTAATTCAAGTCTTTCATTATAAATTTCGGCATCATTTCCTCTTGAAAAATAAATACGCTCAAACGAACAGGCTTTTCTTTCTAATGGCTCTCGGACTTGTTTTTCTTCAACTGTACCATCCTTTTTAATGATGAGCGCATGCCCTCTTTTTATTTCCTTAACATCATTAATATTTACATTAAATGAAGTTTGTATAACTGGTCTTTCTGATGCAACTACAACAATCTCATCATCTTTATAATAATATGCTGGGCGAATAGCATTTGGGTCTCTTAACGCAAAAGCATCTCCATGCCCCATCAAGCCACACATTACATAACCTCCATCCCAATACTTGGCGGATTGTGTTAAGATATCTTGTAAATCCAACTCATCTTCAATTACTTTAGTAATCTCTTTTTTAGTGAATTCATCTTTATGTTGGTAATAAATCTTATCATTTGCCTCATCTAAAAAATGACCGATTTTTTCCAAAATTGTAACGGTATCCGCTTGTTGTTTTGGATGCTGCCCTAAATCAACTAACTGCTTAAAAAGTTCATCAACATTTGTCATGTTAAAGTTACCTGCTAAAACAACATTTCTTGTTTTCCAATTGTTTTGTCTTAAAAAAGGATGACATTGTTCAATGGTATTTTCTCCAAAAGTACCATACCTTAAGTGTCCTAAAAATAACTCACCTGTAAATGGTAAGTTCTCTTTCATCCAGTTTGGATCTTTTAATTTTTCAGGATTGTTTTCTTCAAGCTCAATAAACCTTCGGTTTACTTGCTTAAACACATCTTGTATTGGGTTAACTGAAACCGATCTTTTCCTGCTGATGTATCTTTTCCCGGCTTCTACATCTAGCTTCACATTAGCCAATCCAACCCCATCTTGCCCTCTGTTATGTTGCTTTTCCATCAATAAATACATCTTTTTTACTCCGTAAAGTGATGATCCATATTTCTTTTGGTAAAATTCTAATGGTTTTAGCAATCGTAACATTGCTACTCCACATTCGTGCTTTATTGAATCGCTCATTTAGTAGGGTTTGGGGCGTAAAAATAGCTTTTATTATCCGATAATTTTCATCAATGCTTTAATTCCTGGGTTAGTATAGATTTCTCCATCAATATCTAAAGTAGGAATTACTCTTCTCCCATTGTTTACCTTTTCCAAAAAGGTAATTGCATCATCATTATCAGTAATAATAATATAATCGTATTTAACTCCTTTTTCATCAAGAAATCTTTTTGCAACTAAGCAATCAGAGCACCAATCTGCTCCATATATTTTAATATTCATTAGAGTAAAATTTATAGGTTAGTCCGTTTTGTATTATAGTACATTCCTTACAATGAGAAAGATAGGTAAATTCAAATAATTTATTTACATCAAAGCTACTTGGTTTTGCATCAAATAATCTGGAACATTCTAATTCTCCATCAACAGAAAATCGTTCAATTCTGTAAGATTCATTTTCTTTTTTAATAGTAAACCAAGAGCTTGCTCCTATGCCACTAATTAATTGTGCTTTTTTTGATATATTTTCTGGTCTTCTCATTATCTCTCAATAGATGTAAAATAAGATTTTAATCTACTCTTTTTTACTTTAATACAGTTATTATTATCAACTACATAATAATGATGATTTGTAATGCAAACATTCCTTTTTGGTGATGGAGAAATACAAAAAGGGTAATTTAACCTCAACTTTTTAACAAATGACGGTCCTGACGCTTTAATTACTTTTGCAACAAACCGGGAACAATTTGTGCCTGGTCTAACAAGAGGTCCGTATGGTAACATTCCTTTTTTTTGTATTTCTTTTGCTTTATTAAAAGCTAATTTAAAATCTATATTACCTAAAACTGAGGCATACATTTTTCCTTCAGTATGTGTATCCTTCATTTGTGATAGATATAAAAGTATCTCATTAATATTTATAATATTATTCTCAGATATTTCAGCATCAATTACGGCTAAATTTTGGTCAGTTTCTATGTCTCTTACTCTACCATACCCATCTGGAGTATGATACCTCCCAAAATCAAAATAATGCACTTTTTTTGTAATTGAATTAATAAGTACTATTGCCGCATGACCAACTCTGTACTCTCCATCTTGCGATAATATATTGTCATACCAAGCTCCTGCAGCTTTTACCATTCCTTCAGGCCATGCTAGTGTAATTATAAAATCGTTTTGCATTTATTATGATATCCTTTTTAAAGAGTATGTATTTTCATTAGCAAATTTTTCTAAAACATTAAAAAAGTTCTTTATATCTTCATGAGTATTCTCTCCATTTATCGTTACCAACCTCACAAATCCATTTTCATGAAAATGGCCAAAACCTACCATTAAAGTATTACTTTCATAAAGTTTCGTGCATAAATCTTCTGGGTCAAAATCTTTGTAATTAAAACAAACTGATAACGAATCTTTAAAACTATACAAGGTATAATCAGAATTAGAATTTACATAATTTCTAGCATTATCAGCCAATGAAAATTCATGCTCAACTATTTTAGCAATTCCGTTTGTGCCAATTGCCTTCCACATAGTCCAAAACTTAAGTGCATTATTTCTTCTTCCACATTCAATAGAAGTTTGCCCCAAATTAAAATCATCATCATGTGTTTGGTACAAATAAGTAGCATCATTATTAAATGAATTATAAAGGTCATGCTTATCTTTTACTATTAAAATTGACGTGCTTAATGGAGCTCCTAAAGTTTTATGAGCATTAAAGCAAAACGAATCTGTTTGTGCAATTCCTTTTATCAAGTGATTGTACTTTTTACTAAAAATAACTGATCCTCCAAACGCCCCATCTAGATGCAACCAAATATTATTTTTCTTACAAATTGGCCCCAACTCCTCAACATTGTCAAACGCACATAAAACAGTTGTCCCTGCAGTGGCATTTAAATAAAAAGGAAGAAAGCCATTTGCAATATCATCATCAACTTGATTTTTAAAGGCATCAATATTTATCCTGCCCTCTTCATCCGATTTTATATAACGAACATTGTCTTTACCTAAACCTGTAAAGGATGCATTTTTTGCAATAGAGTAATGAGAGTTTTCTGATGAATAAGCAATCAATTTTTCATTAATACCTCTATATTTTATATCTATATTTACTTTATCTCTAGCCATTACTAACGACATGAAGTTGCTCATACTTCCTCCTGTTGGAAAAGTTCCACCTGCATTTTTATCATATCCACTCATTTTACAAACCTTAGAAATGATTTCTTTTTCTATTGCAACTTGTGGTCCTGCAATTTTATAAGTAGCCATGGAATTATTAAGAAATACAGCTAATAAATCCCCTAAAACTGCCTTTGAATGCCTACCCCCAAAAAGCTGATTGAAAAATAATTTTGAGGAAGATTTAGGACTTTTTAACATCAAATCTCTTAATGCAGATGTGAATTCAACACCAATTGATGCTTCATTTTGCAATGAAATATTTAACACTTCTTTTATATCAGATGATTTTATATTATCTGATATAGGATTGAGTTTTTCATCTTCTAAAAACACTTCAATTAACTCATTAAAAACTTTTAAATCCTCTTTTATATTATTTAACATTAAATGTTCCTTAAATTAAAGCACAAAAGTAGAAAAATAGTTTGCTTTTTAATTTTAAGAAGTAGAATATCTTTTAAATGTAAAAGATACTCTATAATTTTATAGAGCCAAATATCATAAAATGTGTATTTTTGTAGAATGAGAAAGATTTTAATTCTACTATTTAGTTTTATTTACATTACTTCAAATGCACAAATTGTCATTAATGAGTATTCAGCAGCTAATTACGATACTTACACTGATAATTATGGAGAATATGAAGATTGGGTAGAACTTTATAACCCAACTGCTGCTGCAGTAGATATAAATGGATGGGCAATTTCTGATAAAGTCAATAATCCCCTCAAATGGATAATTCCATCTTCATTTATTGTTCCCGCTGGTGGTACTGTGCTAGTTTATTGCTCCGGAAGAGATGAAGTAATTGGTTTGAATGCACATTCTAATTTTAAAATTACTCAAACTAAGGGTAGTGAAGTATTTATGCTTTCTGATGGTGGTGGAGTATTGCAAGATTCAATAAGAGTTTTTGCAAATCAAAATTCACACACAAGAGGTCGAGCCACAGATGGATCTGCAATATGGAGTGTTTTTGTTAATGGAACACCTAATGCTACTAATGTTGGCGCAATGCAAGAATACGCCTCAGCTCCTGTTTTTTCGCAAGTTGGAGGGTATAATGCTGCTGCAATTAATATAACTTTAAGTTCTCCAGAACCAAACATTACAATTTACTATACAACTAATGGAGATGAGCCAAATAATACTTCAGCTCTATATACAACAGCAATTAACATTGCAAACACGACAGTGGTAAAAGCGATTTGCTACAGCTCAGACCCAACAATTCCTTCTAGTTTTATTGATTATCATACTTTCTTTATTAATGACAATCATACTATACCTATTTTGTCAGTATCGGGAAATACTGGAACAGGAGGGCTTGAAGATTTATTAGATGGTGGTTGGGGAAGCTCAGGGCTTGAGCCTGAAGGCACAATCGAGTGGTTTGATAAAAATGGAATATTACTTGATAAAGGAACGGGGGAGTTTAATAAACATGGTAATGATTCTTGGGCTTATGATCAAAGAGGTTTTGATTATGTGATGAGAGATCAATTTGGATATAATTACGCTTTACAAGATGAAATATTTATGACCAAGGATCGTGATAAATTTCAAAGAATAATTGTAAAAGCAGCTGCAAATGATAACTACCCGTTTTCTTATGGAGGTTCTGGCGCTCATATTAGAGACGCTTATGTTCATCATTTATCCCAGTTAGCTGACCTAAGAATGGATGAAAGGTCAACTACTTCATGTATTTTATATTTGAATGGTGCTTATTGGGGTGTTTATGAAATGAGGGAGAAAGTTGATGATCATGATTTTACTGATTATTATTATGATCAGGATAAAAACAACTTGCAATATTTAAAAACTTGGGGAGGAACTTGGACTGAATATGGAGCTCCCAATGCACAACCAGATTGGAATACCTTTGTAAATTATGTTGCTGCAAACCCAATGGCTAATCAAGCAAATTATAATCAAGCAAAAAGTGAATATAATACAGGCAGTTTAATCGATTACTTTCTTTTGAATTCATATGTAGTTTGTCAAGACTGGTTAAACTGGAATACAGCTTGGTGGAGGGGAATGGATCCTAATGGGGAAAAAAAGAAATGGCGGTACACGCTTTGGGATATGGACAATACATTTGACCACGGAACAAATTATACGGGAATTCCAAGTTCAGACCCTGATGCATCACCATGTGATGCAAGCACTCTAGGTAATACTGGTGGGCAAGGGCATGTTCCAATTTGGAATGAAATGCTTACCAACCAAGAATTTCATGATGACTATATTAACAGATGGCAAGATTTAGCAAATGGAGGATTATCTTGCGATTTTATGATATATGTATTAGATAGTATGGTTGCAGTAATTGAGCCTGAAATGCCAAGACAAATTACAACCTGGGGTGGTACTTACACTGCTTGGCAGTCTAATGTTACTGATTTAAGAGATTTTATTTTAGCAAGGTGTGATAGTATGAATTCAGGTTTTGTGGATTGCGATACTGCAATTACAGGAATATTTAATGTTACAGTAGAAATAGTTGGAGTTGGAGAAGTTGAAATGAGTAATAGCAATATTATTAATCCGTTAAATTCTGGCTGGATGGACCAAAGATTTGGCGGTATTGACCTTCCTTTTGAGGTAGTAAGTGGTACATTTGATCATTGGGAGGTAATATCAGCTACAACATATGTATACGACCCAAATGTTGACACTTTAGTACTTGACTTACAAAGTGATGTTTTAGTAAGAGCATACTTTGGGGAGAGTAGGACTATTGTATTGGACATTGATCCATTAGGGACTTCAACATCAATTGATATAAATGGAGCTATTATTAGTGCTTTCCCTTACAGTGCTTCTAATATGGTTGGAGACAACGTCTCTTTAATTCCAAATATTAATGCCTTATATGGGTTTGATTCTTGGAGTTCCGATAGTAATTTTTTATCCCCATCAACTCTCACTGAAAACATCAACTTTACTGTGACTTATGCGGATACTATTACGCTTCATTTGTATCAAAAGCCTACAATTGTATATGACATTATACCGAGCGGTACAACTACCTCAATTAATATTAATGGTGTAAATATATCAATTTTCCCACATGCTGAAATTGTATATAATGATGTCTTAAATACACTAAATCCAATTATTGACCCTACTTACGGCTTTGGGTCTTGGTCAACCAATTTTAACACAATGTTGAGTGCAAATTCCTCTATGAATAATTCATTTTATGGGATTTATGATGATACTATTATTTTAAATCTTTCAACAATATCTGCCTTTATCTCAGGAAATGATACCATTTGTGATAACGCAATAGAGAAAGGAATTGTAAATGTTTCTTTTATTGGGGTTCCTCCTTATACTTTTGTTTATTCAGAAAATGGTATTTCACAACCATCAATCACTACCAGTTTAAACCCTTATACTTTTTACACGACAGTAGAAGGATTATATACATTAAACAGCTTTTCAGATGCCAATGATATTGGGCAAATTAATGGAGAAGGAATTGTAACTATTTTAGAATCACCAATAGCTGATTTCAATGCCTTCCCAGACACACTTACAATTTTGAATACTAATGTTAGCTTGACTGATAAGTCTACTACAGATGAAAATTTGATTTCTTGGCAGTGGGATTTTGGAGATAATACAGCACTTGACAATAGTCAGAATCCTTACCATACTTATTCAACTACAACAGGTCTCTATGATGTGAGTTTAATAGTTACTGATGATATTGGTTGTTCTGATACTATTTCAAA
>CAJQJY010000013.1 GCA_905478765.1 uncultured Flavobacteriales bacterium
TGACTTAGCGTGGGATGGAAATACTAATGGTAAAATTATTGGAGGGCTGTACAACTACACTATTAAAATTCTAGACTTTAAAGATAAGCCATTTATCTATACAGGAGTTGTTAATCTTATCAGATAATAAAACCCACTCAAATGAGTGGGTTTGTTTTTGGTGGGTCTAAGCGTTCTTATTCCGAACTTTTTTCAAAAATCCATATTATATAAATTGTGCAGAATAATTAATAATGCAAGATATTGAACATACTTTAGTAGGAAATGTAAATAGAGTAATTATCCAATGAATTATGCATTATTTGCTAGTAATCAATCCTATTTTATCAAATGTTAAATAGCTATTATTAATTTTTAATATTTTATAAATAGAATTTTTTCAAAATAACGCAATTTTGTTGCGTTTATTTCGTAGATTTGCATAATGAAAATTCAAAATGATGGTAATATAGATTTTGCTTTAATTTTAGCTAAGAAAGGGGTCAGTAAAACTAAATTTAGAATTCATTTATTAGAATTATTTTATAACAAGCGATCTTTATCAGTAAAAGAAGTTATGAATAAATCTTCTAATTTAATTAATAAGGTTACAATTTATAGAGCTTTAGAATGTTTTGAGGAAAAAGGATTGATTCATAAAGTTCCAAGTATAAATAACATAATTAGATATTCTTTATGTAATTCAGATGAGTGCATTGGTAGCTTACACAAACATAATCATGGTCATTTTATATGTAATAATTGCAATCAAACTTTTTGTTTAGAAAATTATAAATCACCAGACATTAAGGATATAGAGGGTTTTTATATTAACTCCTTAAATTTAATTCTTGAGGGGTATTGTAAAGATTGTCATTTAAATTAATTCATAAAATGTTAAAAACAGAACGATTATCTTTTTCTTATAACAGCTCGTATATTTTTACTTTTCCAGATATTTTATTAGATCAAGGAGAAGATTTATTGATTTTAGGTGATTCAGGTGTAGGTAAAACCACATTAATTCAGATTTTATCTGGTTTACTTAGTCCACAATCTGGATTTGTGGAAATGCATGGAACTCGTTTCCAAAATTTATCTTCAAAAAGTCTTGATCAATTTAGAGGTTCACATATTGGTATGGTCTTTCAGCAATCTCATTTTGTTAGAAATTTAAGTGTCTTAGATAATCTGCTTTTATCTCTTTATTTATCAAACAAACTACAAGATAAAAAAAGAGCCATTCACTTATTGCAAGAAGTTGGGTTATCTGATAAGCTGAATAATATGCCTGATGAGTTAAGTCAGGGTGAACAGCAAAGAGCTGCAATTGCTACTGCCCTCATTAAAAAACCTGATTTAATATTAGCAGATGAGCCAACTTCAAGTTTAGATGATAATAATTGCCAAAAGATCATCACATTACTTAAAGAACAAGCATCCTTAACAAACGCAAAATTGATTATCATCACTCACGATCAAAGATTGAAAGATCAATTCAATACATCAATTGAATTATGAATATAAATAGATTAAGCTGGATAAATATTATCCGAAATCCATTTAATACAATGCTGAGCTTGTTACTTATGGCTTTTGGTGTTGGAGTAATTTCATTGCTTTTATTATTAAATAAATCTGTTGAAGAAAAACTCCAGCGTAATCTTAATGGAATAGATATGGTAATTGGAGCTAAGGGAAGTCCTTTACAATTAATCCTCTCATCAATCTATCATATTGACAATCCTACAGGTAATATTTTACTTGAAGAAGTTAATAAGATTAAATCAAATCCTATGATAGAGTCAACCATTCCACTTTCTTTTGGCGATTCATACAGAGGGTTTAGAATTGTTGGTACTACTCATGCATATCCTAAATTATTTCAAGTTAATTTTCAGGCAGGTAAATTATGGAATAAATCTATGGAGGTAGTAATTGGAAGTGATATTGCGGAAGATTGTCAATTAAAAATGGGAAGTACTTTTTACAGTTCTCATGGTTTAATTGAAGGTGGAAAAATACATAATGAACATGCTTTCAAAGTTGTTGGTATCCTTGATATATCAAATACAGTTATTGATCAATTAATTCTAACAAGTTCAGAAAGTATAAGTAAAGTTCATAATCATAAAAAGGATTCAAATCATACTCATGAAGGGGTGGTAGGAAGTTGTTCTGATGATCATAGTGATATGATTACCGTTATGTTAGTGAAATTTAGAAGCCCAGTCGGATTTATGAGTTTGCCTCGACAAATTAACGAGAATACTAATTTACAGGCAGCTGTCCCTGCTTTTGAAATCAATAGATTAATTAGTTTACTTGGATTAGGAGTACGATCAATAAATATGATTGCCTTTTTTATAATTATAGTATCAGGACTAAGTATATTTATTAGTCTCTACAATTCATTGAAAAGAAGACGTTATGAATTAGCCTTAATGAGGGTGCATGGAGCTACAAGATTTCAGTTGGTTAAATTAGTTTTCCAAGAAGGTATGCTAATATCAATATTGGGATTATTTTTGGGAATATTATTTAGTAGGCTTATATTGTATGTGATATCATTATTTATTCATCATAATTATAGTTTTTATTCAATTCAGTTAGGTTTAATCAAAGAAGAATTGTGGTTGTTTCCAATTGCTTTATTTGTTGGATTTATAGCATCTTTAATTCCTATTATTCAAGCATATTTTATTAATATACCTAAAACACTTTCAAATGTGTAGAGTCATGTTAGTTATTTTATTATTTGTTTCAGAAATTGTTTTTGCTCAAACTGAGATAACCTGGGATGATTTAGCTGATGTTGAATTTGAAGAGATATATTCTGAAGAAGATGGGTATATTTTATACCCACATTTTGGTTATAGTGTGCGAGAATTAGCAGGAAAACAAGTTTTAATAAGAGGACATATTTTAACTATTGATCCTGGTGAAGGTTATTTTATTCTTTCAAAAGGACCAATATGGTCTTGTTTCTTCTGCGGAGCTGGAGGCCCAGAAACTGTTGTAGAGCTTAATTTGAAATCTAAAAACAATAATTTTGTTATGGATGAAGTAGTCACAATTAAGGGAACGCTTAGGCTTAACTCTGATGATATTTATAAGTGTAATTATATTTTAGATTACGCTGAGTTAAGTAGCAGATGATAATTAATTAACAAAATAATCCCACATCTAGAGTGGGCTTATTCTTGGCGAGCATTACATTCTCAGTTTCGAACTTTTTTAGAAAATTATTAAGTAAGTTTGTCTAATGAATAAAATACTGATACTAATATTGTGCCCAATCTTAGTTGTTTCTCAAACTAATAAGGAAAGTGTTCCAGATGAAAATATATTTACTATGTTTTACAATGTTGAGAATCTATTTGACACTATTAATGATGCCACTACTATAGACGAAGAATTTCTTCCAATCAGCAAAAAAAAATGGAACACACATAGATATAATCATAAAATAAATCAATTAGCAAAAGTATTTTCTAGTATAATTGAAGATAAAAATGACAATAAAATGCCGGATATTATTGGTTTGTGTGAAGTTGAAAATAAACAAGTAATTGATGACCTTTTAAAAACTCCAATTTTTAACAATCATAATTTCACGATTATTCATCAAGATAGTCCTGATGGTCGAGGGATTGATTGCGCATTATTATTTAATAATAAATTTCAATTATTGAAACATGATTTTATTTTAATAGATAATCCAGATTTAAAGAAATCGACTAGAGATATTGTATATGTTAAGTTAAGAATAAAGAATAAAGTTGTTAATTTTTTTGTGAATCATTGGCCATCAAGATGGGGAGGGCAAGAGGAAACAAATTATAAAAGAGTATTTGCGGCAAAAGTCCTTAAAAAATATATTGATATAAATATTTTTGAGGATGAATATACTATAATAATGGGAGATTTTAACGATTATCCAACTAATGAAAGTTTGTCAGAAGTTTTAGTTGGAGATAATTTAATTAATTTAATGACTACAGATTTTATTTTAGATAAGGGATCTTATAATTATAAAGGCTCATGGAATTGGTTAGATCAGATTATTATTTCTAAGAATTTTCTGACTTATAATGTGAAAATATTTTCTGCAGGGGCATTCAAGAAAGATTTTATGCTTTACACAAATAAAAAGAAGGAGGTATTTCCTAGTAGGACATTTGGAGGTGACAAATGGTATGGTGGTTTTTCTGATCATCTTCCAATTTATTATCAGTTTGGTTTCACCTCTGATTGATTCTAAATATCAATTTTATAAAATTATTTAGTAATTTTGAGTTATGAAAAAACTTCACGCATTAGTTTTAGGAGCTACTGGTGCTACAGGTAAAGAAATGGTTAAATTATTATTAGAAGATTCTAATTTTAGTAAAGTTTCTTTATTTGTTAGAAGAAAGATTTGTATTGAGCATAAAAAATTAACTGTACATAAAATTGATTTCTCCAAATTAAGTGAATATAATAGTTTAGTTAGAGGAGATATATTATTTTCTGCATTAGGTACTACTAAACTAGAAGCTGGAGGTAAAAAAGAACAATTCTTAGTTGATTATACTTACCAGTATGAGTTTGCTAAAATTGCGTCAGAAAATAATATTAGTCATTATTCATTAGTATCTTCTATTGGTGCAAACAAACATTCTTTTTTTTTCTATCCAAGAATTAAGGGAGCTTTAGAATCTTCAGTAAAGAGTTTAAGCTTTAATAAAATTCATATTTTTCAACCACCATCTTTAATTAGACAACCAGAATTAATTAGGGTAGTAGAAAAATATAGTATAAATTTATTGCTGGCAATAAATAAATTAGGTTTTATTAGATCTTTAAAGCCTTTATTAGTTAAAGATTTAGCAGTTAAAATTATTAATGAATCATTAATAAATAAAATCGAAGGGGTAACTATTTATAAATCTAAGGATTTGTTTAATTAGTATAAATAAAACCCACTTAATAAATTGGGTTTATTTTAGTGGTCCTTAAGCAATTCGTACTGATATCATTATTTACTGAAATTTAGCATAACTTTTCTAATTCTTCTTTTATGAAATCAGCTAGCTCTTTTACATAACTTGCTGAAAAATCAAATTTAATTCCTGCAGTTTCATAAATCTCCCCAATTGTTTTGGTATATCCTAATTTAAGAGCATCCATATAGTTTTCAAGACCTTGTTCACCTAATTGTTTGTATGCGCGCCACATAGCAATTGCACCTAGTTGCGCCATTCCGTATTCAATATAATAGAAAGGAACTTCATATAAGTGTAATTGCTTCTGCCAAAGGATGGCATGTACATTTTTATTTCCTTCCCAATCAATAATTTGATTGCCTAATTCAGCTGAAATCTCTAACCATTTTTCTTTTCTTTGTTGAGCAGAATGCTTGTTAGTATAAATCCAATGTTGAAACTTGTCAATAGATGCTACCCATGGTAGAGTTTCTAATGCTTTTTCTAATTGTTCCAATTTTGCTCTTTTTAAATCAGCTGCATTAGCATAAAATACATCCCAATGATCCATAGATAATAATTCCATAGCCATAGATGCTAGTTCTGCCACTTCAGAAGGGGTAGATTTGAATTCAGTCATAGCTAAATCTCTACTCAAAAAAGAGTGAACAGCATGACCGCCTTCATGAACCATAGTTACTAAATCCCTTTGAGAACCAACTGAATTCATATATATAAAAGGAACGCCAATTTCATAAAGTGGATACATAAAACCTCCTGGAGCTTTTCCATTTTTTGATTCCAAATCCAAATGTTTCATAGCCTTCATAGTGGAAAGACATTCCCCAAAATAAGGTCTTAATCTTTTGAAGCATTCTACTGTTAAATCAGTTAGTTCTGTTCCTCCTTCAAATGGCTTTAAGGGTGCTAACCCATCAACATCAACTGCTGTATCCCAAGGCTTATATGAAGCGTATCCTAGTTTATCTTTTCGTTTTTGTTCAAATGATTTAATAATAGGAACAATTTCCTGTGCAATTGCATCATGAAAATTAAAACAATCTTTAGGTGAGTAATCAAAACGTCCCATAGCTGCAAACATATAATCACGATAATTAGCAAAACCAGCATTTTTTGCAATTTGCTGTCTTAAAACAATCAATTCATCAAATAAAATATCCAAAACTTTTTCATCCTGCAATCTTCTAGTGCTGATTTTATTGTAGACTTCTTCTCTTTTGTTTCTATCAGTACTTTTTAATAATTGTGCTGCTTTTTGCATGGTCATTTTCTCCCCATCAACTTCTATTGACATCTTAGCAGTAATAGCACCATATTCTTGTTGTTTCTCTTCCATTACTGTAAACAAAGGAATGTTTTCTTTACGGAAAATTTCAATTTGTTTTTTTACGCTTCTTAAGTAGATACGGTATTTTTCTGCATCTAATTCTTTTAGGAAAGGACTTTCAAGTAATTTTACATTTAACTTGTGTGAATAAGGAGCTATATTTGGTGAAATTTCTTTTATCCAAAATGAAAAACGCTCTCCTAATTCTTTATCAGTAGTATCAATATTCATTTTAATGTAACGCCAGGCCATATCCTCTTCTAAAACTGCTGACAGTTCAGATTGGTCTATCATCCATTTTTCTAATTCTGATGCAGAGGATATTTCTCTTTCTATTAAATTATCAAATAGTGATTTTATCTTATCCCATGAATCAATAATTAAATCTTCTGATACAAATTTTCGTACTGGGCGCCTAGGTATTGCATTTGTATTATGCATAATTATTTTTTTTCTGTATTTTTCTTAGTTGGTGCTTTTTTGGCAACTTTATTTTTTTCTTTAGGCAATTCAATTAAACCTGCTTTTTGTAAAACATTATACCATTGAATTACTTTCTTAATATCAGAAATGTAAACTCTTTCTTCATCATAATCGGTTAAAATTTCTCTAAAATATGCGTTTAAATCATTAGTAGAGGATTTATGAGGAATCGCTTGCTTACAATCTTCTTTTTTAGCTATATCATCAAAAATTTCTGATAATGGCTTTGTGTCATCATAAGTGTAAATCCCAATTTCTTCTAATGTATTTGCTTGGTTATTAGAGTAAAGTGGAGTTCTTTTTTTGTCTGTTAATGACTCAACAATTACAGTGTTGTTTGCTTGTGAAACTACTTTAAAAAGTCCTGGTTTTCCGGATACATTAATTATTCCTTCTAAATTCATTTTATTTTTTTTTGGATTACAAATGTATAATTTTTTAAGAGGATTTGTCTGAGATTTTTTATGTATTATTGGATTCATGAAATTATTTAAATTCAAGAACAGAAGAGCAGTGTTGGCTTGGTCTTTTTATGATTTTGCGAACCAACCATTTAGCACCATTATAGTTACATTTATTTATAGTGCTTTTTTTGTAAAAGTAATTGCTAGTAATGAAGAAGAAGGGACGTTTTTATGGACTATTGTAATTGCAATTACAGCTGTAGTTGTATCATTGCTTTCACCTATACTCGGAGCATTAGCTGATAAAGGTGGTTATCGTAAGGTCTTCCTAATACTATCTACTCTCATATGCTCATTGTTTTCTATATTGTTGTATTTTCCTACTGAGGGACAAGTGTATTTTGCTCTAACTTGTTTTTTGATAGCAAATATTGCCTTTGAAATGGGGAGTGTTTTTTGCAATTCTTATTTACCTGACTTATCTAATTCTAAAAATATTGGGAGGATTTCAGGATATGCTTGGGGATTAGGATTTGTTGGAGGTTTACTAGCTTTGTTTTTATCACTATCTTTATTTGATATTAATAATCCTGATGAAATAAGAAAGATAAATATTCTGGTAGGTGTATGGTTTTTATTGCTTAGTATTCCTACCTTTTTATTTGTGAATGATAAGAAAAGAAAAAAATTTAATAGAAATCATATTTATTCTTCCTTCCTTTCTCTTAAGGATACATTTAAAAGTATTTCTAGTTATAGTAAGATTTATAGATTTCTGATTGCTCGTTTATTTTTTAATGATGGATTAATTACTATTTTCGCTTTAGGTGGAGTGTATGCTGTTGGAACTTTATATTTTAGTTTTGAAGAAGTAATGTTGCTTGGAATTGTATTAAATATTTGTGCTGGCGCTGGATCATTTTTATTTGGATACATTGAGGATAAAATTGGCGCCAGTAAAGTGATTAACATTTCTTTATTTGTTTTGATTATAGCAACATTATTAGCATACCATTCTCCTGACACAACTCATCCTAAGGAGTGGTTTTGGGTTGCAGGGGTTTTACTTGGTTTTATGGTTGGTCCGAATCAATCTTGTAGTCGATCATTGATGGCAAGGCTTACGCCAAAAGAAAAGCAAAATGAATTTTTTGGTTTTTTTGCTCTTACAGGAAAAGCAACTTCATTCTTAGGTCCTTTACTTTTTGGAATTATCACTAAATTTCATAGCCAGCAAATGGCACTTTGGGTTGTAGTTATTTTATTATTGATAGGTCTTATTTTATTTAATAGACCTGATGTTAAGCAAGTACACATTAATTAGTTTTTTGTATTTTTGCAATATGTTAAGATATCTTTCTTTTTTTGGTTTATTTCTTTTTACTTCTTGTACTTGGAATGAAATCATTCCAGTTTCAGAATCTGACATTTGTATTCCTGAAGAACAATATTATTTTGATGTAGTACAGCCCATCATTGAAAATAATTGTGTTGGGTGTCATAATGTTAATTCTGGCAGTCTTGCAATACTTACTTCATTTGATGGAGTAATTTATGCTTTAAATAATTATTCTTTAAAAGATAGGGTTACCTCTCTACAGATGCCTCAATATGGAAGTCCTCCTTTGTTAGAATCAGAGATTAATATTATTCAAAAATGGGCAGATTGTGAATAAGATAATTTTTTTTATATTATTATTATCTAGTTCTAATATTTACTCTCAAAGATTTATTACTAAGGAAGCAGAAATCTCTTTCTTTTCTGAAGCTCCTATTGAAGATATATCAGCAGTAAATAATAAAGTAAGTGCAGTGTATGATGATGAAACTAAGCAATTAGTTTTTCAGCTCAATATTTCAGATTTTAGTTTCCCAAAAGCCTTAATGCAAGAGCATTTTAATGAAAGTTATTTGGAATCAGATAAATTTCCAAAAGCCTTATTCTCAGGAATTATTGAGGGGAAGAATAAGAGTATAGTAGCAATTGGTACTTTAAAAATTCATGGAGAATCTAACAAGGTTAAAGTTACAGGAATTTTGGAAAAAACTAAAAATAGCGTAATTATTAACGCTACTTTTGTTATTGAACTTACGGATTATAAAATCAAAATACCTAAACTAGTCATGTATAATATTGCTGAAGAAATTGAAGTAACTGTAAATGCAGAACTAAAGAAAATATAGATGAAAAGAATCCTATTAATTTCACTTTTTTGTCAATTCACTGTTTTTGCTCAAGATGATTTGTTGAAACTGTTGGGTGATGATACAAACTATAAAATCAGTTATACTTTTAAGGGGGTAAAAATCGTAAATGGGCAATCAGTTGAACTTGTGAGTAAAGGCGATTTACTTTTCTTGATTCAACATAGGTTTGGGACTTTAAATTCTGGAGGGTATAATTTATATGGCTTGGACAATTCTCAAGTGCGTTTTGGTTTGGATTATGGGGTGAATGATTGGGTTTCAATTGGGTTGGGTAGAAGTTCATTTTTAAAAACGATTGATGCAAATTCAAAAATAAAATTAGTTAGTCAAATCAATGGGAAGGATGCTTTTCCTTTTAGTTTGGTTTGGTATTCTTCTGTTTTCTTTAAGCAGTCGATATGGGCAGACATGCAAAAAGAAAGTTATTTTGTAACGGACCAAATGAGTTATGCTCATCAAGTATTGATTGCACGCAAAATGAATAGTAATTTATCAATTCAGCTAAGCCCTACACTTATTCATAAAAATGTTGTGATCGAAGGTGACCTACATGATTTGCTTTCTGTTGGTTTTGGTTCAAGGTATAAATTAGTTTCAAGGGTTTCAGTTAATGCAGAGTATTTTTTGCAGTTTAATGAAGGAACAACTATTAATCCGCTTTCTGTTGGAGTGGATATTGAAACTGGAGGTCATATTTTTCAGTTGCATTTCAGTAATTCAGCTGCTATGTTTGAGCGTTCTTTTATTCATGAAACGAATGGAAATTGGCTTGATGGTGATATTTATTTCGGGTTTAATATTTCTAGAGTTTTCACTATTAATAAATAGACTTTCTTTACTTTTGCTTTGTGCAAAATAAAGAATATGATATAGCAATAGTTGGTGGAGGAATTGTCGGATTGGCAACTGCTTATCAACTTCAGAAAGAGTTTCCAACCCTTAATATTGTTATTTTTGAAAAAGAAAAAGAATTGGCCTTCCATCAAACGGGTAGAAATTCTGGGGTAATTCATTCTGGTTTGTATTATAAGAATGGTTCCTTAAAAGCAAAAAATTGTGTAGAGGGCAGAAAAGATCTTATTGAATTTGCGCAAGCAAATAAAGTGAAATATGATATTTGTGGAAAGATTGTTGTGGCCATAAATTCTGTTGAAGCTGAATGCTTGAAAGACTTAAAAGCTAATGGAGAAAAGAATGGATTAAAAGGATTGGCTTTACTTAGTACTGAAGAATTTCAAAAGATTGAACCTAATGTTGAAGGGTTAAAAGCACTTTGGGTTCCTGAATCAGGTATTATTGACTATAAAGGAATAACGAACAAACTTGCTGAGCAAGTAATTGTTATAAACCCAAATAGTAAAGTGTTAACTTCATGTGAGGTGTTTGATTATAATGCCAATACGATACAAACCTCAAATGGAGAATTTAAGGTTAATCACATCATTTTTTGTGGGGGCTTGTTTGCTGATAGGTTAGCCAAAAAAGATAAAGTGAAGTTGGATATGCAAATTGTAGGTTTCAGAGGAGATTATTACGAATTGACTGAGCGTGCAAAATCAAAGGTTAATCATTTAGTTTATCCTGTTCCTAATACTGATTTTCCATTTTTGGGAGTGCATTTTACACGAATGACGAATGGCGATATTGAGTGTGGTCCAAATGCTGTTTTTACATTTAAAAGGGAGGGGTATAATATGATGGATTTTAGCTTGAGAGATACTCTACAAGCCCTTGGTTTTTCTGGTACTTGGCGATTGTTCATAAATCATTGGAAATTTGGTATCAATGAATACAAAAGGGCGTTCTCAAAATATTTATTTTTGAAGGAACTAAACAAGATGATGCCAAGTCTTAAAATGGAGGATATTGTTGAGGGTAGAAGTGGAGTAAGAGCTATGGCTTTGGGTATTGATGGTGAGGTTATTGATGATTTTAAGATAGTGAAAAGTAAAAAAAATATACATGTGTTAAATGCACCTTCCCCTGCTGCAACTGCATGTTTTGCAATTGGAAACCAAATAATGGAAGAAGCAAAAACACATTTTAAGCTATAATTTATGATTAAGTTTTTAGGCCTGTTATCAAAAAAGAAAAAAGTAAATCCAGAATTAACAGCATCAATTTATGTAGCTTTATTGCAAAATGTAATTGCTGAAGGGTTTGTTGAAATCAAAGATTTTATTAATAACAATAATAACCTTCAAGAAAATCCGAATTTACAGGAAAATGCGATTGAATGGTTTTCAAATGTTGTTTTTCTAGGTAATCTGCAGAATTTGGATGTGTATTTTGAAGAGTACCAAGCAACACAATTACGCGCTTTGATTTTGGATGAAATGTATAAAGATTTAGAATTAGATGCTCAGCATTTAGCAATTGAGCGTTTCTTAGATTATGAAAATTATTTTAAAGAATTAATGGTAAAGCATGAAAATCTGCTTAATTCAATGGCGCATGCAATTTTTGATAAGTATAATATTAATGATTTTCAAGGAGACTTGTTTAAAAAGAAAAATAAGCCAAACCCTGTTTTTTTTAATGAGTTAAAAAATCTTTTAAGTCACTTTAATTGGAATTGGGAAGACTATCTTGAAAAGAATAAATTAAATTTTTAGCTTAAAGTAAGGTGATCATTTGTTTGCCTTTCTTATTAGATATTCTTAAATTTATATACCTGTATAGTTACTTGGTGATATAGCTTTTAATTCTGTTTTTAAAACATCATTTACATCTAAAGTGTCAATAAAAGATGCAATTTTTTTTGCATTAATAACTGAATTTGTTCTCGTTAATTCTTTCAATGCTTCATAAGGGTTTGGATACCCTTCTCTTCTTAAAATTGTTTGAATTGCTTCCGCAACAACTACCCAGTTTTTTTCTAAATCAGCAGATATTTTAGCCTCATTGATAAGTAATTTATTAATGCCTTTATCTAAAGAGGCAATAGCAATTAGTGTGTGTGCAAATGGAACGCCAATGTTTCTTAAAACTGTGCTGTCAGTTAAATCTCTTTGTAGACGGGAAATAGGAAGCTTACTAGATAAAAAAGTAAAAATTGCATTTGCCATTCCTAAATTTCCTTCAGCATTTTCAAAATCAATAGGGTTTACTTTATGTGGCATTGCTGATGAACCAACCTCACCTTTTTTAATTTTCTGTTTGAAATAATCTAAACTTACATATGTCCAGATATCTCTTGAAAAATCAACTAAAATATTGTTGATTCTACTAATATTATCCATTAGTGCAGCTAAATTATCATAATGCTCAATTTGAGTTGTTGTTTGTTGCCTTTTTAAATCTAGAGCGTCTTTTGTAAAGTTATTTGCAAAAATTACCCAATCAATTTCAGGAAATGCTACATGATGTGCATTAAAATTTCCTGTAGCACCACCAAATTTTGCGCTAAAAGGAATCGTGTTTAACAACTCTAATTGCTTTTCAATTCTTTCAACAAAAACTTTAATTTCTTTACCCATTCTTGTTGGAGATGCAGCTTGTCCGTGAGTTCTAGCTAATAAAGGAATGTCATTCCATTTTACAACTCTTAATTTTAACAATTCAACTACACCATTTAATTTTGGAAGATAAATTTTCTCTACTGCTTCTTTTATTGAGTATGGAACTGCAGTGTTATTTATATCCTGTGATGTTAATCCAAAATGGATAAACTCTTTAAATTCTTGTAATCCTAATTTATCAAATTCATCTTTAATAAAGTACTCTACTGCCTTTACATCGTGATTGGTGATACTTTCAATATCCTTAATTCTTTCAGCATCTTTTTCTGAAAATTCAGAATATAATTTTTTTAATTCTGAGAATTTATCAGTAGGAAAATGATTGAGTTGCAAAATTGAGCTGCCACATAAAGCAATAAAATACTCAATCTCAACTTGAACTCTGAATTTAATTAAAGCTGACTCTGAAAAATATTCTTGTAAAGAAGATGTTTTGCTGATATATCTACCGTCTATAGGTGTTACTGCTTTTAAAGGAGTTAGGTTCATTTTCTATCTTTTATTTATTTTACAAATTTAATCAATTTAAAATAAGATGACTGTTATTAATTTATTTGCTTTTTACTATTTTTGATTTGTGGAAATATTGATTTTAATTACTGTTGCGATTTTATTAATTGTTGGTGTTATTGGAAGTGTTATTCCTGTATTACCTGGTCCTCCTATTTCATATTCTGCAATTTTATTATTGCATTTCTTTACCCCTTATCAGTTTGATACTGGTTTGTTGATTACACTTTCAATATTTGTAGTAGTTATAACTTTTCTAGATTATTGGTTTCAGTTTTATGGAGTTAAAAAAAATGGCGGAGGCCAGAAAGCTACAAACGGCACTCTAATTGGTTTGCTTGTTGGGATATTTTTTTTTCCACCAATTGGTATTCTTTTAGGTCCTTTTACTGGAGCTTATGTTGGTGCTAAAATGGAGGGGAATGATGAGAATGCGATTAGAATTGCATTTGGCTCTATACTAGGATTTCTTGGGGGGACAGTGTTGAAGTTATTAGTTAGTGGGTTTATTTTTTATCAATCAATTGTTTTAATTTTCTGATGCTAAAAGTCTCAGCTGTTTCTTACTTAAATAGTGTTCCATTTATATATGGATTAAAGCAAAGTGAATTGATACACAATATTGATTTGCAATTAGATTATCCTTCTATTTGTGCTGATAAACTCATTAATGGTAATGTGAATTTGGCTTTAGTTCCGGTAGCCGTAATTCCAAAATTAAAAGATTCATATATTATTTCTGACTATTGTATTGGGGCGGTTGGAGCTGTAGATACCGTTTGTTTATATTCGGATGTACCTATTACTGAGATTAAAAGCATTGGTTTGGATTATCAATCGCTTACTTCTGTAGCATTGCTTAAAGTTTTACTGAAAGAATATTGGCAATTGAAGCCTGAACTTAAAAAAGTGGATATTGGCTTTGAGTATAGTATAAAAGGCAATCATGCTGCTTTGGTAATTGGAGATAGGGCATTTGATCTAAACACTAAGCATGCCTATATTTATGATTTGTCAGCTATTTGGAGTGAAATGACAGGTTTTCCTTTTGTTTTTGCCGCTTGGGTATCGAATAAGAAATTGTCACAGAATTTTATTAGTAATTTTAATATAGCCTTAGAAAAAGGATTAAGCGATATTGATAGAGCTTTGGCTTTAGAAGGAGATAATTACCTCAATTGCACAAATCCTGAGGATTATTTGAATAATAAGATTTCCTATAATTTTGATTCTGAAAAGAAAAAAGGAATGGAGCTTTACCTAAAGAAAGTCAGTGCTTTATAAGAAGTATATTTATTTTTGCACGCATAAATTTTTCTATTTTAACAAATCTATTTAAGTAAATTAGATAGGTGCCTGCACATATCATATTTGCAACTCTTTTATTTTCTTGATTGTAAAATACGTAATTAATTACTAAAAAATAAAAAGAATTAAAAATCACATTTTTAAGCAATAATACTACTTTCTTTTCTTCAATTTTTGTTCTTGTTGCTTTTGCATTGCCTCTAATTTTTTTTGAAACTTAGATTTTGGTTTAGCAGGTTTCTTTTTATTTGCTTCCAATTGTGACAATATTGCATCTTCATCAATCAGTATTTTCATGAAGTATTGTTGAGTAAATGTGAACATATTTGCTAAAAAGTAGTAGTATGAAAGTCCTGCAGCATAATTATTAAAGAAGCCTAGGAACATGATTGGCATAAGGTACATCATCCACTTCATTTGTGCCATTTGCCCAGTTGCCATTGACGAGTTCATTCTAGTGTATAGTAATGTGGATACTGTCATTAAAAGCGTAAATAAACTAATATGATCTCCATAAAAAGGTATTTCGAAACCTAGGTTGTAAATAGAATCATAAGAGGATAAATCATCTGCCCAAAGAAAACTTTCTTGCCTTAACTCAATAGAAGCAGGGAAGAAACGGAACATGGCAATAAGTATTGGAAATTGAAAGAGCATTGGCAAGCATCCTCCCATTGGGTTTACACCTGATTTTCGGTAAAGAGCCATTGTCTCTTGCTGATTTTTCATTTGATCTTTGCCTTTATTTTTCTCAGTTATTTTATCAATTTCAGGTTTTAATACTTTCATTTTTGCTTGTGATAAAAATGCTTTGTAAGTAAAAGGAGAAAGTCCTAACTTGATAATTAGTGTAAGTAATAAAATTATGATTCCATAAGAAGAAAAGTACTTACTTAAGTAATCAAAGAGATTGATAATGATGTACTGGTTTACCCAACCAAATATTCCCCAACCCAAAGGTACTAATTCTTCAAAACCTGAATTATAGGATTCTAATGTTTTAAAATGGTTTGGTCCAAAATAAAACTGGAAACTTAATTTTTCATCTCGTTTATGACCATACGGTAATTCAAATTTAGTTGCTAAATCTTTTATAAATTTTGATCTTTCGCTTTTAGTAGAAGTTAAGTAAGTTGGTTTGTCAAATCCATCTTTTGCTATAAATATTGCACTAAAAAACTGTTGTTTGTATGCTACCCAATTTAAACGTGCATTTATTTTATCATCATCAGTAGAGGTGAAACTTAAGTAATCAACCTCATTATCTGAGCTGTACTGATATTGCAGCCCTGTGTACATGTCTTGATTTGTCTTGCTCTTTTCGGTTTGTGGCGTTTTCATTTGCCATTCCAAGTTCATGTAGTTTACTTCTGAGGGAATGATACTTTCCATTCCAACAAAATTGATGTCAAAATCAATAAGATAATCATCAGTTATCGTGTATAAGTACTCTACATAATGGCTATCATCAGCCTTTAGTTTCATACTTAAAGTATTGTTCCTTTGTTCAGAAACAAAATACAAGTCGGCAGTATTTATGTTGTGCCCAGTTGTAAATTGCAAATTAAAACGAGAGCTATCTGCATCAAACAAATCTAGTGCTAGAGAATCATAAGTTTGGTATTCTTTTAAAATTACGGATGTAATTCTACCACCTTTATTTGCAACTGTAATTTTTAATTTATCATTTTCAATTATCTGAAACTCATCGTTTCCTATTGCGGCAGCAGCAAAAATTCCGAAAGTTGCTTTTAGCTCTTCACTTATAATAGAATCATTAAGTGTTGGGATGGTTAGTGCATCAATTACTGTTTCAGCTATTTGAGTTTCACTAATTGCAGTCTCAGTTGGTGTTGTAGTTGGCACATCTTCTTGTGGAACTTCAGGAAAAAAGAAAGTATTAAATACTATCAAGATGATAGCCATTAACACAAAACCAATAAGTGAATTTTTATCGTATTGTTTCATTTTTAAACTAAATTATTTGTTGTTAATGCACGACTCAATAAATCCACAGAATAGTGGGTGCGGATTTGCGACTGTACTTTTATATTCTGGATGAAATTGAACACCAACAAACCATGGGTGAGTAGGTATTTCTACTATTTCAACAAGATTTGTTTTTGGATTTATTCCAGTAGCAATTAAACCTGCTCTTTCTAAGTCTAATTTATATTTGTTGTTAAATTCGAATCTATGCCTGTGGCGTTCAGAAATATCATTTTTATTATAGGATTTATAAGCATTTGAACCTGCAGTAAGTTGACAGTCATAAGCACCTAATCTCATAGTGCCACCTTTTTCAATGATTTCTTTTTGTTCAGCCATTAAGTTAATGACTGGAGCACTTGTATCAGGATTCATCTCAGTTGAATTTGCATCTTTCAATCCAAGTACATTTCTAGAATATTCAATCACTGCCGATTGCATTCCAAGACAAATCCCAAAAAATGGAATATTGTTTTCTCTTAAGTGTTTAATCGTTTCAATTTTCCCTTCCATACCTCTATCACCAAAACCAGGAGCAACTAGAACTCCTTTTAGTCCTGCTAATTTTTCAGCAGCATTGGTTTTATTGATTTCTTCAGCATGTATCCAATTTACTTTTACTTTGCAACTGTTTTTAGTTCCTGCGTGTATAATTGCTTCAGATATTGATTTGTACGCATCTTGTAATTCAACATATTTACCAACCAAACCAATTGTAATCTCTTGTTTAGGGTTTTGAAGATTTGTTAAAAATGCATTCCATTTTTCAAGTTTTACTTCTGTATTGTTTTCAAGTCCTAATTTCTTTAATACAATTTTATCAAGTCCTTCTTTTTGCATTAAAAGGGGAACTTCATAAATAGTAGAAGCATCCATTGATTCAATAACAGCATCTCTTTCAACATTACAGAATCTTGCTACTTTTCTTTTTATATCAGAGCCAAGGTGATGTTCAGTTCTGCAAACTAAAATATCTGGCTGAATCCCTGCTTCTAATAATGTTTTTACTGAATGTTGAGTTGGTTTTGTTTTTAACTCACCGGCAGCTGCTAAATAAGGTACCAATGTTAAATGAATAAAAAGGGCACTATCTTCTAGCTCCCATTTAAGTTGACGAACTGCTTCAATATATGGTAATGCTTCAATATCTCCAACTGTTCCCCCTATCTCAGTTATTACAAAATCAAACTGTCCTGTTTCCCCTAACAATTGAATTCTTCTTTTTATCTCATCAGTTATATGAGGTATAATTTGAACTGTTTTTCCAAGATAATCACCTTTTCGTTCTTTTTGTATAACTGTTTGGTAAATCCTACCTGTAGTTACATTGTTTGCTTGTGAAGTACTATGGTTCAAAAATCTTTCATAATGGCCTAAATCCAAATCTGTTTCTGCCCCATCATCAGTAACATAACATTCGCCATGTTCATAAGGGTTCATTGTTCCAGGATCAACATTTATATATGGATCTAATTTTTGAATGGTTACAGAATATCCACCTGAAGTCAGTAGTTTACCTAAGGATGCTGAAATTATCCCTTTTCCTAATGAAGATGTAACACCACCTGTAACGAAAATATATTTTGTTGGAAATTTACCCACTGTTTACAATATTTTTGATTTGTGCAAAAATACTATTTGTAAGCGATTATTCTTAACTTAAAAATAGTTTTATTAAAAGTTTTTAAACGAATGTAAATATCTTAGAATGTGATACTTGCTCCAAAGCTTGGCATTATTGGCAGCTGGTTAACTCTTCCATATTTAACTCGGTTAAAGTAGAATATGTTTTCTCTGTTATATGCATTGGTTACGGATGCTGTCATATCAATATTTACTTTTTTATTTACTTTAATACTTTTTGAAACTGAAGCATCAAGTCTGTGGTAGTAAGGTAGTCTTCCTTTGTTTAAATCGGCATATTCAATTCCTAAATCGCCATTTGCAATAGTATAGTCTGTATTTATACCATCAGAAAAAGTTAAGTTTTCGTAAAAGCCTTGAGTTTGTGTGAATGGAAATCCTGAACCTAAATTCCATCTAATATCTGCTTTCCATCTTTCATTTTCTCCAAATCTATAAGATGTTACAAAATTTATATTATGTCTTCTGTCAAAGTGAGGGTTGTATTCTCTTTCCCCATCATTTCGAGTTATCAACCCTAAAGAATAAACTGCCCATATGTAAAGTTTTTTTCCTTTATATTTTACAAGAGCATCAACTCCGTTAGCAATCCCGCTTTCAACAATAAACTGAGGATCATTATCAGAAGTCATATTTCTATTGATATTTATTAACTGATAAAAATCTTTAACATATCCTTCTAATTGAAAGTCAATCTTATTGTTAACGTCATATTCAATTCCAGTAATTAAATGTTGAGCTTTTTGTAATTTCTGATCGAAATCTCCATCTAAATCAACATCAGTTGAAATTATTCCTGTGAATAAATTCACAACATCCCTATCTGAAATTGTGCTTTGCAAATTCTGAGAGTAAAGTCCAGCTGAAAGCTTAAATCTCATTCTTTCAGATACAATATATTTCATTCCTAATCTAGGCTCTGGAGACGCTCCAATGTTTCCGTAATATTGCAATCTAAACCCAGGCTCAATTATCCATCTAGTTGAGTTGAATTGGTAGTTAAGGTATGCTGAAAAATCACTAGTATTTACTGGAATTCCTACTTTAGAACTTACTGAATTGTAGGTTGTGTAATCTGTTTGAAAACCTTGTACATCAAAACCATATTTCACTTTTCCTTTAGGTTGAAAGTAGGTGAAATTCATACCCATATTGTAGCCGTTTATTTCACTTGACCTTTCTCTAATTGATCCATTACTCTCAAACTCTTTTAGTATAGTATTGTATGATGACCATGCAAAATTACCTTCAATAAGAACTGGCGAGCCTCCAGGAATTAAAATGAATTCAGAACCGATTCCTTTTGAGTTCCAATTTAGTTCAGAGATTCCTTCATAATTTACTTTATCCGCAAAGTTAAAACCAAACACATTCAGTTTTGATCCGTTTTTTCCTTTTGTAGAAACTTTTCCGTATAAATCAGTATACGAATAAGGCAGACCTTTTTTATCAAAATAAAGTGTTGGATATTTGTAAAATAATTCAGAACTTTTATCCAGGTATGAAGTTTTACCAGAGAATATAAAAGAAGTATTCTCTTTTCTACTTAATGGACCTTCAACAAAAAGTTTAGATCCAAAAGTGTTTGCAGAAAGTTTACCGCCAAGTTCTTTCTTGTTTCCATCAATCGTTTTAATATCCATAATTGAAGAAACTCTCCCACCATATTCTGCACTAAAACCACCAGTGAAAACATCAGTATTTTTAATTATATCAGTATCAAAAACAGAAAATAATCCTATGGAATGGAAGGGGCTGTAAATAATCATTCCGTCCATTAAAACTTTATTTTGAATTGGAGAACCACCTCTAATATAAAGTTGACCTCCCTGATCTCCAGTAAAAACTACTCCTGGGATTACTTGCATATATTGTGCTAAATCAGGCTCTCCTCCAATAGTTGGAATCATTTCCATGTCTTGCTTAGTAATTTTTATTGAAGCAGCTTTAACTTCTGTTTTCATTTCTGCTCTTTCAGCAGATATTTTTACTTCATTTAGTTTAACACTTGATTCTCCAATTTCTAAATTCTTTGATAAAATTTGACCTGATTTAAGTGTGATATTTACTTCAGTAGTATCATATCCAATATAAGTGGCAACCAAAGTGTATTCACCAGCATTTACTTTTGAGATATTATACATTCCGTTAATATCAGTAGCTGCACCAATAGTAGTGCCTTCCAAGAATACACTACAAAAAATTACTGGCTCTCCACTTTCTTTTTCATAAACAAATCCTCTGATATTTCCAGTTTGCGCAAATATAGTTGTTGTAAAAAGTAAAGCAGATAATAAAAATAGGAGTTTACGCATTTTGTAAAATTTAGGTCGCAAATATAACTAAATAAAGGAAGTGATATTATGCATGAAGAATTTTGAAGATAAGCTCTTTTAAAAGCCCACTTTGGCCGGTTGATTTGTTGTTTAATCCTTTACTTTTAAGGTCGTATTCCTTTAGGTGTTTAAAGATATTAAAGAGCTGAAGCTTGTTATATTTTTTAGCTGCAGTTTGATATTGGCTTACAAAAAAAGGATTTACTTTTAAAGCACTGGCTGCTGATTTTGGGCTTTTGTCATCTAAAAAATGATAAACCATTATCTTTTGAAAATATGAAAACAAAGCACTCATTACAGGAACTATATGGTGGTTTTTAGTGTTCTCGGCAAAATGATTAATTATTCTATTTGCTTTTACTACATTTTTTTGACCAAGTGCATTTTGGAGTTCAAATACATTGTAATCTTTACTAATTCCAATGTGGCACTCAATTAATTTAGTGGTGATTTGTTCTTTCTTTTTTAAAACTAAAAACAGTTTGTCCAGCTCGTTAGTTATTTTAGATAAATCGGCACCAAGATATTCTGCTAAAACTGCTGTGGCACTATTATCAATTGAAAAACTTTTTTCTTTTACATAAGCTAATATCCAGGCAGGGATTTTATTATCATAAAGCTTTTTACTCTCAAATACTATGCACTTTTTGGCTAAGTTCCTTCCAAACTTTTTTCTCTTGTCAACTGATTTTCCTTTGTATGAAATAACCAATACTGTGCTGGGTTGAGGATTATCAAGATAAGAATCTAATACTTCAATATTTTTGAGGTGTTGTCCTTCTTTAACAATAACAACTCTTTTTTCTGATCCAAAAGGAAACTGTTTGGCCTCTGAAATTATTTGCTCAGTAGTAATATCTTTTCCATAAAGTGTTACTTGGTTGAATTCTTGTTCTTCATTGGTGAGTAAGTTTTTAGAAAACTCGTCAGAAAGTTTATCAATATAATAAGGTTCATCACCCATTAAAAAATAAACAGGATTTAAATCTTTATTACTTATTGATGATATGATTTCTTTATAATTCACTTATTTTGCTTTATGGAACTTCCAAAAATAAATTTGCCTAATGCAAGGCTCAAAATTAAATTAGTTGAGGATACTACACAAGTTTTTGATGAAGTAAGAAAAAAATATTTTAAACTGACTCCTGAGGAGTGGGTGCGCCAAAACTTTATACACTATTTAAATAAAGAAAAAAACTATCCTTTTGGTTTGATGGGAGTAGAGAAAATGGTAAAATATAACTCTTTAAAAACTAGGGCAGATATTGTAATTTGGAATAGAGAGAGAATGCCAAGTGTTATAGTGGAATGTAAAGCTCCAAATATAAAAATTACCCAAGATGCATTTAATCAAATAGCGAGATATAATTTTAAATTAAGAGTGAAATATTTAGTAGTTACTAATGGGTTGCAGCATTTCTGTTGCGAAATGGATTATGAAAGTAAAAAGATTACTTTTATGCAGGAGATTCCTGAGTATTAGAATTATTTTTTGCATGGCTATACCAAAACCTAAAGCAAGACAAGTCCCTAATCCAATATTATTGAAAGCAGTGCCAAATCCGATAATAGTCCTCAGATTTTTTTTATTTGTTACTTTTTTTATAATGCATATATTAGAAAATAGATAACTCAAAAATATGATATGTATCATTCTTAATATATTATTTTTGCGCACTTAAAAAAATAATTATATGAAATCAGCATTTAGGTTTATTACACCCAGTAATGGGAGTATAAAAGATGATATGTTATCAGGCTTGACAGTAGCCTTAGCCTTAGTTCCAGAAGCAGTAGCTTTTGCTTTTGTAGCAGGAATATCACCTATTATTGGTTTATATGGTGCATTTATGATGGGATTAGTTACTGCTATTTTTGGTGGTAGACCAGGTATGATATCAGGAGCAACAGGAGCTTTAGCAGTTGTGATGGTACATTTAATAAGAGAAGGAAATGCTATGGGGATTGATGGTGCAATGATGGGGCTCCAATTCCTTTTTGCCACTTTAATTCTTACAGGAATTTTACAAGCACTAGCTGGACTTTTAAAAATGGGTAAATTTGTTAGAATGATTCCGCATTCAGTAATGATGGGCTTTGTAAATGGTTTGGCTATTGTAATCTTTACGTCTCAACTTGGAATGTTTCAATCAGGAGGGGAGTGGCTTGAAATTGGAGCTATGTTAACAATGTTAGGTTTAGTAGCTTTAACTATGGGGATTATGTTCGTATTGCCAAAAATCACTAAAATAATCCCTGATGCTTTGGTTGCAATTATTGTAGTTTCAATTCTAGTTATATTTGGAGATATTGATACACAAACAGTAAAATCGTTTATTGTTGCAGGTGGAGGAGAAGGAATAAAAGCTGGATTGCCAAGCTTTAATATTCCAATGATAGAATTGAATTTAGAGACTTTAGGTTTTATTACTCCATACGCCTTAATTCTGGCTGCAATTGGCTTGATTGAATCTTTAATGACTTTAAATTTAATTGATGAGTTAACAGAGACTCATGGAAATGGAAACAAAGAATGTATTGCTCAAGGTGGGGCTAATATTTTGAATGGATTTTTTGGAGGTATGGGAGGTTGTGCTATGATTGGTCAGTCGATTATTAATATCAAATCAGGGGGTAGAGGTAGGCTTTCAGGAATTACGGCTGCTTTAGCTTTATTGGCTTTTATTTTATTTGCATCTACTTATATTGAGATGATTCCTATTGCTGCATTAGTTGGCGTTATGTTTATGGTTGTCATTGGAACTTTTGCTTGGAGTACTTTCAAGATTATGAATAAGGTTCCTTTATCAGATATTTTTGTAATTATTTTGGTTACGGCACTAACTGTTATTTTTGATTTAGCTATTGCTGTTATATCTGGTGTTATTGTTTCTGCATTGGTTTTTGCTTGGGAAAATTCATTAATGATTAGAGCAAGAAAATATACTGATAAGCATGGAATAAAACATTATGAAATGTTTGGGCCTTTGTTTTTTGGTTCTATTGAGCTTTTTAATTCTAAGTTTGATGTAAAAAAGGATCCTGATGAGGTTATAATTGATTTTGCTGAAAGTAGAGTAGTAGATCAATCAGCTATTGAAGCATTAAATAAATTAGCGGAGCGTTACCAAAAAAGAGGAAAGACAATTCACTTGAGACATCTTGCTCCTGATTGTGTAAAATTAATTAAAAGAGCAGAGAAAATCTGTGATGTAAATATTTTAGAAGACCCTGATTACTTTGTTGCTATTGATGATTACAATAAAGCATTAGAGACAGTTTAAATTAAAAAAATCCGTATCTGGATAAGGATTCTTATTTATATCAAAGGAAATATTTAAGTGTTTTGCTTTTTTATTAAGTTAAGTGCAGAACCAGCTTTAAACCAATCAATTTGAGTTTCATTATAAGTATGATCTAGCATAATCATATCCTTTGTTCCATTAGCATGAACTACTTCTAAAGTTAATTGTTTACCATCTGAAAATTTATCTAAATCTTTGAAGTTGAAAGTGTCATCTTCTTTTATTAAATCATAATCAGCTTCATTTGCAAATGTAAGTCCTAACATACCTTGTTTTTTAAGGTTTGTTTCGTGTATACGAGCAAAAGATTTTACAATAACTGCCATTACTCCAAGGTGTCTTGGTTCCATTGCAGCATGCTCTCTTGAAGATCCTTCTCCATAATTATGGTCACCAACCACTATTGTTGGGATTCCAGAAGCTTTATATCCTCTTGCAACATTTGGTACTTCATCAGTTTTTCCGTCTAATTGACTCACTACTGAATTAGTTTTTCCTCCAAAAGAATTTACAGCACCAATTAAACAGTTGTTGGAAATGTTATCTAAATGACCTCTGTATCTAAGCCAAGGTCCTGCCATAGAAATATGGTCAGTTGTACATTTTCCTTCTGCTTTTATTAGAAGTTTTGCTCCTAAAATATTTTCTCCATCCCAAGCAATAAATGGAGTTAATAATTGCAATCTCTTAGAGTCAGAAGCAACAACTACTTTAATATCACTACCATCTTCAGCTGGAGCTTGATATCCATTATCTTTCACTGCAAATCCTTGAGAAGGTAATTCCGTTCCGTGAGGTTCAGATAATCTTACCTTTTCATCATTTTGATTTGTTAGTGTGTCAGTTATTGGATTGAAATCCAATCTTCCTGAAATTGCAATTGCGGCTACCATTTCTGGTGAAGCAACAAATGCATGTGTATTTGGATTCCCATCTGCACGCTTAGCAAAGTTTCTGTTAAAGGAATGAATAATTGTATTTTTCTCTTGTTTATTAGCTCCTTCTCTATCCCATTGTCCGATACATGGTCCGCAAGCGTTAGTAAATATTTTAGTCGTTTCAAATTTCATAAACGAATCCATCAACCCATCTCTTTCTGCTGTAAAACGTACTTGTTCCGAACCAGGGTTAATTCCTAATATTGCTTTGGGTTTAAGTCCCTTGCTTACTGCATCTTCTACAATTGAAGCTGCCCTACTTAAATCCTCATAAGATGAGTTTGTACATGACCCGATCAACGCCCACTCTACTTGTAAAGGCCAATCATTTTTTACTGCTTTTTCTTTCATTTCAGCAACTGGAGTGGCTAAATCTGGTGTGAATGGTCCGTTTAAGTGTGGAGTTAATTCTGATAAATTAATTTCAATAACTTGGTCAAAATAATGTTCAGGATTTTCGTAAACTTCTGAGTCCCCTGTTAAATGTTCTTTAATTTGGTTTGCAGCATCTGCAACATCATCTCTATCAGTTGATCTTAGATATCTTTCAATACTATCATCATACCCAAAAGTTGAAGTAGTAGCTCCAATTTCAGCTCCCATATTACAAATTGTTCCTTTTCCTGTTGCTGATAGAGATTTTGCTCCTTCACCAAAATATTCTACAATTGCACCAGTACCTCCCTTTACAGTAAGTATGCCCGCAACTTTTAAAATTACATCTTTAGCTGACGCCCAACCATTTAGTTTTCCAATTAGTTTAATCCCAATTAATTTAGGAAATTTTAATTCCCAAGGCATTCCTGCCATAACATCAACAGCATCCGCTCCGCCAACACCAACAGCTACCATTCCAAGTCCTCCAGCATTTACTGTATGCGAATCGGTACCTATCATCATACCACCAGGGAAAGCATAGTTTTCTAATACTACCTGATGGATAATTCCTGCTCCTGGTTTCCAGAAACCAATTCCGTATTTATTACATACTGAACTTAAAAAATTGAATACTTCATTATTAGTATTTAGGCTTTCCTGTAAATCTTTATCTGCTCCTAACTTAGCCAATATTAAATGATCGGCATGTGCTGTAGAAGGTACGGCAACCTTATCTTTTCCCGCTTGCATAAATTGCAATAGTGCCATCTGCGCAGTTGCATCTTGCATGGCTACTCTATCTGGTGCAAAATCTACATAGTCTTCTCCTCTTGTAAATACTGTACTAGCATTATCGTCCCAAAGATGTGTGTAAAGTATTTTTTCAGAAAGAGTTAATGCTTTTCCAGTTGCTTTTCTTGCTGCTTCAACTGTTTCAGGGTACTTTTTGTACACCTTTTTTATCATTTCAATATCAAATGCCATAGTAAATATTTTTTAAATCAATTGGATTGCAAATTTAATAAATTGCAATAAATAGTTGGTGGTATATAGTACTAAATGTATAGGTAATAAAAAAGCCGAGCATTTGCTCGGCTTTTTTTATTAATTCTAGTAAATGTTTTTATTATTCAGCTATAACTTTAAAAGGAACAGTTACACTTACAGTTCTATGTAATCTAACTTCAGCATCATAAGTGCCTAAATCTTTTATCTTAGGTAGTTTCACAAATTTAGCATTTACATTATGTCCTAATCCTGCAACAATTTCAGTAAATTGTTCTGTTTTGATTGAGCCAAATAATTTAGTTCCACCTTCAGCAACTTTACCTTTAAGTGTAATTTCTAAATTAGGTAATGCTTCAGCAATTTTGTTCGCTTTAGCAATTTCAGTTTCTTCTTTTTTAGTTTGCTGCTTTAGGTTTTCAGTCAAAACTTTTACAGAATTTGCTGTAGCTAAAATTCCATATCCTTTTGGGATAAGGTAGTTTCTTCCATAACCATTCTTTACTGAGACGATTTCATTTTTGAAACCTAATTTCTCAACATCTTGTTTTAATATAATATTCATGATTCTTATATTTTATGATTATTTTAAATTATCAGCTACATATGGTAAAAGTGCAATTTGTCTTGCTCTTTTTACTGATACAGCTAATCTTCTTTGGAACTTTAAAGAGTTACCTGTAATTCTTCTTGGTAAAATCTTTCCTTGTTCGTTTAAGAAACGCATTAAAAATTCAGGGTCTTTGTAATCAATGTAATTGATTCCCATTTTCTTAAAACGGCAATATTTATTTTGATTCTTTAACTCAACATCTACAGGAGATAAATATTTGATATCTGTTTTTGCCATGATTAATTTGCTTTAGTGTTAGTACTCATTTTCTTTTTTCTTCTTTCAGCATATTCTAAAGCGAATTTTTCTAATTTGACAGTTTGCCATCTAATTACGCGCTCATCTCTTTTGAATTCAACTTCTAAATCATTAATGATTTTTCCGTCTGCTTGAAATTCAATCAGGTAATAAAAACCTGTTTTTTTCTTTTGGATTGTGTACTTTAATTTTTTCAACCCCCAGTTTTCCTCTTGAGTAATAGTTCCTTTGTTTGCCTTAATATGGTCAACAAATTTCTTTACTGTTTCCTTTACCTGATCATCAGATAAAACGGGATTCATTATGAAAACAGTTTCGTAAGTGTTCATCTTGTTGTTGTTTTTGTTAATAAATTAATTAATTTTTTTACGGGCGGCAAATGTAGTAAAAACATTCAAATTCACATAATTACTAACACTTTTTAATTTGATAGTTTATTTGTAGTATATTTTGCAATAAATATTAGTTTTGTGTTTCGTATTTTTAATATTTAATTAATGAGTGATTTTATTGTTTCTGCTAGGAAGTACAGACCTACAACTTTTGACACAGTTGTTGGTCAATCTTCAATTACTTCTACTTTAAAAAACGCAATTAAATCAAATCAATTAGCTCAGTCATTTTTATTTTGTGGACCTAGGGGGGTTGGTAAAACTTCTTGTGCTCGTATTTTAGCAAAAACTATAAATTGCGAAAATATTACTGATAATGTGGATGCTTGTAACGAGTGTGTTTCTTGTAAATCTTTTAATGAAAATGCGTCATTCAATGTTCACGAGTTAGATGCTGCTTCTAATAATTCAGTTGATGATATTCGAACATTAGTGGATCAGGTAAGGTTTGCTCCTCAAGTTGGAGAATACAACATCTATATTATTGATGAGGTTCATATGCTATCAGCTCAAGCTTTTAATGCTTTTTTAAAGACTTTAGAAGAGCCTCCAAAGCATGCTAAATTTATTTTAGCAACTACTGAAAAACATAAAATTATCCCTACTATTTTGTCAAGATGTCAAATTTTTGATTTTAAGAGAGTAGGAGTAAATGATATTGCTGGGCACTTGGATTTTGTTGCAAAAAGTGAAGGTGTAACAGCTGAGAGTGAGGCATTGCACTTAATTGCGCAAAAGTCTGACGGTGCAATGAGGGATTCTCTGTCATTGTTTGATAGGTTAATTTCTTTTTCAGATAAAACTTTAACTTATAAAGGAGTAATAGAGCATCTTAATATTTTAGATTATGATTACTATTTTAAGCTGACAGATTCCCTTCTAACTAATGATATTAAAGAATTATTAAATATTTTTAATGAGATTTTAGATAATGGTTTTGATGGACATCATTTTATAAATGGTTTGGCTGAACATCTAAGAGATTTATTGGTGTCGAAAGATGTTAGTACAATTAAGCTTTTGGAAAAAGGGGAGGCTTTGCAAGCGAGATACTTGGATCAGTCTAAAAAATGTGAGCTTCCTTTTTTAATAGAGGCATTAGAGCTTTGTAATGAATGTGATGTTCAGTATAAAACTTCAAATAATCAAAGGTTGTTAGTCGAATTGATACTAATGAGAATATCATCAATCAATTTTTTATCGGCTCAAAAAAAAAATCTAAACATTTCATAGTTACTCTAAATGATGAGAAAAAGGAGGTTTTTGTTGAAAAAATCAATCAAAATCAGCAAGAAACTCCAAAAACAGTAATAGAACAGAAAGAAAGTAAAGTTGAAATTACTGAGGAATTAAAAAACAAACCTAAAAGCAGAATTGTTTTAGGTAGAAGTAAGAAATCATCAATGATTTCAATTAATAGTTCATTTAAATCTGAAAAGGAAAAAAGTGAAGAAAAAGAAGTAGATATTTCTCCTTTACGATCTAATGATTTTACTGAAACACAATTGTTGAAATTCTGGAAGGAATTAATAGTTTTTGTAAAAGAACAAGGAAAATCTAATCTTGGAATTACATTAGGAGTCCATCCTGTTAAATTATTGGCTAATTATTTAGTAGAACTTCCTTTAAGTAATACGGCTCAGCAGGAAATAATTGCTGAAGAAAAATACATGATACTTGAGTTTTTGAGAAATAAATTAGAGAATGATAAGTTAGAGATAACAACAAAAATTATTGAAGGAGAAAATAATAATATTCCTTATACGAATAAAGATAAATTTAAAAAGATGTTGGAAGAAAATCCTCATCTTGAAACATTAAGAATAAAACTAGGGCTTGACCCAGATTACTAACCAAAATCAAATTAATATGAAACCAAAACAAATTTTAACCTTTGCGCTAATAATAGGAGCTATTGCTTATTTCGCGCTTAACGCAACCAAACAAATGAAAAAAATAGAAAATAATTATGAAGAAGTAAAAAATGATCCTTTAAAAGCTAGAATTTATACGCTCGATAACGGACTTAAAGTTTACTTAACTTCATATGCTGATGCTCCTAGAGTACAGACTAACATTGCAGTTCGTGCGGGTAGTAAAAATGATCCTGCTGATGCAACAGGTTTAGCTCATTATTTAGAGCATATGTTATTTAAAGGAACTGATGTTTATGGTTCTCTTGATTTTGAAAAAGAAGCTCCAATGTTGGATAAAATTGAAGCTCTTTATGAAGAATATCGCTCTTATGAAATGAGTGATACAGAAAATAGAGATAGAATCTGGGCTCAAATTGATTCAATTTCTGGTGAGGCAGCAAAATTTGCTATTGCTAATGAATATGATAAAATGGTAAGTGGCCTAGGGGCAAAAGGAACAAATGCATATACATCAAACGAAAAAACAGTTTATATTAATGATATTCCATCAAACCAAATTGAAAAATGGTTAAAATTAGAAGCAGAGCGTTTCCGTTATCCTGTGTTTAGATTATTCCATACAGAGTTAGAGGCCGTATATGAAGAAAAAAATATAAGTTTAGATAATGATGGAAGAAAGATGTTTGAAGCTTTACTTGATGGTTTGTTTCCAACACACCAATACGGACAGCAAACAACAATCGGTACAGTTGAACATTTAAAAAACCCTTCTTTAACCGAAATTAGAAAATATTTTAACAAATACTATGTGCCTAATAATATGGCTATCTGTCTTTCAGGTGATTTTGATTATGATGAAACAATTGAGTTGATTAATAAGTATTGGGGAACTTTTGAAAGAAAAGATGATCCAACTTTTAAGGTTATTAAAGAATCTCCTATTGCTAATCCAGTTTACACTGAGGTGTATGGACCAGAAGCAGAAAGGTTATATATTGGTTTTCGTTTTGATGGTGCAAATACTGAAGATGCAAAAATGTTAACTATGGTTGATATGGTGCTTTCTAATTCTGCAGCAGGACTTATTGATTTAAACTTAAACCAAGCACAAGAA
>CAJQJY010000014.1 GCA_905478765.1 uncultured Flavobacteriales bacterium
GGCTCTTGTCAGCTACTTTATTCTTCTTATTCCATTTTATATTCTGAGAAAATGAAAAGATTAATATTTAGTTTATTTTTTTTAGTTTTTAATTTAGCTAATGCACAGCATCAGAATCTTTTTTTAGTAAATGATTATTCTACTAATTTTATCAATTTTGGATTAGCCTCCTATTTATCTACTAATTATTTCTATTTTTAATGGCTTATATATTAGCAATTGAAACAACTACAAAAAATTGCTCAGTTGCACTTTTTAATGACGCAAAACAACTTGCACTAAAAGAACTAGTATCGGAAGAATATTCACATTCCGAACAACTCACAATATTTATTGAGGAAGTTTTAAGTGAGGTAAAAATCTCCATTAATAAACTTAATGCTATTGCTTTAAGCATAGGTCCAGGGTCATATACTGGGTTAAGAATAGGAACATCTACTGCTAAAGGTTTGTGTTATTCTTTAGGCATTCCTTTAATTGCTATTTCTACTTTAAAAGCGATGGCTTTAGGTATTTCTAAAAATTATGATTTTCCCTTGTATTGCCCAATGATAGATGCTAGAAGGATGGAGGTTTTTGCTGGAATTTATGATTCAGAAAATAATGAGATTAGAGAGATAAATGCAGATGTAGTAGATGTAAATACTTATGCAAAGTATTTAAAAAATGAAGTCCTATTTTTTGGTGATGGGGCATTAAAATGTGCAGATATAATAAGTAATGATAACGCAAATTTTATTAAATGCTATCCTACGGCAAAAGATATTCTAACTTTAGCATTTCAAAAATATTCCAATAATGATTTTGTAGATGTTGCTTATTTTGAGCCTTTTTACCTTAAGGATTTTGTTGCAGGAAAGAAGAAAAATTAGTCTCTTCTTTTCCTTTTTGCAGCAGCATTAAATTTTCCTTTAAATGAAGAATCTCCTCCACTGCTTTCTCGTTCGGAGCTTCTTCTTGATAAACTTACGCTATCTCTTTTTGACGATGATCCTCTAGAATCAGATCTTCTTCCGTCTCTTCCGCTACTTCTTCTTTTTCTATCTCCTCTTCCTGAATATGAACCACCACTTCTTGGTCTTCTTCTCTCCCCTCCTCTACTTGATTTTGTTCCAGGTGCTTGAGAAATTTCTACATTTACTCTATTCCCATTCCAATTTGCATCTATTAAGCCACTCATAACATCAGTTTCAAAATCAGTTGGAACTTCAAAGAATGAGAATTTCCTCATAATATCAATCTTACCGATAGGAATATTTCTGTTACGAGTGTACTCATTAATTAATCCAATTAAATTATGAGCTTGTAAATCTTTTTCTTGTCCTAAATTAATAAAAAATCTTGTGTGTCCGGCTTCAGCATGCCCGGTTCTTTCTCCTCTTTTTCTATTACCTCTATCTTCTCTTTCATTCTTATCTTTTCTGCTATTTCCAGTAACATTTAAATCTTGTGCATTCTTGTAAAAGGCTAAGAATCTATTAAATTCTATAGAAACAAAATGTTTGATAATCCCTTCTTTGTCAAGGTGTTCTAATTTCTTTTCAATTGACGGTAAGTATTTATCAATTTGATAATTTACTTCAGTAGCCACTACTTTGTCAATTAGCTTCATTAATTGTATTTGACAAATCTCATCACCATTAGGTAATTTTTTAAGAATCAAGTCACGCTTAATCATTCTCTCGATTGATTTTAATTTTCTTCCCTCCCTGCTGTGTGCAATAATAATAGAAATACCTTTGTTTCCTGCTCTTCCAGTTCTTCCAGATCTATGAACATAAATTTCATTATCATCAGGTAAGTTGTAGTTGATAACATGTGTTAATTCATTTATATCAATTCCTCTTGCAGCAACATCAGTTGCAACTAGTAATTGAATTTTCTTCTTTCTGAATTTCCCCATTACATTATCTCTTTGTGCTTGAGATAATTCTCCATGAATTGCATCAGCATTATATCCATCTTGCATTAATTTATCTGCAATGTCAGCTGTTTCTCTTCTTGTACGGCAAAATACAATTCCATAGATTTCCGGGTTTACATCACAAATTCTTCTTAATGCTTTATATCTATCTCTTGCTTGAACCATGTAATAATGGTGCTCAATATTTTTTGCTCCTTCATTTCTACTGGCAACCTCAATTGTTTTTGGGCTGTGCATGTAGTTTTTACTAATTCTCATTACCTCTTTAGGCATAGTTGCTGAGAATAATAGTGTTTGTTTTTCTTCTGGTGTTTCAGCTAAAATTGTATCTAAATCATCTTTGAATCCCATGTTTAACATTTCATCAGCCTCATCTAAAACAACAAATTCAATATCCTTTAGTCTAAGAGCTTTTCTGTTGATTAAATCAATAACTCTACCAGGAGTACCAACAACAACTTGTGTTCCTGATTTTAATGATCTCATCTGAGGAACAATACTCGCGCCACCGTAAACAGGAGTGATTTTTAATCCTTTAATATATTTAGCAAAAGTATCCATATCTTTTGCAATTTGAAGGCAAAGTTCTCTTGTTGGGGCTAAGATAATTGCTTGTGGTAATTTCCTGTCAACTTCAACTTTATGAAGAACTGGAATTCCGAATGCAGCAGTTTTCCCTGTGCCAGTTTGAGCTAATGCTATAAGGTCAGTTTCATTTTCCAATAAATATGGAATTGATTCTTGTTGTATTGGTGTTGGTGTCTCAAAACCTAAATCAGCAATAGCTTTTTGTAAGTTTTTGTTTAGTCCTATTTCAGAAAATGTCATACTTAAAATTTTTTGCAAAATTACTCTTAAATAGGAGAATACTATACTAAATATAAGATTTATATAAATTATAAGTTTTCAACCCCTTAAAAACTAGTTATATTTTTGTTTTATTATCTACTACAAAGTGTATTTTTGCAATCTAAAATAAATCAAAATGAGTACATATAAGTTTTCTGATAGACATATCGGCCTAAGAGCAAATGATATTACTGAGATGTTAAAAGTAGTAAATGCATCCTCTTTAAATCAATTAATTGATGAGACAATTCCAGAAAAAATTCATTTAGGAAGAGAAATGAATTTACCTGATGCGTTATCTGAAAGTAGGTTTATTGAACATATGCAGGCAATAGCTAAGAAGAATAAAAATTATCGTTCATATATTGGAATGGGATATTTTAATACGATACTTCCAGGAGTCATTCAAAGAAATATTTTGGAAAATCCAGGTTGGTATACGGCTTATACCCCTTATCAAGCAGAAATTGCACAAGGTAGATTGGAAGCTTTGTTGAATTACCAAACAATGGTGAGCGAACTTACTGGAATGGAAATTGCAAATGCATCACTTCTAGATGAAGGAACTGCTGCTGCTGAGGCAATGGGAATGTTGTTTAGTAGTAGGAGTAGAGCTCAGAAAAAGGAAAATGTTGTAAAGTTCTTCATTTCAGAGTTGTGTTATCCACAAACTTTAGAAATTGTGAAAACTAGAGCAATCCCTTTTGGTATAGATTTAGTTATTGGTAATCATAATGAGGTAGAACTTGATGATGCATATTTTGGATGTTTATTGCAGTACCCTGAAAAATATGGTAAAGTAATAGATTATTCTGAATTTGTAAAATCAGCTAAAGAGCATGAAATAGGAGTAGTTGTTGCTGCTGATTTATTGAGTTTAAGTTTATTAACTCCACCAGGAGAATGGGGTGCAGATGTTGTTGTCGGCACTTCTCAAAGGTTCGGTGTCCCTATGGGTTATGGCGGTCCTCATGCTGCTTATTTTGCAACTTTTGAGAAATATAAAAGAAGTATTCCTGGACGAATTATTGGGGTTTCAGAAGATGTTGATGGAAATAGAGCATTAAGAATGGCACTTCAAACAAGGGAACAACATATTAAAAGAGAGAAAGCGACTTCAAATATTTGTACTGCACAGGTTCTTCTAGCGGTAATGGCTGGGATGTATGCTGTTTATCATGGAGAGGAAGGCTTGAGAGCAATCAGCAAAAAAATTCATTCGTTAACTGCTACTTTAGCTGAAGGCTTGACTCAGTTAAGTTATCATCAACTGAACGCAACCTATTTTGATACTTTAAAAATTGGGATTGGAAATGTCTCAATGGAAAATATTAAAACGTATGCTGAGGACGCAAAAATTAATTTAAATTATATTGATGATGAAACATTGTCAATCAGTATTGATGAAAAAGATGATTTGGTAAACATAAATGATATTTTGGAAGTATTTGCAAAAAGTTGTAATCATTCTGATTCTGCTGATTTGATAAAAGAAGTGTTGAGCGGTGATTATACTCAAGCAACTGCAAGAATTCCTGAGGCACTGTATAGAAAATCATCATTTATGCAGCATGAAGTGTTTAATAAGTATCATTCCGAAACAGAGATGATGCGCTACATGAAAAGTTTAGAGAATAAAGATTTGTCATTAACTCATTCAATGATTCCATTAGGATCATGCACTATGAAGCTGAATGCCGCATCAGAATTATTCCCATTGAGTTGGTCAGAATTTGGAAATTTACATCCTTTTGCTCCCTCACATCAATCTAGGGGGTATCATATTATGTTTCATGAACTAGAAGAAATGCTTTGTGAAATTACTGGATTTGATGCTATGAGTTTACAGCCAAATTCTGGTGCCCAAGGAGAGTATGCAGGGATGATGGTTATTAGAGCTTACCATGAAAGTAGAGGTGATGAGAATAGAAATATTTGCTTGATTCCTTCTTCCGCACATGGAACAAATCCCGCATCAGCAGTTATGGCAGGAATGAAAGTTGTAGTTACTGAATGTGATGAAAATGGAAATATTGATGTTGAAGCTTTGCGAGAAAAGGCGGAAGAACATAAAGATAATTTATCTTGTTTGATGATTACTTATCCATCTACACATGGAGTTTATGAAGCGAAAATAATAGAGATTACAAAGATTATTCATGATAATGGAGGGCAAGTTTATATGGATGGTGCTAATATGAATGCTCAGGTTGGAATTACAAATCCTGCAATTATTGGAGCAGATGTTTGTCATCTAAATTTACATAAAACTTTTGCAATTCCTCATGGAGGTGGTGGTCCTGGAATGGGTCCGATTGGTGTTGTTGAGCATTTGAAGCCGTTTTTACCAAATAATCCTTTAGTAAAGATGGGAGGTGAAAAAGGTATGTCAATTTCTTCAGCGCCTTGGGGCAGTGCATTGGTTTTATCAATTTCTTATGCATATATAATGATGCTTGGTACAAAAGGGTTGAAGTCTTCAACAGAGATAGCAATTTTAAATGCTAACTATATAAAAGAAGTGCTTTCTCAACATTTTGATATTTTATATACTGGTGATAATGATAGGATAGCACATGAGATGATTGTTGATTTCAGGATGTTTAAAGCAGATGGTATAGAAGTAGTTGATGTAGCAAAAAGATTGATGGATTACGGGTTTCATGCTCCTACAGTTTCTTTTCCTGTTGCAGGAACTATAATGATTGAGCCCACTGAGAGTGAAAGTAAGGCTGAGATTGACAGATTTTGTGAAGCAATGATTTCAATAAAATCAGAAATTGATGAGGTGGCAGATGGAAAAGTTAAAATTGAAGAAAGTGTATTGAAAAATGCACCCCATACTATTAATCTAGCAGTAAATGATAAGTGGAACTTTGTGTACTCAAGACAAAAAGCTCTTTTTCCTTTAAGTTGGGTAAAAGAACATAAATTTTGGCCAAGTGTAAGGAGGGTTAATGATGCTTTTGGTGATAGAAACTTAATTTGTACGTGTGCTCCAATTTCTGAATACATTTAGCAGATAATACTTTGATAATTTTAGTTTGCTAATTGCGATACTTGTCTTATATTTGCAGCATAAAAAATAATTAAAAAAACAAAAAAATGAAAAAAGTTTTACTTTCTATTTGTGCTTTAGTAATTGCAACTGTTGCTTTTGCACAGTCAAATTTGGTGAACATGCCAAATGACAATTTAACAAAAGGATATTCGACTATGTTAACTACTCCTAATTTTACGCCTTCAGTTTCAGTAGCAGCTCCGGCAACAATTTGGTCAGATGATTGTTCTTCTGCTTCTACTTGGGTATTTACAAATTCAAGCACATTGAATTTGGATTGGGCAATTGAAATGGACCCTAATGCTACTCCAGCTGGTGGAAGTTTAACTCCAATGGCATCTGCTTCAGCTGCTAATGGTTACATGATGATAAGTTCTGATGCTGATGGAGGTCCTGATGGAGATGGTACAACTATCTCTTGTGAGTTTACTAATGCAACTCCAATTGATTTAACTATGTACCCTAATGTGCAGTTAACATTCCAACATAATTTCAGATGGTGGAATGACACACGAGTTGTAAGAATATCTCCTGATAATGGTGTTACTTGGATTGAGATTGATGAAATTTCTAATGATAATAGTTATTCTTACCCAAATCAATCTTCTGATAATCCACATTTATCTACTTATGATATCTCTTCAGTTGCTGGTGGAATGTCAGAGGTTTTAGTTCAATTCTATTACAATGACAATGATATTTGGGCATGGTACTGGGCTGTTGATGATATTGCTATTTCAGAATTACCTGACAACTTAGTTGTTTCTTCTGAAGAAGTGATGGGTGGTTGGTGGATTGGCTACCAAACTATAGGTGGATTAGGTCAAGATTATACTTTTAACCCTATTTCTCAAGCCACTGCTAATCCTTATGCTTTTGAGGCGGTATTAAGAAACGGAGGGATAGGGACACAAGATGTTACTATGCATGTAGAAGTTACTGAAGATGCTACAGGTAGTAATGTTCTTTCTACCACTGCAAATGTTTTAACACTTGCTGCAGGCGAGCAGGATACTGTTGCTGCTAATTCAACTTTTACTCCCTCTGCTACTGGATTGTATACTGTGGAAATATATTCAGTTGCTGATTCAGCTGGTTTAGGTAACACGATAACTTATACTGATACTACAACTAAAATGTCATTTGTTACAGATTACCAATACGGAAAAGACTATGGCTCTGCTAATGGTTATTGGAGGTTAAATAGACCAACAGGTGGTTTTGAAGTTTCTTCTACTTACGATATCTTTGCTGATGAAGACTTATATTCTGTAGATGTTCATATTTCTGACTGGTCAATAGTTGGTTCTGTCATATACGCAACTTTATACGAAGAAGATGTTTCTGGAGGAGATCCAATCCCGTTAGATGTAACAGATGATTATACTATTACTGCAGCTGATTTAGGTGCGTGGGTTAACATCCCATTCCTTTCTGCCCAATCATTATTAGAAGGAACAGGATATAGGATTTCTGTTGGTGCAAATCAACACCCTACTGATACTGTCGGTATTGATATGTCAGGATTAGGAGAATATTCTTCACAAGGTATTTGGGATAATGAAAATGTTTTTGATGGAACAACTGGTGCTCAATGGTGGACTATTTCTGATATTCCAATGTTAAGAATGAATTTTAATCCTGTTACAACATCTATTACAGAGGGTAATAAATCAATTTTTAATGTTTACCCTAACCCATCAAATGGGAAGTTTGTAATTGTTTTAGATGCTACTGCTAAATATGAAGTAACTGTCACTAATGTTTTAGGACAAAAAGTTTACGCAACTTCAACTAATACTATAGAAACTATTATTGATTTATCAAACTTTGATAAAGGAGTTTACACTGTTGAGTTAAAGAATAATGATGCAACATTTACTGAGAAAGTTATTGTCGAGTAATTTTTAAATTATTTTAATTAATAAGAGCCCGGTTTGCCCGGGCTTTTTTTATGCTTAAATTTTCATATATTTACACACTTAATAATTTTAATAAACAACCAATGAAAAAATTTTATGTTTCAATTTGTGCTTTAACCATTTCAGTTAGTGCTATTGCACAATCATCTTTGGATGCTTTTACGGTATCCAAAGGAAAAAAATCTGATAAAGCCTTTCTCACGAATGCTGAAAAATCTGCTCCTTTTTGGTCAGAAGATTTTGCAAATGGAATTCCTGCAACATGGACTAATTCTACTGCTCCTTGGGTATATAGAGGAACCCAAACATCTCCAAACAATACAGTTGGTGGGCAGGGGGCTTATTCAGGAATAAACAACTCTCCAGCTAGTAATAGTCCAATTGCTTCAACAACAGCATCTAATGGTTTTATTATTTTTGATTCTGACTTTTATGATAATAATGGTGTAGCCGGAGCATTTGGGACTGGAATTTATCCTACACCTCATAATGGAGATTTGAGGACTGATATGATCGATATGTCAGCGTATAATGATGTAATGTTAACGTTTAATTCTTACTACAGAACATTTGCAGGCCAAGCTTTTGTTGATTTCTATGTTGCAGGTATTTTTGTAGAAAGAGTTCAGGTACATGCGAATATTGCTGTAAATGATGCTACGTTTATTGATGAAATAGCGTTAGTAAGAGTTCCATTTAGTGTTGTAGGGAGTTCAGATGTTCAAATGAGTTTTGTATTTGAGGGAACAACAAATTCTAATAATGGTTTTACTGGCTATTATTTTTGGCAGATTGATGATTTAACTTTATCAGAAACTCCATCAAATATTATTGAAATTGAGGATGTTGTTGTTGGGGGTTTCTGGATGGATTACGCAAACTATTCAGGCTTAGGTTTTAATGGTATTGTTGGATTAGATTATACTGTTACTCCAACATCGCAATTGGTAAATCATCCTTATGTCATTGAGGGCATTTTAAGAAACTCAGGGGCTACTGATCAAGAATCTATTTTGAGATATGAGACATATGGATCAGGCACTTATTCAGGCGCTTCTGCTTCAACTTCTGTTCTTGCCTTTTCTCCTACAAATACTGTTGATTCAGTAATTGTAACAACTGTTCCTCCTTTATCTCCTGCTATTGGATCTTACGGGGTCGCTATTTGGGGAGAATCTGATTCTTCAGGTGTAATTACAACTGTTTCAGATACAACATATAAGATGATTGAAATCTCAGAATACATCTATGCTAAAGACCTAGGAGAGGCAAATTCGAATAACTCATGGATTATTGGTGGTCCTGGTGATCAATGGCATTTTACAACACGTTTCGAGATGTATGCTGATGATGCGCTTAGCGGATTAAGAGTATATATCACAAATGAATCTGTTATTGGCAGTGAAGTAAAAGCAATATTGTATGAGTTAGATACAAATGTTGCTGCTGCTTCAGGAGGTGTTGTGCTTTTAGATGAATCTGACAATTACACGATTACATCTAGTGATTTGGGTTCATGGGTTGATATTCCATTTGTTAGTCCTATAAATTTGTTTAATGGTTATGCTTATGAATTTGGTATAGCAGGATTTCAACATCCAACAGATAGTGTTTTTGTTGGTACTACAGATAATTCGCTATATAATGGAGAGCACTCAGTATTTGATGAGTTTGGTTTGAATCCAAATGATCCTGCAGATATTGGAACACCAACATGGTATTATCTTACAAGAGCGCCAATGGTCCGTATGAATTTTGATCCAGGTAATTTAAATACAGTTGCTGATGTTAAACAATCTATTTTTAATGTTTATCCTAATCCTTCAAATGGAGAGTTTACAATTGAGTTAGATGCTAATGAAAAGCATGATATCACTGTAAATAATGCGTTAGGACAAACTGTTTACTCATCAACTATTAATGATATTATTACAACTATTAATTTATCTTCTTACAGTAAAGGTGTTTATACTGTAGAACTGAAGAATAATAGTTTTACTTATGTGGAGCAAGTTATTGTTGAGTAATTTTCAAATAATATAAATACTAAAAAACCCACTCATTAGAGTGGGTTTTTTTTAAAGTGGTGCTACCAAGATTCGAACTAGGGACACATGGATTTTCAGTCCATTGCTCTACCAACTGAGCTATAGCACCAACTATATTGGGCTGCAAATTTAATTCTTTTTTTTAGTTGAAGAAATTTTTGGACGAAATCATCATATAGCATTGTATTTTTATATTTTTGACAAAAATTCACATTCTCTGAAACTAATTATTGACATAGGAAATACAACATCAAAAATTGCACTATTTGATGGAAAGGAGCTAATTAAGAATGCTACTTTCGCTGATTTAGATCTTAGTAAAGTAAAGTTATTTAGCCAAAATCATAAAATAACTTCATCAATTCTCTCTTCAGTAAAAGGGATTTATGCTGAAATATCAGATATTGTTGAATTGTATTCTGCTGAAGTATTGTCAGAAAAAACCCCACTTCCAATTATAAATAGTTACAAAACCCCACTTACTTTAGGCAAAGATAGATTGGCTGCTGTTGCAGGCGCTTCTGTATTATATCCTGAAAAAGATATTTTAGTTTTTGATGCAGGAACTTGCCTAACTATTGATTTTATAAATTCGGACAAAGAATATATAGGTGGTAGAATATCTCCTGGAATTGAAATGAGATACAATGCTTTACATACTTTTACGGATAAGTTGCCGTTAATTAAAAGTAAAAAAAATACATTAGTTATTGGTAATGATACTAAAACATCAATTATTTGTGGTGTACAGCAAGGAATTTTAGCTGAAGTAAAAGCAATAATATCAGATTATAAAAGCCAAAATACAGATACTGTTTTTGTCTTTACAGGTGGGGATAGTTTTTACTTTGAAAAGGAATTAAAAAATAGCATATTTGCAAATCCTAATTTAGTGTTAATTGGGTTGAATGAAATTTTAGATTATAATGAATAAAATATTTAGTTTAGTTGTAATAATTAGTGGTTTAGCATTGCAAACTTCTGCACAAATTGCCACTAGTTCTCCCTACTCTCGTTTTGGTTTGGGTGATTTACATGAAAACATTCTCCCTGAATTTTCAGCTTTTGGAGGAGCTTCAACTGCTTTCTATAGCAGTTCAACTGTAAATCCGAATAACCCTGCCACTTTTACTTTTATAAAGCCAAATTCTTTTCTATTTTCAACCGGTGGTTGGCACAAAACTACCATAATGCGAGATAAAACTGAAGAACATACGGTAAACAATAATGCTTTTAGCCATCTTATTGTAGGTTTTCCTTTGTCAAAAAGATGGGGAGCTAGTATGGGAATGTTGCCTTACAGTAGTGTAGGTTATGAAATAAATGCTAGAAATGAAGATTATAATGCTGATTTGAATTACTTTGGTGATGGTGGCATTAGTAAAATATATTTTGGAGGCGCGTATGAACCTATACATAATTTCTCTATAGGCTTAAAAGCTTCTTATCTTTTTGGAGGACTTAACAGAAGAAAACAACTTATTTTTGATGATGATTCATTTATGAATAGTAGAGCAAATAGCACTATAAACATAAAAGGGTATTATTATGAATTAGGACTTTTATATAAGTACGATATTTCTGATGAAAAATATTTGACTTTAGGTTTGACGGCAAACAATGACTCTGAAATTCGAGCAAAGAAATCTGATTTAGTGGAGTCTTTTGTATTTTCTGGATTTTTTGAAACAACTAAAGATACTTTTGTGAATAAGATAGAATGGGGTGATGTTAACTTACCTAAATATATTTCTGGCGGTTTAACTTACAGGAATGGTAAAAAATGGATTTTTGTTGCTGATTATAGTGTCCAAAATTGGTCTGATTATAGTTTACTGGATGAATCAGATGACTTATCAAATAGCATGAAAATTGCTGGTGGAATTCAATTTACACCTGATTATAATTCGATTACTAAATATTATAAAAGGATAGATTATCGTTTAGGAGCTTCTTATAGTAATACGCCTTTAATGTTGGAAGGCAATCAATTAAAGGAAATGAGTGTTAGTTTTGGTTTTGGTATTCCTGTTAAAAAATCAAGAACAAAATATGATTTTTCATGTACAATTGGTAAAAGAGGGACAACTGAAGGGAATTTAATTAAGGAACAATTTGCACGTTTAGGATTAAGTGTTACTTATGATGGAATTTGGTTTGTAAAAAGAAAATATGATTAATAAAATTATGAAAAAGTTTTTAGTTTTAGTTGGTTCAGTTTTAGTGGTTTTCAGTGTAAGTGCTCAAGCTAAATATGGTGCAGATGAGCAGAAATGTAAAGAGAATCTTTCAATGTATAGGGAGTACTACAAGCAGAAAAATTATGATGACGCTTATAATCCTTGGAGGTGGGCTTATATGAACTGCCCTGCGGCAAGTGGGAATATATTTAAGAATGCACCTAAGATTTTAAAAGCTAAAATGAAAGCTGATAAAGTAAATAAATCAGCTTATGTGGATACTTTAATGATGGTTTTTGATGATAGAATTAAGTATTTTGGTAAGGAAGGATATGTTTTAGGAATTAAAGGGTATGAGTTAATTGGGGTTGATAAAAGTAGAAGTGAGGAGGCATTAGGTTATTTGAAACGTTCAATTGAATTGGAGGGTAATGATGCTAGCGTACAAGCTGTTTTTGGTTATATGAAAGCAATTGTAAATCTAGAAAAATCAGGTATTAAAGCAAAGCCTGATGTAATTGAGGCTTACTCAGTTGTTTCGGAGGTGATTGATTACAATATTGTTAACGAAACAAAAATGGCAGTTCACTTTGTTAAATATTCTGAGAAAGTTGAGGAACTATTTACTCCTTATGCTAATTGTGATGATTTGATTGCATTATTCTCAGTAAAATTTGATCCTGCTACTGTGGATATTAATTTACTTAAAAGAATTACTAAAGTATTAGACAATAAAAAATGTACAGATTCTGATTTGTTTTTCAATGTTTCAAGCAGATTGTATGAGTTAGAGCCTTCAGCAGTATCAGCTGATCAAATGTCAAAAATGAGTATCGCTAAAGGAAAATCATCCAATGCAATTACTTTTGCAAAACAAGCAATTGAGTTAGAAGAAGATGCAAATCAAAGAGCTATTTACTACTTAGGTTTGGCAGATGCATATCGCAATGCTGCTTCATACGCTTCAGCAAGAAATGCAGTATATAGTTCATTGGAGCTTAGAAATGGATGGGGAGAAGCATATATGAATTTAGGTAATATCTATATTGCTGGTGCTAAAAACTGTGGCAGTGATTTTGATAAATCAACTGTTTATTGGGTAGCTGTTGATGCGTTTAGAAAAGCTCGCAAAGATGAAGAAACTAGTGATAGAGCAAATAAAAGTATTAATACATATTCGAAGTATTTCCCTACAAAAGAAAATTGTTTCTTTAATGGTGTTGAAGCTGGAAAACCACATAATGTAGCTTGCTGGATAAATAAAACTACTACAGCTCGTACTAGTGATTAAATCATAAAAATGCGTTTTTTATTTTTTCTTGTTCTTGTTTTTGTTTCATGTTCAAACGATCCAAAATTGGTTCAGCAATTTGTCTCTTCTGAATTTTTGCCAATTGAAAAGATCGAAGGAGCTGAAATGTTACATACTGAGAATGGACAACTAAAAGTAAAGATTGTTGCAACTACCATAAAACGATTCCAAAACCAACAACCTCAACTCGTTTTCACTAACCATTTAGTAGTTTATTTTTATAATGATTCTGCTTTGGTTCAATCTACTTTAAAAGCAGAATATGCTGAAATTAATGACGAAAAAAAGTTAATGATAGCAAAAGAAAATGTTGTTTTAACAAATATAGCAGGAAAAAAGTTAGAGTCAGAGGAATTGATTTGGGATGAAAAGAAGAATAAGATTTATACTGATAAAAAAGTGAAGATAACTACAGATAAAGAAGTGATAGAAGGTGAAGGATTTGTTTCTAATCCTGACTTTACGCAATATTCAATTTCTAAAATACAGGGAACTTTCAATTTTGAAACTCCAAACGAATAATCTTTAGTATTTTTACAATATGCTAATTACAGTTGCTATTATCTCTTTACTTTTTTCTGCTTTCTTTTCTGGAGTTGAAATTGCTTTTATATCATCTAATAAATTACAATTAGAGTTAGATAAAAATACTGACAAATTCCCATCTAAAATAATTACGTATTTCACTAAGAATGAATCTGATTTCATTACTACTATGTTGGTGGGTAACAATATCGCTTTGGTAGTTTACGGTATTGTTATGACTCAAATTCTAACGCCACAATTTTCAAGTCATTTTAATTCAGCATTAATACTCCTACTAGTACAAACCTTCATTACAACTATGATTGTTTTAATTACAGCAGAATTCTTACCGAAAGTAATTTTCAGAATATTTCCTAATCAGATACTTAAGCTGTTTTCATTACCAATTTGGTTGTTTTTTGTAATGTTTAGACCTTTAGCATTGTTAATGTTACATTTAGCAAATTTAGTTTTAAAATATGTTTTAAATCAGAAAATATCTAACGATAAACAAGTTTTTGGGAAAACAGATTTAGATGATTTTTTAAGTAATGTAAAATCAGCAGAAGGAGCAGAGGATACAAGAGTAGAGGTTGAAATGTTACAAAATGCACTTGATTTAACTGATAAAAAAGTAAGGGAATGTATGATCCCAAGAACTGATATTATAGCTATGAATGTTTTATCAACTATTGATGATATAAAAGAGAAATTTATTGACACTAAGTTGTCAAAATTACTAATTTACAAGGGAACTATTGATAGAGTAATTGGCTATATCCATTCTTCTGATTTGTTTAAAAATCCTAAGAACGTGAAGTCTGTTTTGCTACCTATTTCTTTTGTGCCAGAAAGTATGTTAGCTTTGGATATGCTTAATCAGTTTATTGAAAACAATAAAGGTGTTGCCTTAGTTGTTGATGAATTCGGGGGCACTTCAGGAATGATTACAATAGAAGATGTTACTGAAGAGATTGTTGGGGAAATCGTTGATGAACATGATATTGAAGAATTGACAGATGAACAGCTATCTGAAAATAGTTATAGATTATTGGCTAAAATTGATGTTGAGATGGTAAACAAGAAGTATAATCTCGATCTTCCAGAATCAGATGAATATGAAACAATAGCTGGTTTACTATTGCATCATTTTGAAGAGATCCCTACTATTAATGATGTAATTAAGCTTGAGGAATACCAATTTACCATCATAAAAGTAAATGAAACTACAATACAGGAAGTGCAATTAGAGCTTATTACTAGGTAAGAATTTCAAATTAATGAAATTTTAATATCTTAAATAACAATTGTATATTCGCAAACCTTTAACAAATCAAAACAAACGAATGGCAACACTAGGAAGAATTAGAAATAGATCAGGATTATTATTAGCAGTAATTGGTATTGCAATGCTATCCTTTATTTTAGGAGATTTCTTAAAATCAACAAACACAGGAGGAGGACAAGGACTTTATGTAGGTAATGTTTTAGGAGAAGATGTTTTAAGACAAAATTTTGAAATTAAAGTTGAAGAGGGAATTGAGAATTGGAAAAATCAAAATCAACAAGCGGTTTTAAATCAAACTACAATTGGCCAGATTAGAGCACAAATATGGGATCAATATGTTAGGGAATTGATTATGAATAATGAGTTTGAGAAATTAGGAATTGATGTTTCTGATGGTGAGTTTTTTGAGCAATTACAAGGAACAAATGTCCATCCTGAAATTGCAAAGGTTCCTGCTTTTCAGGATCCTGCAACAGGACGGTTTGATAGAACTAAAGTAATTATGTATTTACAACAAATAGATCAAGATCAAACAGGTGATGCCCGTAAAAGATGGGTTGGATTCCAAAAATACCTTATTGGTTTGATAAAAACTTCAAAGTACAATGCATTGGTAAGTAAAGCTATGTATGTTACTGATGAAGAAGCAAGATTTGATTTCAATTCGAATAACCAAAATGCAACTTTCAATTATGTTGCAATTCCATTTACTTCTATTGATGATGCAGATGTTGAACCAACAGATAGTGAGCTTAATTCATATTATAATAATCATAAAGATGATTATACTCAAGTTGCATCAAAAGATGTTGATTTTGTAGTGTATTCAGTTGTTCCATCAGTAGAAGATGATGCAACTACTAAAGCTGAAATTACTGATTTAGTTGCTGACTTTAAAATCTTTGAAGATTATGAGTTGATGGCTAGAAGAAATTCTGACAATACAAATTCAAGATTTGTTTTTACTGCTGAGGGCGGATTACAAGATCAAAATTGGAAAGAACTTTTTAATGCAAAAGAAGGTGCTGTTTACGGTCCTTATCAAGCTAGCCAAGGTGTTTATAGAATTGCAAAATTAGCAGCTATTCAAAACAGAGCAGATTCTGTTGAAGCAAGACATATTTTAATTAATCCAACTCAAATGATGAGTATGGATTCAGTAAATAAAAAGATAGATGCATTAAAATTAGCTATTGAAAATGGTGCAGATTTTGCTGATTTAGCTCAAAAGAATTCAGAAGATAAAAGTTCAGCTATTAAAGGTGGTGATTTAGGTTGGTTTTCAGAAGGTACGATGGTAGATGAATTTAACGAAGCATGTTTTACATCTAATAGAGGTGATCTAACAGTAGTAACTTCTCAATTCGGTGTGCATTTAATTGAAGTAACAAAAACTAGTAGAAAAGTAAAGAAAGTTAAAATTGCTTATATTGACAGAGTAGTTAATCCAAGTACCGAAACTTTTAATACTTACTACTCTCAAGCTGCTCAATTTGCTGGTAAAATTTTAAATGAAGGAGTTACTTTTGATTCCTTAGTTGCTGAAAATAATTTAGTTAAAAGAAGCGATAGTAAAGTAACGTCTGATAAACAAGCAATTGTTGGTTTGCCAAATTCAAGAGAAATGGTAAGGTGGATGAATACTAATGAGGCTGGTAGTGTTTCTGAAGTGTTTCAATTTGAAAACTCATATGTAGTAGCTTACATAACTAAAGAATATGAAGAAGGAGCTACAAAATTAGAAGATATTAAAGAGCAGATTTCCGCTTTAGTTATAAAAGAAAAGAAAGCTAATAAAATTGCTGAAAGTATTACTGCAACTAATGATTTAGCATCAATTGCATCTAGCAATTCTACTACTGTAGTTAGTGCCCAAAAAGCTACTATGGCTAATTTGAGTGTGCAAGGAATTGGGTATGAGCCAGAATTAGTCGGTAGTATTTTTGGAACTGATGTGAATTCAATTTCGACTCCAATTACAGGTAAGAATGCAGTATATGTTGTTGAAGTAACTGCTATTGATGATGTGCAATTAGAAGGAAATTACACTCAACAAAAAACTAATATTGTAAATCAAGCAAGTTCTGCTGCTAATGGACAATCTTTTAATGCATTGAAGAAAACAGCTAATGTCCAAGATAACAGATCAGACTTCTACTAAAATTTAAACAAAAATTTTAGATTGCTTATTGCAAATGATTGGTATTTGTTTACCTTAAAATCTGTAAACGGTAGGAATCAAGATTTAAGAAAATGAAAAGTAGGATAGTAAAACCTATAAGTGAAGATCCCCCATAACTAATAAAAGGAAGAGGAATACCGATTACTGGTACTAAACCAATTGTCATTCCTATGTTTATTAAAAAGTGCATAAATAGAATAGTAGCAACACTATATCCATATATTCTGCTAAAGTTTGATCTTTGCCTTTCAGCTAAAAAAAGTATTCGTAATAAAAGCCCTATAAATACAGACATAAAAAACAGACTCCCAATAAAACCCCATTCTTCACCTATTGTACAGAAGATAAAATCAGTACTTTGTTCAGGTACAAAATCAAATCGAGTTTGAGTTCCGTTTAAAAATCCTTTACCAGATAATCCTCCACTACCAATAGCAATTTTGGATTGTATTAAGTTGTAACCAGCACCATGAGCATCAATTTTCTTACCCAACAATATGTTAATCCTTATCTTGTGATGAGGAGCCAGGAAGTTATCAAACATATAATTCACACTTAAAACAAATACCATTGAAACTATTAAAATTCCGCCAAGTGCAATGATTTCTTTCTTTCTTTTTCTTGAAATTAGGAAAATAATAAAAGCAATTCCGGTTAGAATACTAACAAGTAGAATTTGATCTAATAGTAAAGAAAGAACAAATAAAACACCAACAATTAATCCTAAGATAAGTACGTTACCTGACAATCCTTCTCTATATAAGACTAATATAAAAGAAGCATAAACTAATGCAGTTCCTAAATCATTTTGTAAAATAATGAGTAAAAATGGAAGTAAAATTATTCCATAAGTTTTCAATTTATCCTGCAAGGAAATGTGCTTGCTATTAATGTTATTGTAGTACTTTGCTACCGCTAATGCTGTGGCAAATTTTGCAAATTCAGAAGGTTGAAATTTAAAAGACCCTAATTCAAACCAAGATGTTGCTCCACCTGTCATTGCTCCAAGGAAAAGCACCCCTATCAGCAGTAGAATTACTAATACATAAAGTAAATAAGTTAAAGAATAGAAAAATTTCCAATCAATTATCACTATTAAAAAAGCAATGAATGCCGCAACTCCAGAAAATAGAATTTGTTTTCCATACCTACTTTGAAGGTCAAAAGTAAATGAAGTATCAGCATTATATTGTGAAGCATAAATATTAACAATACCAATAAACACTAGTGTTCCATAAAGTAAAATACTTACATTATCAATATTATCAAATATATTTTTTGAGCTTCTCATTTAATCTTCTGCAATGAGATTGCCGTCTAGTATAAACTTCTCCAGATAGCTATTTGAAATATGATTATTAATGTATTTATCAATCATCAAGGATGCAATCGGAGCTGCCCAAGTAGAGCCCCAACCTCCATTTTCTACATAAACTGAAATAGCTATCTTAGGGTTATCTTTTGGAGCAAAAGCAATAAAAATTGAATGATCTTCTCCATGTGGATTTTGAGCTGTACCTGTTTTTCCACAAATGTCAAGGCTTGCAATTTGACTATTTTGTGCCGTACCATCTTCCCCTGCTGTAACTTTTAGCATCCCATCAATTATAGGTTCAAAATATTTTGCTTCTATGCTGCAATATTTCTTTTTTATAAAGTTACTATCAATATTTTCCTGCCCAGATATTTCTTTTATGATGTGAGGCGTATAGTAAAATCCTCTATTAGCGATAATAGCCGTCATGTTTGCCATTTGTATTGGAGTGAGTAATAACTCTCCTTGCCCAATTGCCATTGAGATAACAGTATTTGCATTCCAACTTCCTCTATAAAGTTTTTTAAAATAGGATGATTTTGGTAGCTTTCCAGGCGACCCAGAAATAAAGTCATTATTCATATAATTCCCAATTCCGAAACTAGAAACATGGGAGTGCCAATTATCATAAGCATCAACAGTAGAATTAAAATTACTAAAATATTTATTATAAGCTGCACAGAAATAAGCGTTACAAGATATCTCAATCCCCTTTTTTAAACTTAAGGGTGTTTTATGTGTATGGCAACCTACAAACCTTCCCTTTATTCCATAAGAATAACCCATATCTCCTTCGCAATTGAAATTAGTGTTAACAGTAATTCCCTTTTCTTGCAAAGCAATTAACCCATTAATCAATTTAAAAGTTGAGCCTGGAGGATAATTTCCTTGTAATGCTCGATTAAAAAGAGGTTTATTATCATCTTTTGTTAGAACCTTGTAGTTCTCTGATCTTTTCCTTCCAATAAGTAAATTAGGATTATAGGTTGGAGCTGATATTAAAGATAAAATCTCACCAGTTGAAGGTTCAATTGCAACTATTGCTCCAATTTTATTTTGCATGAGCTTCTCTCCATATTTTTGCAGTTCAATATCAATAGTTGATTTTAGAGTGTTTCCTGCAATTGGTAGTGTATCAAATTTACCATCTTGAAATTTACCTTGATCTCTATTATGAACATCCACTAACTTTATTGTCATTCCTTTCTTTCCTCTCAATTCCTTTTCATAAGCTGCTTCAATTCCACTTACTCCATTCAAATCACCTTTTGTGTAAAAAGGATTGGTTTTAGCTTTAGTTCTATTTACCTCTCCTAGAAATCCAACCAAGTGGGTAGCTGAGTTGGTGGTATACTCACGCATAGTCAGTTTTCTTAAGTAAAAGCCGTGAAATTCATAAAGAATCTCCCCAAGTGTGCTTGAGTTTTCTTTACTAATGTGTTTGATAAAAACACTTTCTTTGTATTTGGAGTAATCAGCTGCTTTTTTGTATCTTTCTAAAAAATCTTCTTTAGTTATACCAACCAAAGTGCAGAATTTTAAAGTATCAATAGTTCTGTCATGAAGATCTTTTGGAACAATCATTAAATCATAAGCAGGTACATTTGCTACAATTAAGATACTGTCTCTATCATAAATAAGCCCTCTTACAGCATTTTGAACATCATACCGCAAAACATTATTATTAGCTGAGAATTTGTAATTTTCATTAATGACTTGAATGTAAAAAAGTTTGGATAAAAAGACAAATGCAATCAATATAATAATTCCTATAACTACTTTATACCTATCTTTATACTTTCTCATTTCTTCTTATTCTGAAACAATTCCAGTATTAAAATAAGAACAAGTGTAAGGATGCTACTCGAAACAATTTTTACAAATATGGCGAAGCTAAAACTTAAATGTTCTAAAGAAAATAATACTGTATTATGTATTATAATAAGCAAAAAGGCATAAGTGATAAATGATTTGCCACCAATCTTAGTCATAGATATTTTGTCATAATCCCCAAGGATATTATGAGGAATACTTATTTTGGAAATTGTAGGTTTTACAAAAGCTAAAAGAACAGTTGCAGTAGAATGAAACCCTAAAACTCCTGAAAATAAATCAATTAAAAACCCTAAGGAAAAAGCATATACCAGTAAAAACCACTTTGGTGTTTTTAGAGGCAAACTAAGTATTAAAGCCAAATATAAATAAGGGTTGAGATAGCTGAAAAATAAAACTTCATTTAAAACTAAAATTTGCAATAAAACAAAGAAAGGTAGTAAGATAAGATATTTTAAATAGTGCTTATTCATTTTTCATTAATTGTTCAAGTTTAAGCTGTTCTTCTGAATGAGTAGAATTAACTACATACACATATTTAAGATTGTTAAAATCTTCAAAAAGGCTAATATTTATGGTGTAAAATCCATCTTCTGAATTCTTTGTGAAATTTGCTATTGTACCAATATTTACTCCTTCAGGATAAATATTACTGTAACTATTAGTAATAATAGTATCTCCTTTGTTTAATGGAATATGAACTGGTAAATCTTTAATTACTGCAGTCCTGTAATCAAAACCTTGCCATTTTAGTATTCCTGTATGCATATTCTTTTTAAGAAAAATTCCTGTTGCAGCTTTTTTATGCAAAAGAGAAAGTACTAATGAATAATTTTTACTTACAGAATATACTACACCAATTGCACCCTCATTTGTAATAACTCCCATTCCATTTTTTATTCCACTTTTACTTCCTTTATTTAGGGTGATAAAATTATTCCTTTTATTTACTGAATTATTTATCACTTTTGTTGGAATGTAATTGTATTTTTTATTTATAACTAATAAAGAATCAGTAAAATATTCAATATTATTTACAATAGAATGCAACTTTGCATTTTCATCAATAAGATAATCATTAGTTTCTTTAAGATCTAAATAGTTAGAAAAACTTGATGATGAATTGTGGAAAGCACTAGTATATTGAGTGCTGAATTCAACAGATTTCGCCGCTTGAAAGCTATTTTTCTGTAAAAGCAAGGTAATTGAAAGACCTTCTATTAAAATAAATAATAATAGAAATTGATTGAGTTTAATAAACCGTAAAAGGTTATGCATTTGCTCTTATCAGCTATTGGATTAGGAAAGTGTAATTATCGGTATTTTTAAGTGCTATTCCAGTTCCTCTTGCTACTGCTCTTAAAGGATCTTCTGCTACATATACAGGTAATTTTGTTTTCTTTGAAATTCTTTTGTCTAGACCTCTTAGCATTGAACCTCCTCCTGTTAAATATAGTCCTTCATTGTAAATGTCAGCTGAAAGTGCAGGTGGAGTATTGAAAAGAGCACTCATTACAGCCTCTTCAATTTGTTCAATTGAATTATTTAAGGCTCCTGCAATTTCCTTATAAGTCACAATTACTTCTTTAGGTATCCCACTCATTAAATCTCTACCGTGTACAGCATAGTTAGCAGGTGGCTCTTCTAATTCAGTTAATGCAGAGCCTACATTGATTTTTATTTGCTCAGCCATAATATCACCTACAGCAATATTGTGCCTAGTTTTCATGTAGTTTTTTATGTTGTCAGTAAACTCATCTCCAGCAACTCTAATGGATTTATCACAAACAATTCCCCCTAATGATATGACAGCAATTTCAGTTGTACCACCACCAATATCAATAACCATATTACCTTTTGGTTCAAGTACATCAATACCTATACCAATAGCTGCTGCCATAGGTTCGTGTATTAGCCAAACATCTTTTGCTCCTGCATGCTCGGCAGAATCAATTACGGCTCTTTTCTCCACTTCAGTTACTCCTGAAGGAATACAAATTACCATTTTTAGAGACGGTGAAAAGATGGATCTTTTTTTCTGAATCATATCAATGAACCCTCTTATCATTTGCTCTGAGGATTGGAAGTCAGCAATTACACCATCTTTTAATGGACGCAAGGTTTCTATCTCTTTGTGTGTTTTTCCGTGCATTTGCTGGGCTCTTTTACCGATAGCCACTATATCTCCTGTTCTAATGTTTTTAGCAACAATTGAGGGTTCGTCCACAACAACTTTGTCGTTATGAATTATTAGTGTATTTGCAGTTCCTAAATCAATAGCAATTGCTTCTTGCATAAAGTCAAAAAATCCCATAGTCCTTTATTTTTAATGTTTAAAATGTCTTGTTCCTGTTAGTATCATTGCTATATTGTTAGCGTTACAATAATCAATTGATAATTGGTCTTTTATTGATCCGCCTGGTTGTATTACAGCTTTTATTCCTGCATTATTTGCTAATTCTACACAATCAGGGAAAGGAAAAAATGCATCAGATGCCATTACAGAACCCATCAAATCAAAGCCGAAATTTTTGGCTTTTTCTACCGCTTGTTTTAACGCATCTACTCTTGATGTTTGTCCAACTCCACTTGCAAATAATTGTTTTCCTTTTGCGAATACAATCGTGTTGGATTTTGTATGCTTACATACTTTTGAAGCAAATACTAAATCAGTTATTTGTTCCTGTGTTGGAGCTAGTTTAGTAGCCGTTACCATGTCAGCAATTTTATCACTCTTCAAATCTTTATCTTGATGTAACACACCATTTAGTACAGTACGAAATTGTACTTTAGTTAAAGCAACTTCATTCTGTTGTAAAAGTACTCTGTTCTTTTTCCCCTTTAATAATTCTAGAGCATTATTAGCAAATGAAGGTGCGATAAGCACTTCATAGAATAATTTATTTATTTCTTCAGCAGTTTCTAAATCTACTTCTTTGTTAGTGATAAGTACTCCTCCAAAAGCTGAGGTTGGATCTCCTGCTAAAGCAGCAGTCCAAGCATCTAATAAATTAGGTCGAGAAGCTAAGCCACATGCATTGTTATGTTTTAAAACTGCAAATGTAGTTTCGTCAAATTCAGCAATTAAGTTCACGGCAGCATCAACATCTAGTAAGTTGTTGTAGGAAAGTTCTTTTCCGTTTAGCTTTGTGAACATAGTATCTAGGTCGCCATAAAAAGTTCCTGATTGATGAGGATTTTCTCCATAGCGCAAAGTTTTTCCTTCACGGATACTTTCCTTAAATACTGGTGTGTTGTTGGTATTAAAATAATTAAAAATTGCTGTATCATAGTGGGAAGAAACATTGAAAGCAGTTTTTGCAAAACTTCTTCTTTCCTCCATATTTGTACTTGCACCATTGTTGTTTAACATCTCCAATGTTTCGCTATACTGGCTCATTTCTGATACGGTTAACACATCTTTAAAATTCTTTGCAGCAGCACGAATTAATGAAATTCCACCGATATCAATTTTCTCAATAATGTCTTGTTCTTCAGCTCCTGAAGCAACTGTTTTTTCAAAAGGGTAGAGGTCAACAATTACTAAATCAAACTCAGGAATATTGTATTGTTCCAATTGTTGTTTGTCGCTTGCTAATTCTCTTCTAGATAAAATACCACCAAATACATTTGGGTGTAAAGTTTTTACTCTTCCGCCTAAAATTGAAGGGTAAGTTGTAAGGTCTTCTACACGCTTTACGGCAATTCCTTGCTCTTCAATAAAGCTTTGTGTACCTCCTGTTGAGTAGATATTTACTCCTAATTCTGTTAGTTTTTTTACTATAGGTGCTAATCCGTCCTTATGGAATACGGAAACTAGTGCGTTTTTAATGGTTCTCTTTTCTGACATTTTAGTTTTTTAATACTACTGCAATTTTACTTAAATCCTAGGGGATTTATGCTGTGTATCACATCAAAAAAATAAATTGTTGATAAGTTGAATTAATTGTTGATTAAGGGTTGATTAAGGGTTGATTTTATCTTTTAACCTACTATCTCCTTACATACCTTTAAGGCTCCTTTTATATCAGAAATATCTTTTATTCTAATAGAAAGTTTTCCTTTCTTTTCTGTCATTTCACAGCTGTCAAAATGGTGTTTTAAATAATCCAAAGATTTTTTAAAGGCATCAGAATTATAGTAAGGAGAATCTGCTTTTGAAGGGAAGTAAGCACGCATTTTTTTATTTTTAAGTATGATACGCTCAAAGCCAATTTCTTTGGCAAACCACCTTAGTCGTAAAGCATCACACACATTGTAAATTTCTCTAGGTACGCTACCAAATCTATCATTTAATTGTTCAATAAATGTCATAATTTCCTCTTCCTCAGTAAAGTTGTTTAGCTCTTTATAAAGGTTCAATCGCTCGCTTATATTGCTTACATAAGTATCAGGAATCAATATTTCTAAGTCTGTATCCAACTGACAATCTTTCACATAGAACCTTTCTGTTTCATCTTCAAATAAATCTTTGAATTTTTCATGTTTCAGTTCTTCAATCGCTTCATTCAATATCTTTTGATAGGTTTCAAAACCAATCTCATTAATAAATCCACTTTGGTCGGCTCCTAATAAATCTCCTGCTCCTCTTATGTCCAAATCACGCATGGCAATTTTAAAGCCACTCCCAAGTGTTGAAAATTGCTCTAAGGCAGTAAGTCTTTTCCTGCTTTCTTCTGAAACTGTATGCAGTGGAGGACTAATTAAATAACAAAATGCTTTTTTATTTGAACGCCCAACTCTTCCTCTCATTTGGTGCAAATCACTCAGTCCGAAATTCTGTGCATTGTTAATAATAATGGTATTGGCATTGGGTACATCTACTCCATTTTCAATAATTGTGGTGGAAACCAATACATCAAAATCACCTTCCATAAAATCAATCATAAGTTCTTCCAATTGCTTACCTTCCATTTGTCCGTGTCCAGTTCTTATTTTTGCATCAGGGCATAGCCTTTGTAATAAGCCAGCTACTTCCTTTATGTTTTCTATTCGGTTATGTATAAAAAATATTTGTCCGTTTCGGGCCATTTCATAACTTATGGCATCACGAATTATTTCCTGATTAAAGCCAATAATATTAGTTTCTACCGACTGTCGGTTAGGAGGTGGAGTATTGATGAGTGATAAATCCCTTGCGCCTAGTAATGAAAATTGTAATGTTCTTGGGATAGGAGTTGCACTTAAAGTTAGGGTGTCAATATTTTCTTTGAACAGCTTAAGTTTATCTTTTATATTTACTCCAAATTTTTGCTCTTCATCAATTATCATTAGTCCTAAATCCAAAAATTTCACATCTTTTCCTACTATCCTGTGTGTTCCTATAAGGATATCAATTTCTCCTCTCGCTACTTTTTCGAGTGTTTCTCTTTGCTGCTTAGGTGTTTTAAATCTGTTGATGTAATCAACCGTGCAAGGTAAGTGTTTAAATCTCTTTTTAAATGTTTTGTAATGTTGTAGCGCTAAGATAGTTGTAGGGACTAAAACCGCAACTTGTTTGCTGTCCGCTACTGCTTTAAATGCTGCTCTTATTGCAATTTCAGTTTTACCAAATCCTACATCTCCACATACTAATCTGTCCATTGGCATTTCCTTTTCCATATCATCTTTTATAGCAATGGTTGCTTTGCTTTGGTCAGGGGTGTCTTCATACATAAATGAAGCCTCCAGCTCATGTTGCAAATAAGTATCTGGTGCGAATGCAAATCCTTTTTTCAGTTTTCTTTTTGCGTATAAGTTAATGAGGTTAAATGCAATTTTTTTTACTCTTAATTTTGTTTTTGCTTTTGTTTTTTTCCAAACTGGTGAGCCTAACTGATTGATTTTAGGAACACCTCCTTCCTTTCCTGAAAATTTAGCGATTTTATGAAGTGAATGTATGCTGATGTAAAGTATGTCTCCAGCTTTATAAGTCAGCTTTATTACCTCCTGATACTTCCCGTTATTTTCAATTTTGTGTAGGCCTTCAAATTTTCCGATACCATGATCAATATGAGTTACAAAATCACCAAGTTCTAGCTGTGTAAGTTGCTTTATTGTTATGGCTTGCTTATCAGTAAATTTAGTTTTTGATTTAAATTTATGATACCTGTCAAAAATCTGATGATCGGTATATATTGCTTGTTTATTGGTAAAGTCAATAAATCCTTCATGCAATGAAAATAGGATGCATTTGTAATTCAGCTCTTCCTCTGAGTGTTTAAATATGGCATTAAATCTTTCTTCCTGCTCATCTGATGAGCACAGAATAATATTTTGTAATCCTTGTTCTTTATTCTTTAATAAATCCTCTTTTAGTAAATCAAACTGCTTGTTAATTTTGGTTAATGAAGTGGTGTTTACTACTATGGTTTTATCGCTATCAAAATAAGTGTTGTTTGCATTTTCAATTATGCAGTAGTTTTTCAGTTCTACTGAAAAATCCTCTCCATTTGTAAATAAATATTTTGGGTCTAAGTGGTTGATTACACTCTCTTTTATCTTTTGATATTCTTCTTCAGCTCGTGCAAAATAATCAGTTAGTATTCCTTTAGTGTATTTGATGTCTTTAGTCCATATTACAGAATTGCTAGGCAGATATTCTAAAAAACTTACTTGTGTATTTTTACTTTTTTTAGCTTCAGTATTTGGGATAATTGTTATTTTATCTTCAGAGTGTAGAGATAGCTGAGTGTTTACATCAAAAGTTCTGATGCTCTCAATTTCAGTATCAAAGAACTCCAAACGAAAAGGGTATTCATCTGCATAAGAGTAAACATCAAGTATTCCTCCTCTTATAGAGTATTGCCCTACTTCAATCACAAAATCAACTGCTTCAAAATGTAAGTCTTGCAGTATTTCTTCCAAATCTTCAATAGCAATGTCCTCTCCTTTTTTAAGGGTAATGGTGTGTTTTTTAAGCTCTTTTCTGCTTACTACTTTTTCTGATAATGCTTCAGAATAAGTTACAATTATGGGATTTCTTTTATTGTTAAGTTTGTTTAGGACTTCTGCTCTTAAAAGGATGTTAGCATTATCAGTTTCTTCTATTTGGTAAGCTCTTCTATATGATGCTGGAAAAAAGAAAACTTCATTTTTGAGTAGGTTTTCTATGTCATTTACAAAGTAGGATGCTTCTTCCTTATCTCTAAAAATAAAAAGATGAGGTTTGTTGCTTTCTCTTACAGCTGAACTAGCTGTTGTTGCAAATGAGGAACCAATTAAACCTTTAAGTTGAATTTTAGTGTTACCAATTGCAACAGCTGATTTTAAGGAATTAGTCTGTTTTGGAGTTCCAAAATAAGTAAGTAATGGTGCTTGTACTGCCAATTATATTGCCTTGATTTCATTCATCATTTTCTTGTACCAATCTTGATTTACATCAAATGCTTTCCCTCCTTTAATTCTGTTAAATTCAATGCATGTAAGTTTATTATTGTTATCTTCATCCCATCCTGCCACTCCACTTATTCCTGCGACTGCTGATTTTACCGCATGATCAGCTACTTCAAATATTAAATCCAAATCAGCTTTATTTGCTTTTGATGATCTTCCAAAATAACCACTTTTTTGAACGAGTACTTTGTTAGCGTTTAATCGTTTGCCTAATTGTTTCGCAAACCATTGTCCTGGCTTTAGCTCGTCAAGTCTAACATGTCCAAAGGCATCACGTAAAACGGTTTCTCCACTTTTTTCAGTTTCTGTAATAATTACGTCCATTCCAGCACCTTCACTTAAAAATACATTTACACAATCATATTTATCCATTACTTTATTAAGGCGTTCGCATTCTTTCTCAAAGTTAATTTCTTCTTCAGGTAATAATACCGAGTGCACCTCCCACTTCTCTTTGCTAACCCCAACTTCTGGTATAAAATTGATGTTATCTAATCTGTTGCGGTATGCTAATGCAGTAGCTGCAGTTAGCCAACCACAATGTCTGCCCATTAATTCATGTATTATAAGCTGCCTATCAGAAGTTGTATTTTCATTTACTACATTTTCAAAAAATATTGCTCCTTGTTCTGCTGCCGTCCAAGCACCTAAAGTTTGTGCGATTGGGAATACATCATTATCCACAGTTTTTGGCAAACCAACTACAGTTAAATTGTAATTATTTTCTTTTAAGTAGTTTGATAAATCTGCTGCTGTTGTGTTTGTGTCATCTCCACCAATTGTATGTAGTATTGTTATCCCATCTTTTACTAATTGATTAGCTGCTACTTCAAGTGGATTTTCACCTTCTTTCACATATGATTTTTTGATGCAATCCTGAATGTTAGTTAGTTTTACTCGGCTATTTCCTATTGGAGATCCTCCAAATTGGTAAAACTTATCAGTATTTCCTAAAAGTGATTTTGGAAAATTGATAGAGTTGCCTAATAACAAGCCTTTGTATCCATTTAAGTATCCAATAATTTCTGAATCAGGGTAGGATCTTAAGTAATTTTCAGTTAATCGACCAATTGATGCTGATAAGCATGGAGCAATTCCTCCAGATGTTAAAAATGCAATCTTCATTTTGAGTGTTATTTGATTGCAAATATCTAAAAATTTAAAGGATTTGATGAGAAAATAATCTTTACTTTGTACCTGATTTTTAATCCTGTAATGTACAAAGTATTTAAATTTGGTGGGGCATCAATTAAAGATGTAGAAAGCATTAAGAATGTTGGAGATATTCTTCTTTCATATGATGCAGAAAAATTAGTAGTAGTTTTTTCAGCAATGGGAAAAGTTACTAATATGCTTGAAAAAGTTGTGGACTCTTATGTTACAAAATCTAATGATTCAATTGAAAAATTGCAAGATGTTAAAGATTTTCATGACAATATTTTATCACAACTTTTTGATAAGAAACATGCTATTTATGATGAGGTAAATAATCTTTTTGTTGAGATTGAATGGATACTTGAAGATGATCCAAATCAAGAATACCCCTATAATTACGATCAAATAGTTTCTATTGGGGAGTTTCTTTCAACTAAAATTATGAGTGCTTATTTACATCAAATAGGTTTTTATAATAAATGGATTGATGCTCGTGATTTAATTAGAACTAATAATGCTTACAGAAATGCAAAAGTAGATTGGAAAACTACTACTTCATTTGTCAATAATCAAATTAAAGAAAAACATTCAGTTACTCAAGGTTTTATTGGCTGTACTTCTGAGAACTTTACTTCAACTCTAGGCAGAGAGGGGAGTGATTTTACAGCATCTATTTTGGCTTTTGCTTTAAATGCTGCTGAGGTTGTGATTTGGAAAGATGTACCTGGAATGATGAATGCCGACCCTAAATATTTTAGTGAAGCTACTTTGTTGGATAGAATCTCCTTTGATGAAGCAATTGAGTTGGCTTATTTTGGTGCAAAAGTGATACATCCCAAAACAATTCAGCCTTTAAAGCAGAAGGGCATCCCTTTGTATATTAAGTCATTTTTAAGACCAAGTGAAAGAGGTTCTAAAATTTCAGAAGGCATTGCAACAAGCCCTAAAACACCATCATATATTGTTAAGGAGAATCAAATTCTGATTTCAATTTCTGATACTTCATTGTCTTTTATTGTTGAAACACATATGAGTAAGATATTTTCGCTTTTATCTAAATATAGTGTTAGAGTAAATATGATGCAAAACTCAGCCGTTTCATTTTCTATTTGTGTAGATAATGATGCTCATAAAGTCCCAAGACTTTTGGATGATTTAAAAAATGATTTTGAGGTATTTTTTAATGAATGTTTAAAGCTTTATACTATCAGGCACTATACAAGTGATTCTGTAAAGATTCTTGTTAAGAATAAAGATGTAATTTTAGAACAGAAATCTAGAAATACTTTGCAAATAGTAGCAAAGTAAATTATAACCTTTTAATACGTATATTTGCACCCAAATTTTGTTTATAATATGACTTCACAACATACTTTTCATATTCCTGTAATGGGAACAGCATTTACGGCAGATTCTCCATTAAAAGTAGCACATTATGGTATCAATACTGTAATTGCATTGGCTGATGATGTTTTGTTGGAGCGATTAAGAAAATATTATTCTGATTTGAATGATATTTATTATGATGAAATTAAGAACAATACAGTTGATTATAGAGCTGAGAGAATTACTGCTTATTTGGATGTGGTAAATAAAATTGTTTCTGATAAATTTGATGAATTTACTACTTCTACTAAAGATAAATTTGAAGAAGTAAAGAAGTATTTTGCAATGTTGCCTGAAAGTAGTGATGTTAAGCGAGAATTCAATAAGTTAATTGAAAATTCATTTAGTTTTGATGACTTATCAGTTTGGTTAAAGAATAATTTATCAATGGGAAGTATTGATGTAAACATCATGACTAAAGTTGATAAGAAGAATTATTTTAAAAAAGAGGAGTTACCTTCTGAGTATAATGACGCTCATGCAGGATTAAGAGGATATGCTAATTCTGATTTAGCTTCTTCTGTAATTTTCTCTGCAGGAATGAATCCAAGACTGTATGGGTATATTGCACAATTTGATGATTTTTTCCCTGATGTAAATGGATATATTAAGAAGAAAATAGTTTTAAAAGTATCTGATTATCGATCAGCAATTATTCAAGGTAAATTTTTAGCTAAAAAAGGACTTTGGATTTCAGAATATCGTATTGAGTCAGGCTTGAATTGTGGAGGTCATGCTTTTGCAACTGATGGTTATCTAATGGGACCAATATTAGCAGAGTTTAGAGATAGAAGACAAGAATTAGTTGATGAACTTTATGCAATTTGCAAGTCAGCATTAGAGGCTAATGGAAAAGTAGTGCCAAATGATACTTTGGCTGTTACTATTACAGCACAAGGTGGAGTTGCAACTTCTGAGGAGCATGATTTTTTAATTGACCATTATAAATTAGATACTGTTGGCTGGGGAACGCCATTTTTATTAGTTCCTGAAGCAACTACTGTTGATAAAGCGACAATGAAACAATTACAAGATGCAAAGGAAAAAGATCTATATTTAAGTAATGTTTCTCCTTTAGGAGTTCCGTTTAATAACTTGAGAAATTCATCAAAAGATGTAGAAAAATTTCAAAAAATTGAAGAGGGAAAACCAGGGAGTCCTTGTCCAAGAAAATTCTTGGCATTGAGTGATGAGTATGGCACGCAAGGAGTTTGCACCGCTTCTCGTTTATTTCAAAAAAATAAAATTGAAGAGAAAGGAATTTCTGATCAAATTACCGACAAGACCTGTTTGTGTATGGGATTAGCAGCTACAGCAGTTATTAACTATGGGATAGAAACACGTGAAAGCAAAGGGGTTTCAATTTGCCCTGGTCCAAATATGGCTTATTTTAATCAGGAACTTTCTCTACAAGACATGTCACATCACATCTATAATGGTGAGGAAGGTATTGTTCGTGCTGATAGGCCTCATATGTTTGTAAATGAATTAGTTATGTATTTAAAATACTTATCTGAAAAGATAGAAGAACACAAAGAAGATTGGGGAAGAAAATCAGGCAGATATTTGAATGGGTTTACTGCAAATATGAATGAAGGAATTTCTTATTATCAAGAAATGTTTACTTCTATTGGAGATACTTTTAATTCTGTAAAGGAATCAGCTATAAACTCATTAAATGATGCAGCTACAAGTATGCAAAAAATGGGAGATGAGATAGCAACTCTTATTGAAGAGAAGAAGTAATTTTCACTAACAAAATTTTAGCAATTTTAATGTTACTTTCGTGTGTCCAGCCTGCAATATGAGGAGAAAGGATCGTTTTTTTACTATCAATTAAGTGTTGCATTTCAGTTGTAAGTCCGTCTTTACTCAATTTCTCAAAAGATGTTTTTTCGTATTCTAATACATCAAGGCAAGCGCCCTTAATTTTTCCATTATTAAGCCCTTTTACTAAGCTAATAGTGTTAACGCATTTTCCTCTTGCAGTATTGATCAGATAGAAATCTTTTTCAAAATTATTAATGAATTTATCATCAACTAAATAAGTAGTTTCTTCCGTTAATGGTATATGTAGACTTACAATATCAGCCTTTTTATATATGTTTTCCATATTACTTTGGTAGGTGTAATTATTTAGGTATTTATCAAAAGCTAATATAGTTACATCAAACCCTTTTAATGCTTCTGTAAATGCTGATCCGTTATTCCCAAATCCAATAATTCCTATAGTCTTGCCTGAAAGCTCTACACCTCTATTTGCTTCTCTTTCCCAAATTCCATTTCTCACTTCTTGGTTAGATTTATTAAGGTTATTAAATAAAGAAAGGAGCATTCCAAGAGCATGTTCAGCAACTGCTTGCCTGTTACCTACAGCAGCATTGTAGCATTTTATATTTTTACTTTGTGCGTATTCTGTATTTATGTTTTCCAGTCCACTACCTGCTCGTGCTATAAATTTCAAGTTAGTTGCTTTGTCAATAAATTGCCTGTCAATTTTAAACCTACTTCTTATAATTATTCCTTCATAGCCATCTATTATATCTTCAATTTCTGATTTACTTTTTTTATAAGCTGTATCGCAACAATAATTTAGTTTTTCTAATTCTTCTTTTAAAAGAGGGTGTATGGTATCTATAAAAAGGATTTTCATTTTATAGAATGGCTTGTCCAATCCAAAAATAAATAAACAAACCAAGTACATCATTTACAGTAGTGATAAAAGGACCGGTTGCTAATGCCGGATCAATCTTGTATTTTTCTAATGTTAATGGAATAAATGTTCCAAATACTGCAGCAAAAATAATTACTGCTAGTAGTGAAATACTTACTGTAAGGCTAAGTTCTAAACTGTATCCTAAACCAAAAGCTGCACCTAAAATAATCACTGAACAAATTAACCCATTCAATAATCCTACACCTAATTCTTTTATCAATTTCTGAAGTAAATTCTCCATTTTAAGGGAGTCATTTGCCAATCCTTGCACAACTATTGCTGCTGATTGTACTCCAACATTACCTCCCATTGCAGCAATTAAGGGAATGAAAAATGCGAGTTCAAGATTTTCTTTTAAATCAAAAACACCAATAACTTCTGCGCCTAATAAACCGCCCATCATTCCGATAAGTAACCAAGGTAATCTAGCTCTTGTAAGTTCCCTTACACTATCACTACTTTCTACATCTTCTGTTATACCTGAAGCCATTTGATAATCTTTCTCGGCTTCTTCTTTTGCAACATCCATCACATCATCAACTGTAATTCTTCCAATTAATCTTCCTAAGTTATCAATTACAGGCAGTGCAACTAAATCGTATTTCAGCATTATGTTCGCAACATCTTCATCATCAGTTGTAGCTTTTACGGATGTAATTTCTGTAGTGATAATATCTCTTATTGAAGTTGATCTTTCTGTAAGTAAAAGTTTTCTTAATGAAAGAAGTCCAAGTAATTTATCATTATCATCTACTACATATATAGTGTAAACTTTTTTTACATCATCTGCCTGCTTTCGCATTTCTTTAAGGCATTGAACTGTATTCCAGTTTTCGTTTACTTTTATCAGCTCTTTTGCCATTAACCCACCGGCAGTATCTTCAGGATAATTTAACAAATCGCTAATATCTTTCGCTAGCTCCTCATCTTCAATATGAGATAAAACTTCTTCTTTTTTATCTTCTGATAACTCTCCAATGATATCTGCTGCATCATCTGATTCTAGGTTATCAATTACTTCTTTTGCAATTTCTTTAGCAGATAAATCTTCTAATAACTCTTCTCTAGTATCATCTTCTAGCTCAACTAATACTGCTGCTGATTTCTCCTCATCTGAGATAAGTTCAAATAAGTATTTTGCATTTTCTAATGATAAATCTTCAATAATTTCAGCAATATCAGCAATGTGTAATTCCACTATTCTTGAAATTAACTCATTTGAGTTTTGTGCTTCAATTAGTAAGGTTAGCTCATCAATATATGAGCTATTTATTTCTGTTTTATCTGACATGATTTGTAAGTTTTATAAAATCATCAACTGATAATTGTTCAGCTCGTAAAGCTAATAAATCTATAATCTCATTTCCATTTATTATCTCAAATGGTTTCATTGCATTTTTCAAAGTTTTCCTCCTTTGATTATATCCTGCTTTTACTACCCTTCTAAATTTTTTCTCGTCAACCGTCAGTGCTTTTCTGCTATTTCTTACTAATTTTATTACTCCTGATTTTACTTTTGGAGGTGGGTTGAATACATGTTCATCAACTGTAAAGCAATACTCAACATCATAAAAAGCTTGAAGAAAAACGGAAAGTATTCCTCTTTTTTTACCTTTTTTACAGGCAATTCTTTCTGCTACTTCCTTTTGAAACATTCCAACAACTTCAGGAATTTGATCTCTGTTTTCAAATGCTTTAAATAATATTTGAGAGGAGATATTGTAAGGAAAATTTCCAATTAAGGAAAAGCTGTACGGGTATTGTTCTTTTAAATCAAGCTGTAGAAAATCACCTTCATGAATTTCTAATTCAGGGTAGTTTAATCTTAGATAAAACACACTTTCTCTGTCAATTTCTACTACTTCTGTTATGCAATCTTTCTTTACTAGGTATTGAGTTAGAACACCCATTCCTGGCCCAATTTCTACCACATTATTTGCTTTATCTGATAATAAATTTGTGATATCAAATGCAATTTGCTCATCATTTAAAAAATGTTGACCAAGATGTTTTTTAGCTCTTACATTTTTCATTAAACATTCTTTATTCTTTTAAATAATTCTGATGCAAATACAAAGTCATTTAAATCTTTGTTGTCTGATTTAATTAAATCTTCTTTGCTTCCTGTCCACGAAATTTCTCCTTTATTGATGTATGCAATATGTTCTCCAATTTCCATAACTGAGTTCATATCATGTGTGTTTACAATAGTTGTAATATTGTATTCTATTGTAATTTCTTGAATCAAGTTATCAATTAAAATTGAAGTTTTTGGATCTAGCCCAGAGTTTGGTTCATCACAAAAAAGGTATTTAGGCTGCATAACTATTGCCCTTGCAATGGCAACTCTTTTTTTCATTCCACCACTCAGTTCAGATGGCATTAGATAGTTTTTACCATCTAGGTTTACTCTCTTCAAACAAAAGTTTACTCTTTCTAATTTTTCATCTTCTGTTTTCTCTGTAAACATAGTTAAAGGGAACATGATGTTTTCCTCAACAGTCATGTAATCGTAGAGCGCACCTCCTTGAAAAAGCATTCCAACTTCTTGACGTAAAGCTTTCTTCTCTTTTCGTTTCATTTTATCTACATCTATTCCGTCAAAAAGAACTGAGCCATTGTCGTTATTGTACAGCCCAACTAAAATTTTCAGCAAAGTAGTTTTTCCTGAGCCACTCTCTCCAATAATTAGATTTGTTTTTCCTTGTTCAAACTTGTGTGTCATGTCTTTTAAAACATGATTATCTCCAAAGTATTTTTCTATATTTTTAATTTCTATCATGCTAAAAGAAGATTTGTAAGGATAAAATTAAAAAAGAGAATTAGAATACTACTAGATACTACTGCCTTTGTGCTGGATTTTCCAACTGCTATTGAGCCTCCTTTTGTAAAGTAACCAAAATAAGATGATACTGAGGCTATGATAAAAGCAAAAACAACTGTCTTTATTAAAGAATAGGTTACATAAAAAGGGGTGAATTCATATTTTAATCCTGATAGAAAATCTGCAGTTGTAACATCTACTGATAACCCTCCAATCCAAGCACCAATCATACCTATACCCATGCTTATTATTACTAAAAAGGGAAAAAAGAATACTGTTGCAATGATTTTTGGAAGGATTAAAAATGAAGCTGAGTTTACTCCCATTATATCAAGAGCATCTAACTGTTCGCTAACCCTCATGCTACCAAGTTCAGAGGCAATGCTTGATCCTACTTTCCCCGCTAGAATTAGCGATATCATGGTTGGTGAAAATTCTAAGATTAATGAGTCACGGCTTGCTAATCCAACTAAGTATTTTGGGAGTATTGGACTACTCATATTAATAGCAGTTTGGATGCTAACAACCCCTCCTACAAAAAAGGAAATGAAAAGTACAATTCCTATTGAGTTAATCCCAACTTTCTCAATTTCTAACAATAATTGCTTCCAAAAAACTTTAAATTTTTCAGGCTTACTAATCACTTTCTTCATCATGATAAAGTATTGTCCTAGATGTTTAAGTATTTTTAACATTTGAGTAGTAATAAAGTAATTTGTTTAAATTTGCAATACTTATGAAAATACAAAAATATCATCTTTTATTTATTTTTGCTTTGTTTTTACTTACTTCTTGCGGAACAATAAAGAAAAATGGGTGCAATACTTGTCCTAATTTTTCATCAAACGCTAATTAATTTCAAGTAATTTAGTTTAGAATTCTTCTAAATAGTTATATTCGCGCCATGAAAATTTTAGCGTATTTAAGTATAGGAGCAAAGGGAGAAATGCTTGATATTTCAGATGATTTATTGGAACAGAAATTATTAGAAATGGGATGCACTCCTGGTGAGCAGTTTGAAGTTGTCCGTAAAGCACCTTTTGGAGGGCCAATAGCTATATTAATTTCGTCATATGTATTAAGTATTAGAAAAGAAGATGCGATGAGTATTAAGGTTAAATTATTAGAGAATGAGTAGTAAAACTTTAAAAATTGCTCTTGCAGGTAATCCTAATTCAGGAAAAACTACTCTCTTTAATGCACTTACAGGTTTAAAACAAAAAGTTGGAAATTATCCAGGAATTACTGTAGAAAAGAAAACTGGGAAGGCAATTCTATCAGAAAAAATTCTTGCAGAAATTATAGATTTACCTGGAACATATTCTTTATTTCCAAAGTCAATGGATGAGCAAGTTGCGCAACAAACAATCTGTAATAATGATAATGAAGATTATCCAGATATAACTGTCGTTATAGCTGATTCCACTAATTTAAGGCGTTCAATATTTTTGCTTACTCAAATTATTGACTTGAATATGGTGGTTGTTTTGGCCTTAAATATGGTTGATATTGCTACTAAAAAAGGAATTGTTATAGATGTTAATTTACTTTCAAGAGAATTAGGAATTCCTGTTGTTGCAATAAATGCAAGGCAAGGAAAGGGGATTGTTTCTTTGAAGGAGATAATTATTAATTCTATTGATGCAAAACCTAAATCTCCTTTTTTAGAAGTGGATAAATTATTTAAAGGAGTAATTGAGCAAGCAAATAAAATTAGAGGAGTAGAAAATAATTTTGCTTCTTTTATGGCGCTCTGTAAGCAAAAATTAAGTGGCGAAATTGATTATAGATGTGCTTTAAATCAACTTAGTAAAAAAGAAGAAATTATTCCTGAAAGAGCTCAGGCTAAGGAAACAGTAAAGCGATATGCTCAGATAGATAAAGTAATAAATTCTACAGTAAAAAAAGGATCCCCTATTGGAAAGTATATGCTTACAAAAAAGATTGATGATGTTTTGATTCATCCAATTCTTGGATATGTTGTTTTCTTATCAATTTTATTTTTACTTTTTCAGGCCGTATTTTCTTGGTCAGCATACCCAATGGAATTGATTGATGTATTGTTTACAAATTTACAGCAGTTTACAGCTGATTCAATGCCTAAAGGAATGCTGAATGACTTAGTGGTAAATGGTATTTTAGCTGGTCTTGGAGGGATTGTTATATTTGTTCCACAAATAGCATTTTTATTTGCATTTATTGCTTTTCTGGAAGATACAGGTTATATGGCTCGGGTAAGTTTTATTACTGACAAACTTCTTAGGGGAGTGGGTTTAAACGGCAGGTCAATTATTCCTTTATTGAGTGGCGCTGCGTGTGCTGTTCCTGCAATAATGTCGGCTCGTACAATCTCTTCATGGAAGGAAAGATTGATTACTATTATGGTTACTCCATTAATGAGTTGTTCAGCTCGTTTACCCGTTTATACTTTAATTATTTCTTTAGTTATTCCAGCTGATGAATTTTTAGGATTTAACTTGCAAGGCTTAGTAATGATGGTATTTTATTTAATAGGCTTTGTGTCTGCAATCGTAATTGCATTCTTAATGAAGTTTATTATAAAGTCAAAAGGGGAATCCTATTATATAATGGAAATGCCTTCTTATAAAATTCCTGATTGGAAAACTGTACTTTATACTATTATTGAAAAAGTAAAAGTGTTTTTATTTGATGCGGGTAAGATAATTATCGCAATTTCAATTGTACTTTGGGTGCTTTCATCTTTTGCTCCTGGCAAAAAGTTTGAGCAAATTGAACAAAAGTGGGCAGGTATTGAAAATGCAGAAATGCAGATTTCATCTGAAAAATTAGAACATTCTTATGCAGGAATCATAGGAAAATCAATTGAGCCAGCAATTAAACCACTTGGTTTTGATTGGAAAATAGGAATTTCTTTACTTACTTCTTTTGCAGCTCGTGAAGTCTTTGTAGGAACTATGTCTACTATATATAGCGTTGGTGATGATGATATTCGATCAATTCAGAAAAGATTGGCTGATGTCAAGAGGCAGGATGGCGAGAGATTTTTTACGCCAGCAGTAGGAATCTCATTGATGCTTTTTTATGCTTTTGCAATGCAATGTATGAGTACTCTTGCGATTGTGTATAGAGAAACAAATCATATTAAATGGCCAATCATTCAGTTTTTGTATATGGGTGTAATGGCTTATTTGTCTAGTTTTATAGCATTTCAATTATTAAGCTAAATCATGACCTTTCACTCATTCGTTCCAGATAAAAGTATTGATCTATTGCAATGTTGGGTTGATGAGTTAAACGTAACAGTAGTTGTATCAAATCCTAGAAAAACTAAGTTAGGTGATTTTAAAGTTAGAGGGAATAAGCTAATTGTTAGTGTGAATAATAATCTGAACAAGTATGCTTTCCTGATTACTTTTACTCATGAGTTAGCTCATGCTTTTGTCTTTAAAAAACATACAAACTCGCTTAAACCTCATGGTAATAGTTGGAGGCTGACTTTCAAGTCTATGATGTTAAACTTTTTAACTCCTGATTACTTTCCTGAGGATATTTTAAAAGTTTTGAGTAATCATATTATTATTCCAAAAGCATCAACTTTTTCTGATGTTGAATTGTCCAAAGTTTTGAGAAATTATGATTCAAGAAACGCACTTACTATTTCTGATTTATTAGAAGGTGTTATATTTAAACTGAGTAATGGAAAAGTTTTTGAAAAAGGAATAAAATTGAGGAAGCGTTTTAAGTGTATTGAAATTAAAACAAATAAAGTTTATTTGTTTCATCCGCTTGCAGAAGTTGAAATTGTACAATAATTTGTCTGTTTAATTGTTGTATTTTAGCAACAGATTTTCAAAAATATATAAGGTATGAATAAAAATAATTATGCAGTAATAATGGCAGGAGGGATAGGTTCAAGATTTTGGCCAATGAGTAAATCCTCTTTTCCAAAGCAGTTCTTAGATATTTTAGGAACAGGAGAAACATTAATCCAACAAACTTTTAACCGTTTAGAACGAATTTGCCCAACTGAAAATATACTTATTGTAACAAATATAAATTATAAGAATTTGTGTTTGGAACAGTTACCAAATGTTATAGAAAGTAATATTCTATATGAACCAGTAATGAGGAATACTGCTGCATGTGTGGCTTATGCAGCTTTCAAAATTCAAAGTATGAATGAGGATGCTAATATGATAATTGCAGCTTCTGATCATATTATTTTAAAAGAGGATGAGTTTGTAAGAGTAGCAAATGATTGCTTTGATATTGTTGCTAAAAATGATGTGCTTTTAACATTAGGAATTACGGCATCTCGTCCAGATACTGGTTATGGGTATATTCAATTTTCTGAAGATAATTTGTCTGGATCTAAAAAAGCTAGAAAGGTTAAAACTTTTACTGAAAAACCAAATCAGGAGTTGGCACTTAGTTTTTTAGATAGTGGAGATTTCTTATGGAACTCTGGAATGTTTATTTGGAGCGTCAAGTCAATAACTTTAGCTTATCGTAAGCATTTAAGAGATATGTATGAAGTTTTTGATGAAGGAAAGCAATTCTATAATACTATTAAAGAAAAGCAATTTATTAACAGGATTTTCCCGGCTTGTAAAAATATTTCTATTGATTATGGTATAATGGAAAAATCTCAGAATGTATATGTTTATCCAGCTGATTTTGGTTGGAGTGATTTAGGAACTTGGGGTTCATTATATTCTCATCTTGAATTAGATGAATATAATAATACGATTAAGGGAAATAATGTAATGATTTATGACTCTACTGATAATTTGGTAAAAGTATCTGATGATAAGCTTGTAGTTCTACAAGGCTTAAATGGTTATATAGTTGTGGAAAATGAGGGAACGATACTCGTGTGTAAAAAAGAAGATGAGCAAAAAATAAAACAATTTGTTGCTGATTTAAAACAAAAAGGAGAAACTGAGAGGGTTTAAACCAAAAAAGGATTATTCATTTTTTCTTTTCCAATGCTAGTTGAAGGTCCATGGCCGCAATAAACAATAGTATTTTCATCTAATGGAAGAAGTTTAGTTTTAATACTTTCAATTAATTTATCGTAATCTCCACCTGGCAAATCTGTTCTGCCGACACTTCCATTAAAAAGCACATCTCCAGCAATAATAAACCCTTCTTTTTTACTTAGTAAACAGATGTGTCCTGGCGCGTGTCCTGGCGCAAAAATAATTTCAAGTTCACTTGCCCCAAATTTAAGCGTTTCCCCTTCTTCTAAGAAATGCTTTGGATAAGGAGATTCTTCATATTTTTCAAACCCATACATTTTGGCAACTGTACCTGCATTTGCAAGTAATGGTAAATCTTCCTTGTGCGCATATAATTCTATTTCCCATTGTTCACTCACAAATTTGTTTCCTAAAACATGATCAATATGACAATGTGTATTAATAAGTTTTACTGGTTTTAGGTTATTGGTTTTAATAAAATCGATCAACTCAGTTCTCTCAAAATCTTGATAGCAACCAGGGTCAATTATAATGCATTCCTTTGTATTATCAAAAATAATGTAAGTGTTTTCATGAAATTGATTAAATGTTAATGCTGTAACGTTCATAGTATATTTTTTCTATGCAAAGATATGTTAATTAATGTATGAAAAATATAAGATTCATGTGTAGCATCCCTAAAATTCATTTTTATATTTGCGGTATGAGTTTTTCTACATTTATTGTATTAATAATTATTGGTTTACTTGCAGGGATGTTAAGTGGGTTTGTTGGAGTTGGTGGAGGTCTTGTGATGATTCCTTTACTGATGATGTTTCTCGGTTTATCACAGCTTGAAGCACAAGGAACAGCCATTGTTGCAATGTTGCCTCCAATTGGAATTTTAGCTGCAATAAACTATTTTAAATCTGGTTATGTAAAATGGGAATACGCTGTTATTATAGCTCTTACTTTTGTGGTTGGAGGTTATTTTGGTTCTAAAATTTCTTTAAATTTAAATCCGGAAATTGTAAAAAAAATATTTGGTATTGTAATGTTATTTGCTGCAATTAAGTTAATTTTCACAAAGTGATAGAAAAGATTAAACAATTAGTAGAGGCAACATTTGATGAAATTGTTGAGATTAGAAGATACATTCATAAACACCCTGAATTATCTTTTAAGGAACATAAAACATCTACTTACATTAAATCAGTACTTACTAGCTGGGGTATTGATTATTCTGAGGACATTGCCGATACTGGGATTGTAGTTTTGTTAGAGGGAAATAATCCAAGTTCAAAAACTCTTGCTTTGCGTGCTGATTTTGATGCTTTACCAATTACTGAGGAAAATGAAATTAATTATTGTTCTGTAAATAAAGGGGTGATGCATGCTTGCGGGCATGATGCGCACACGGCCTCCTTGCTTGGTGTTGTTAAAATATTAAATAGCCTAATTCGGGAATGGGAAGGAAGTGTTAAGTTTATCTTCCAACCTGCTGAGGAGATGCTTCCTGGTGGCGCTCAGCAAATGATAAAAGAGGGTGTGCTTGAAAATCCTAAGGTTGAAAAGATGATAGCTCAACATGTTTTACCTGATTTAGAAGTAGGCAAGGTCGGTTTCCGACCTGGTAAATACATGGCATCAACTGATGAATTACATATTATAGTTAAGGGAATAGGGGGGCATGCGGCATTGCCACATAAGTACAATAGTCCTATATTGGCTGCTGCTAAATTAATTACTGATTTAGATGTTTTTTTTCTAAAAGAGAAAGACCGACCTGCTGTTTTGGCAATTGGGTTTATTGAAGGATTAGGCTCAACAAATGTTATTCCTGAACATGTAGAACTCAAAGGCACCTTGCGTGCAATAGATGAGGTTTTTAGAGCATTAGCACATGATAAAATATTAGAAATTTCAAATGCTATTGCTCAAGCATATAACATAGAAATTGACTTTGATATTCGTAAAGGCTACCCTTGTTTAATTAATGATGAGTATTTAACTAAAAAGTCCATTGCTTTCGCAAAACAGTATTTGGGCGCGGGCAATGTAATTGACTTACCAATAAGAATGACAGCTGAGGATTTTTCTTATTATTCCAAAGAAGTTCCATCCACTTTTTATCGTTTAGGTACAGCTAATAAAAGCAAAGGTATTTCCCATGGCCTGCATACTTCTCGCTTTAATATTGATGAGCAATCATTAAAAATTGGGATGGGTTTAATGGCATACCTAGCTATAAAAAACTAAGATAATTTACTTCCTATTGTATGGAATTCTTCTGAAAAAAGGGTTATTCTTTCTAGTAAATCAGATGAAATAATGACGTCATCTTTAAAGTCTTTTCCGGTAGCATAAACAATTCTTGGTAATTGCATCATACGCCACTCATTCATGCAAATTTGGGTAAGTTGCATCGTAGATAGATAACTTCTTTCTCCCCCTGCAGCACACAATATTCCAAAGAACTTACCAGTTGCTTTTCCAAAACACGAATCTAATAAAATTTTTAAACCATCATTTACGCTATAACAGTGGACACCCATACCTATTATGATATTGTCAGCCTCATCCACTTGCTTAGATAAATTTTCCATTTCAGGCGTTCGTCTTCTGTGTATTGGTTGCATGGGTATATTCATAGCATCTACAAAAGTAATATTATTACCTCTTGCAATTAGATCTTCCATTACAGCTTTGCATAGTAAATAGGATCGAGAGTTCTCAGAAAGAGAACTTGATAATATCAATGTTTTCATTAGTTTGCTACTTTTGAGATAAAATCAATTCTTAATAATCGTATTTCATTATCCGAAAATTCATCTTCATCAAATTCAACTCTTGCTTCATCAAAAGAGAATTCTTCTGTTTCTTTAAAAAATTCATGAATTTCTTCCCTTTCTTCTTCATCCATCATGTCAATAATAATATGGTCAAGATTTAGACGAGTACCTTTCTCTACAATCTCTTCCATTTCTGTTAGTAAATTCTTAGGAGATAATCCTTTTCCTTTTGCGATATCATCAATGCATAATTTTTTATCTAATGATTGTATGATATAAATTTTATTAGAGGATTTAGATGCCATAGTTCTAACTACAATGTCTTGTGGGCGATCAATCTCATGTTCCTCAACATACTCTTTAATAGTAGAGATAAATTCTAAACCATATTTTTTTGCTTTACCAGTACCTACCCCTTGAACTTGAGCAAGTTCATCCATAGTTATTGGATACTGATTTGCCATATCAATTAAAGAAGGTTCCATGAATAAAATTGCTGGTGGTAGCCCAACTTTTTTTGCTATTTTTTTCCTTAAATTTTTTAGTATTTTAAATAGTAATGGGTCTGCAGCTTGTCCTTTCTGGTTTCCACTACTGTTATTAGCAACTGAGTCGTAATCATGATCTTCAGTTATCATAAAACTATAAGGGGCTTTTATGAATTCTTTACCGGAATCAGTAACTTTAAGTAGGCCATAACTTTCAATTTCTTTAGTTAAAAGTTGTTTTACATATGCTTGTCTGATAATTGAGTGCCAAAACCCTAATGATTTGTCATTTCCTGTGCCAAATACATCACTTAATTGTGACATATTTTGTTTTATAAGCGAATTACTTTCTCCCATCATTATTCGTGCCATCTCTTTAGGCTTGAACCTTCCTCTAGCACCTTCAACCCCTTTTAGTAATAGTTTTATAGATTCTTGCCCTTCAATCTTTTCCTTAGGATTCTTGCAGTTGTCACACATATCCTCACATTTTACAGCATCAAATTCCTCGCCAAAGTAGTGTAATAAATATTTCCTTCTACACATTGATGTTTCGGAAAATGCAATGGTTTCCATGATTAAAAGTCGTCCAACTTCTTGCTCAGCAACAGGTTTCCCTTGTAAGAAATTTTCTAATTTTTCAATATCTTTATAGTCGTAAAAGGTAATTAAGTCTCCCTTTCCACCATCTCTACCTGCTCTACCAGTTTCTTGATAATATCCTTCTAAACTTTTAGGAATATCATGATGCACCACAAACCGAATATCTGGCTTATCAATTCCCATCCCAAAAGCAATAGTTGCAACAATTACATCACAATCATCCATTAAAAATGCTTCTTGATGAGCTACTCTCTTTTTAGGTTCTAAACCTGCATGATAAGGCAAGGCATTAATTCCATTTATTTGAAGTACCTCAGCAATTTCCTCTACTTTTTTTCTACTTAAGCAATATACAATTCCTGATTCTCCTTTACGATTATTAATATATTGTATGATTTGCTTTGCGACATCTTTTTTAGGTTGTATTTCATAAAACAGGTTGCTTCTATTAAAGGAGTCAAGAAATAATTTACTATCCAATATGTGTAAATTCTTCATGATGTCATATCTTACTTTTGGTGTTGCGGTTGCTGTAAGTGCTATTATTGGAGCTTGACCAATATCATCAATAATTCTTTTTAGGTTTCTGTATTCTGGTCTGAAATCATGTCCCCATTCTGAGATACAATGTGCCTCATCAATAGCATAAAAACTAATTTTTACTGATCTAAAAAACTCAGTGTTTTCAGCTTTAACCAATGATTCTGGAGCTACGAAAAGTAGTTTTGTTTTCCCTGAAGCTATATCCTCCTTTACCTGTTTGGTTTGTGTTTTAGATAGAGATGAGTTCAGTACATGTGCAATGCTATCATTTTGATAATACCCTCTTAAAACATCAACTTGATTTTTCATTAAAGCTATAAGTGGCGAAACAACAATTGCACAGCCATCAGAAATAAGAGCTGGAAGTTGATAGCACATTGATTTACCACCCCCTGTTGGCATAATTACCATACTACTTTTTCCATCTAAAAGGTTAGATATAATTGCTTCTTGATCAGCCCTAAAAGTATTAAAACCAAAGATGTCTTTAAGGTTTTTATGTAGTGTTTCTGTAGATGTGCTCATTTATGATAAAAATGTGATACTTTTGTTGAGGTTTTTGTGTGAACGAATATACTAATTTATTTTTATGAAATCTTCAGCTGAAATAAAAAAAATTGCAAAAGAGACAATCTTACTTGAGGTTGATGCTATTTCTAAATTACAAAATAGAATAGAAGATGATTTTGTAAATGTTATCAATTTGATACTTAATGCTAAAGGTAGGGTTATTGTAGTGGGAATTGGAAAGAGTGCGAACATTGCAAATAAGATGGTTGCTACATTTAATTCTACTGGTCAGCCGGCTATTTTTGTGCATGCAGCTGATGCAATACATGGTGATCTAGGCAATATTCAAAGTGGTGATATAGTGATTTGCATTTCAAAAAGTGGAAATACACCTGAAATTACAGCTTTACTTCCTCTTATTAAAAATATGGGCAATTCAATTATTGCTTTAGTGGGAAATATGAATTCCTTTTTAGCTAAAGAATCTGATTTCGCATTAGATGTTAGTGTTGAAAAGGAAGCATGTCCCAATAACTTAGCACCAACATCATCAACAACTGCACAACTAGTAATGGGTGATTCAATTGCAGTTAGTTTGTTAGCGTGCAAAGATTTTACAGATAAGGACTTTGCTCGTTTTCATCCAGGAGGAACTTTAGGTAAGCGTTTATATTTAAAAATATCTGATATTTTATCACTAGAAAATAATCCAGCAGTTAGAGTTGAGGCATCAATAAATGAAGTTATTATTGAGATTTCAAATAAAAGATTAGGTGCAACTGCTGTTATTGATAATGATGAGTTGCAAGGAATTATTACTGATGGAGATTTGAGAAGGATGCTAGAAAATGGCGCTTCATTTGGTGATTTGACTGCTAATGACATTATGAATGAGTATCCAAAAAAAATTTCGACTGATACTTTAGTTTATGATGCAATGCAAATAATGGAATCAGGTAATATTAGTCAATTAGTGGTTATGGATAGCTCAAAATATGTTGGGATAGTTCATCTACATGATATATTAAAAGAAGGAGTAGTTTAAGATGAGCAAAGAGGATAATGAAATGTCATTTTTGGATCATCTTGAAATTTTCAGATGGCATTTAATAAGAGCTGCAGCTGCAATTATGTTCTTTGCAATTATTGCTTTTATGTACAGGGGTATTGTTTTTGATGTAATCTTGCTCGGTCCAAAAGACCCAAACTTCCTAACTTACAAAGTGCTTTGCGAGATCTCTCGTTTCTTAGGATTTGAAGATGCTTTATGCTTAATAGAATCTCCTTTTAGTTTGATGAATATTAGTATGAGTGGTCAGTTTTCTGCCCATATAACCAGTTCTATTTTTGCAGGATTTATTTTGGCATTCCCTTATGTTTTTTGGGAAATGTGGCGTTTTTTAAGACCTGCTTTGCATGATGGAGAAACAAAGTTAGCTAAAGGAATTGTTTTTTTTAGTTCATTATTATTTGTGTTTGGTATAGTTTTTGGTTATTATGTTGTTGCTCCTTTATCAGTTAATTTTTTAGGTTCGTATCAAGTGAGTAGCACTGTTGCAAATCAGATAAGTTTATCTTCATTTATTTCTACAGTAACAACAGTTAGTTTTGCTAATGGAATAATATTTGAGTTGCCTATTTTGGTTTATTTCTTAACTAAAATTGGTTTATTGACTCCTGAATTTATGCGAGTGTACCGTAAGCACGCAATGGTTGTTACTCTTATTTTATCAGCAATTATTACACCACCAGATGTAACCTCACAGATATTAGTTTCATTGCCTTTAATTGTACTTTATGAGATGAGTATTAAGATTTCAGCAAGGGTTATTAAGAATCAAGAAATAGCAAACGCATGATTTTAAGAGCAGATAAAATAGTAAAGTATTATGGAAAAAGGGCAGTAGTTAAAGGTGTTGCAGTTGAGGTAAAGCAAGGTGAGATTGTTGGGCTTTTAGGGCCAAATGGAGCAGGTAAAACAACCTCTTTCTATATGATGGTTGGATTGGTAAAACCAAATGAGGGGAATGTTTATTTAGATAATGTAAATATCACAAAACTTCCTATGTATAAGCGCGCTCAAATGGGTGTTGGTTATTTAGCGCAAGAGGCATCAGTTTTCAGAACAATGAGTGTAGAGGATAATATCTTGGCTGTACTTGAAATGACAGCTCTAAGTAAGAAGGAACAAAAGGAAAAATGTGAATCTTTGCTTGATGAATTTAGCTTGCAAAATGTGCGTAAGAATATGGGAGGATTACTCTCAGGAGGAGAGAGAAGAAGAACAGAGATTGCAAGAGCTTTAGCCACTAACCCAAAGTTTATTTTGCTTGACGAGCCATTTGCAGGTGTTGATCCTATTGCTGTTGAGGATATTCAGCAGATAGTCGCTACTTTAAAAGAAAAGAATATTGGCATCTTGATTACTGACCATAATGTGCATGAAACTCTAAAAATTACTGATAGAGCATATCTTTTGTTTGAAGGAAATATCCTAAAACAAGGTACTGCTGAGGAGTTAGCAGCTGATGAGCAAGTAAGAAAAGTTTACTTAGGTAAGAATTTTGAGCTTAGGAAATAATTATATTTCCTCTAAAGTAAATTCGTAAGATTCCATAATTTGATTGCAAAGCATTTTTTTGCAAGCTTCATCAACCTTATTACTAGCAATTGCCTTGCTATCCGCTTCAATTTGAAGTGTAATGTGTTTTCCAATTCTTACATTTCCAATTTCTGATAAACCAACATTTCCCATACTTGCACTTACTGCTTTTCCTTGTGGGTCTAATAATGTTTTAAGAGGCATTACATTTATCTCGGCTGTGAACTTCATAATTATAGTATATTATTTAATAGTGATAAAATCAGGTACAAAATTACAATAAAAGGGATAGCAGCAAACTGAAATACAAAGAATAATATTACAGCACTTAAGATTAATACTATTCTAAATATATTTAACCTAGTATTTAGGGATTCATTTTTACTATATTTAAGAGAAAATAAAGGCATTTCTACTACTAAGAGTATAGGCATAATTACAGCTAATATCGAAAGTAATTTTATGTCAGCAAACATGGGGAATACCTCAAAATTAATATGAGGGATTGCTGCAATAAAAATAGCAAGTGCAGGAGTTGGTAACCCAATAAATGAAGTGGATTGTCTAGTATCAATATTAAAATTAGCCAAGCGATAAGCTGAGAAAATTGGAATTAATAGCGCTAATGTGGCAGGGTATAAAAGCACATCATTTGTCATGGAGTGTTTTAGTATTGTTCCATTACTCAGGTAAAACATTAAATGAAAAAGAATAAATCCTGGGGCTACCCCAAAAGTTACCATGTCAGCCATGGAATCCAGTTGTTTGCCGAGATCGCCACTTACTTTTAATAGGCGAGCTGCTAGTCCGTCAAAAAAATCAAAGAAAGCTCCAGCAAAAATACAGAGTGATGCCATTGTGAGGTCGCCTTGAAAAGCAAAAATTATTGCAAAAAGCCCACAAGTTAAGTTGGCTAGAGTTATGAGATTAGGAATATTTCTTTTTATTGGGTTCATATTCAGCAAAAATATGATAATATTTGTAAAACTTATGAGAAAACTACTTTTAGCTTTGTTTAGCGGATTACTCTTGGCATTTTCATGGCCAGAGCGTGGTATATTTCCTTTTCTGTTTTTCGCGTTTTTACCCTTATTAATGTTAGAAGATGAATTGAATAATTTAAATGACAAGAAGAAGGGAAGAAAAGTATTTTGGCATTCTTTTTTAGCCTTCTTTATTTTTAATGCAATCACTACTTACTGGGTGTATCACGCTACATTATTTGGTGCAATTGCTGCTTTTATTGTAAATGCAACTTTAATGTCTACTGCTTTTTGGTTGTTTCATAAAGTAAAAAACGCTACTACTAATCGTTTGGGTTATTTATCCTTTATTGTTCTTTGGATATCTATTGAATATCTTCATTTAAACTGGGATTTATCTTGGCCTTGGCTTACCTTAGGGAATGCTTTTGCAAATGTGCCTGGTGTTGTTCAGTGGTATGAGTTTACAGGATTTTTAGGAGGTTCTCTTTGGGTACTTTTTGTAAATGTACTGCTTTTTAACTTATATATTTCTGCTGATAAAAAGAAAGCAATGCTGTTGCCTTTACTAGTTTTATTGTTGCCCTTTTTTGTTTCTTATCATATGTATTCAAATTTTGAAACTGAGAATGAAGATACATTAAAAGTGCTGATTGTTCAGCCAAATATTGATCCTTATACTGATAAATTCAATGTTGGATACGAAAAGCAATTAGCTGATTTTATTACGCTCTCGAAAACAAAGTTAACAGCTGAAACTCAGCTTCTAATTGGTCCTGAAACTGCATTGCTTGAAGGGATTTGGGAAAATAAATTGGAAGCAACTTATAGTGTAAGGAAGTTTAGGGAGTTGCAAAAGGAATTCCCAAAATTGAATGTAATTGTTGGGGCTAGTACTTATAAAATGTTTGGTCATGGCGAGAGAAAAACTACTACTGCTCGTCAGGTTAGAAATGAAAAAATCTATTATGATGCTTATAATTCAGCAATTTTTATACCTGATAGTGGGTTAGTTGAGGTGTATCATAAAACAAAACTAGTACCTGGAGTGGAGAAAATGCCTTTTCCGTACATACTTGATCCGTTAGCAAAATTGGCTGTTGATTTGGGTGGAATGAGTGGGTCTTTAGGAAGTTCTAATACCCTTCATGATTTTGAAGTTGATGGAGTAAATGTTCGCCCTTTAATTTGTTATGAAAGTATTTATGGAGAAATGAATTATCAAAATTCTGCTTTGATTGCAATAATTACTAATGATGGTTGGTGGAAGAATACTGCAGGATATAAACAACATTTTTCTTATGCTAGTTTAAGGGCTATTGAACAGAGAAAAGCCATAGTGCGTTCGGCAAATACTGGGATTTCTGGGGTGATTTCATCTAAAGGTAAGATTTTGCAAGAAACTAATTGGGATGAGGCAATTTGTATTGCTGCTGATGTAAAGTTGAATAGTAAACCAACTTTCTATGCTCAGTTTGGAAATTATATCGGAAGGCTAAGTATTTTTGTTGCCTTTATGCTTTTGATAGTTACTTTTGTTAAAGGCAAGTTGAGAAATTAAAAGCCCACTCTTTTAAGAACAGATTTTAATTATTTTGTAAAATAATAATTTATTCTTCTGTTGTTTCTTTTTCCTCAGTTAAGTCAATATTGATTTCAATTACAGTATCAATCTCACCTTCTATATCAATATTTTCAATCACTGTATCGACCATGCTGTCAATGTTTAAGTTTTCATCTTCAACTTTAATTTCAACTCTTATTTCTTTTTTTACTTCTGTTGAGCATTCAGTTTTGTAACAATTTCCCATAAATAAGTACCCTAGTATTCCTATGATAAGAATCCATGTTAGTGGCTTTTCAAATTTTACCATAATATTTTTTGTGTTGGTTAGTTGTAGCTAAATTAGTAAAAATAAACTACTTCAAATTTTTAGGTATGATACAAACAGGAATAGCCTTCATTTTGTGTTGGTTAGCCTTGTTAAGTTGTGTGTAAATTTTAAGCACTTCTCTTTCTCTTTTGTTAAGAGTATTTTTTTCGCCATCAAATTGCATTGCCCATTCAAGTTCAGGGTAGGTAGCTCCAATCTGATATTCATCAGTTTTATCATTCTCCCAAAGTCCGTCAGTTGGTGGTGCAATTAGAATATTATTATCAATGCCTAGTTCTTTTCCAAGTATATAAACTTCCGATTTTAACAAATCAGCAATAGGACTTACATCTACTCCCCCGTCTCCATATTTGGTAAAAAAACCAATTCCAAAATCCTCAACCTTGTTCCCTGTACCAAGTACAAGTGAATTATTTGCTTGTGCAAAATAATAAAGAGTCGTCATCCTTAGTCTTGCTCTTGTATTTGCCAAAGCAAGTTCGTGAGTGTTTTTATTATTTGGTAGCTGGCAAATAAACCCATCATATACTGACGTAAGATTAAGTTCTGTTGAACTCACATTTTGGAAATTCTTTTTTAACCAGTTGATATGCTCTTTTCCTCTTTCAACTTGTTCTTTTTGTTGATGAATTGGCATTTCAATACAGATTAATGGTAAACCTGTTTTTGCGGCAAGTGTTGAGGTTACTGCCGAGTCAATGCCTCCTGAAATTCCAATTACAAAACCTTTTGATGCTGATGATTTAGCATAATCTGAAAGCCAATTAGTGATGTGAGTAATTACTGCTGTTGTTTTCATATTTGTTTGCAAATGTAATGCAAAACTTATTACTTTTGCCCTATGAAGCCTATAGTCTTATTTCTCTCTATTACTCTTGTAACTTTTTTAGTAGTATCATTAATTTTTTCATATTTTCCTGTGGATAAAAAAGTGAAATTAAAAGTAAATAGATTTGAACAGGAGTTGTTTTCAATTACTAATGATAATTTGATTAAAAAATCAAATTCTTGGAATACTATTTTCGGGTCTTTTACTGAGGTTTTTGCTACACAGATTATGAATAGCTCTCAATTGACTACAACTCAGTATTATGATGAGTTGCTAGCTTTTACTCAGCATAAAGATATGCGTGAAGCATATGATTCTACTGCTATTGTTTTTGATGATTTCAGTGAATTTGAGCATAGTTTGGAATTGGCATTTGGGCAATTTACTAATGAGTTTCCTTCTTATCCTCTTCCTGAGATAACTACTTTTTTTGGTGGATTTAATTATGGTGTAGTAACCTATGATAATAATATAGCAATAGGTTTAGAGAATTTTTTAGGTACAAATAGTAAGTTTTATCAGTTTTTAGGAGATCCTCAATATTTAAGATTTCAAAAACAAAAAAAGTTTATTCTCTCAAATGTGATGGAAGTTTGGTATAATGAGCATTTTCAAAAATATCTTCTAGGTAGAGATTTACTTTCTCAAATAATAGATAAAGGTAAGGCTATGTATTTTATTGATAAAATGCTTGTTAATATTTCTTTAGAAGATAAGTTTCGTTTTACAAAATCTCAGATGGATTGGGTTATTAAAAATGAAGCAAGTATATGGGAATTTTTAGTACATGAAGATATGCTTTTTTCAAAGAAAGAAATGGAATTTAGGTCATTTGTCAATTATGCTCCATTTGCCAAAGGGATGCCTCAAGAAGCTCCTGGTAGAGTTGCTTATTATATTGGCTATAAAATTGTAAATGAGTATATGAATAATAATGAAATTGATATTGAGGAATTGATGTATTTAACAGATTCCAGAAAGTTTTTGCAGGAATCAAAATACAAACCCACAAAATAAAATTATGAAACAAACTTTAAAATTTGAAGTTGAGTTAGATGAAAATCATTTACCAACAAATATAAAAATGGATGCAACTGGTGGTGCAGATGAGGATAATATCAAAGCATTAATGATATCAGCTTGGGCTGCAAAAACTAAGGAAACTTTGCGTATAGATTTATGGACAAAAAATATGCCTGTTAATGAGATGTTTATAATGTATCATCAGACTATGATGGGGATGGCAGGTAGTTTGGAAAAAGCAACAGGACATGATAAGCTCGCTGGTGCTTTACGAGACTATTGTGAATTTTTTGCTGAGCAAACAAAGATTAAAGGGTAATTACCTTACCTCTTTAAAATGTGGATTAAGCTTTTCAATATAGTCTGCAATTTCTTGCGTTCCCATTTTCTTTTCAGATGAGGTGACAAATGTTTCTGGAAGTTCTTCCCATTCTTTTTGCATCTCACTTTTGTACGCTTCAATTTGTTTATTGAGGGCTATCTTCCCTAGTTTATCTGCTTTGGTAAATATTATTACAAACGGAATTCCTTTTTCGGCTAGCCACTGCATAAATTCTTGATCAATTGCTTGTGGTTTGTGCCTGCAATCAACTAACACGAAAAGGCACATTAAATTTGTTCTATTTGTTAAGTAATTGCTAATCATATCATGAAACTGAGCTCTCAATGATTTAGGAATCTTTGCGTAACCAAATCCTGGTAAATCAACTAAATACCATTCTTTGTTAATTAGAAAATGATTTATTAATTGGGTTTTCCCTGGCTTTCCTGATGTTTTGGCAAGATTTCTGTGATTAACTAATGCGTTTATCAAAGATGATTTCCCGACATTTGACCTTCCAATAAATGCGTATTCTGGCATTTTTGGAGCAGGACAAATTCTGTAATCACTATTACTAATTACAAATTCTGAAGTTTTAATCTTCATGAATAGTTAAAATCTTTTTTTAAGAAATTCTAGTACTAACTCACTAAATCTTTTTGGGTGTTCCCACATTGCAGCATGTCCGCATAATGGAATCCAATTGAGTTCAGAGTCAGGAAGTAGTTTGTGGAATTCCTCAGCCACATGAGGTGGAGTTACTTTGTCTTCAGCTCCCCATATTAATGACACAGGCTTATTAATATTTGGGATATCTTCAGCCATATTGTGCCTAATAGCAGATTTTGCATATCCTAATAGTTTTAGGATTGACATTCTGTTGTTTGCAATTTCAAATACTCTATCTACTAAGTCGTCAGTTGCTACTTTTGGGTCGTAAAATACTTCTTCTGTTTTTACTCTTATATAGTCTTTATCTCCTCTTCTTGGAAAAGAATTTCCCATTGAACTTTCAAATAAACCTGAACTTCCAGTTAAAATTAAACCATCTACTTTTATAGGATGATCTTTTGCAAATATTAAGCCGATATGCCCCCCCATAGAATTTCCCATTAGTACTGCGCTTTCTAATCCTAAATGCTCCATGAATTCATAAAGGTAATCACTAAGTCCTTTTACTGACACTTTAAGTAATTTGCCTTCAAATAACTTAAGATCTAAACCATAAACCTTGTACTCCTCAGAAATATAATCTACCATTTCACCAAAGTTCTCCACACCACCCATTAAACCATGTAGTAAGATGATTGGTTGTCCTTTAGTTCCTTCTTCAAGCCATTTAAATTTTCCCTCTTCCTTAACCATGTTTAGTTGTAGATTTTATACTGCAAATAAACGAAAATATTTGTTAATAGCAACGCCTAGGTTAAAATGAGCTCAAAACAGGATGTTGTGGTGGAAGTTATCAACAAAGTGGGGTTAAGTGGGGAATAGTGGGGTTTATTCGTATATTAGCACCCAGATTTAAACAAGAACAAAGTGATTAATATAATTGGAACATACGAATGTAAAGCAGATGCCAAAGGGCGTGTAATGTTTCCCGCTGCTTTAAAAAAACAGTTGCAAAAAGTGCTTGGAGATGGTTTCGTAATTAAACGTTCAGTTTTTAATCATTGTTTGGAGATTCATCCTATGCAAGAATGGAATGAAGTTGTTGGGCACGTAAATAAGCTGAATCGTTTTGTTAAAAAGAATAATGATTTTATCAGATCCTATATGGCTGGATTGAAAGTAGTTGATGTAGATGGCTCTGGTAGGTTCTTAATTCCTAAGGATTTATTGTCTTTTGCTGGATTGCAAAAACAAATTGTCCTTTCATCATCAGTAAATAGGATTGAGATTTGGGATAAAGATAAATATGAAAGTTCAGTGGCTGAATCTTTAAAGGATTTTGGTGATTTAGCTGAAGAGGTGATGGGTAATCAACCATTAGACGGATCGGATGGGATATCATAGTCCAGTATTGTTAAACCAATGTATTGAAGGGTTAAATATAAAGCCCACAGGAATTTATGTTGATGTCACTTTTGGTGGTGGTGGTCATTCTAAAGAAATAATGAAACATCTGGATGGAGGTAAATTATTTGCGTTTGATCAGGATGCGGATGCACATAAAAATAATTTGGAGCAAGATGGGTTTAAATTGATTGATGCAAACTTTAGCTATCTAAGGAATTTTTTAAGAATGGAAGGGGTAAAAAAAGTTGATGGGATTCTAGCTGATCTGGGAGTTTCTTCTCATCAATTTGATGTTGCTGAAAGAGGTTTTTCTACTCGATTTGAAGCAGAATTGGATATGCGAATGAACTCTAAATCTGATTTATCGGCAAAGGAAATAGTAAATAATTATTCTGAAGAAAATTTGGCTAATGTTCTTTATAAATACGGAGAGTTAAAAAACTCAAGAAGAATAGCCAGGGAAATTGTAAACGCAAGACAAGTTGAAAAGATTAATACTACTACCGAACTTATTTTTGTAGTTGCAAAAATAGTTCCTGAAAAATATAGAAATCAGTTTTTGGCTCGAATTTTCCAAGCAATTAGAATAGAAGTGAATGATGAGATTGTTGCTTTGGAGGAAATGCTTTTAAGTGCAGTGGATATGTTAAAGCCTGGAGGAAGATTGGTAGTGCTTTCTTATCATTCTTTAGAGGATAGATTGGTTAAAAACCTAATGAAGAAAGGGAATTTGGAAGGAAATGCAGAGAAAGATTTTTTTGGCAATCCGATTAAAGATTTAAAAGAAATAAATAGAAAAGTAATTGTTGCTACTGCTGATGAGATAAAAAAAAATTCAAGAGCAAGAAGCGCAAAATTAAGAATAGCTGAAAAATCAAATGACAACTAAAAAAGACACATCAAATACACTTATCTCAATTATGAGGGGGGAGTTTATTGCTGAAGAAAGCAATAGAAAATATGTGCCTTTTTTATTAATGATAGTTTTTTTGGTTTTGGTAAATATCAGTTCTTCTTTCCGAGCAGAAAAATTATTAAAGCAATCTATTTCATTAGAAAAAGAAGTAGCTGATTTAAGGTTGATTTATATTACTACAAAATCTGATTTGATGAGTATGTACAGGAGGTCGGTAATTGAAAATGTTGTGAATGACCATGGCTTAAAAACATCATTAACTCCTCCCATAATCATTGAAAAATAGTGAAGAAAACTACAAAAAATAGCAATTTAAGAATCATAGGACTTTACTTATTCGTGTTCCTCCTTGCTGTTGGTGTAGTTGTTAAAATTGTAAAAGTTCAGCAGTTTGATGAATTGATTAACACTACCAGTCAGCCAAGGTTTTTTACAGTTGAAGCCCCAAGAGGAAATATATTAGCTGATGATGGATCTTTACTTGCAATTTCAATGCCACTCTATAAAATTTATCTGGATTTAAGTGTGATAAGCCAAGTGCTTTTTGATAAGCATATTGTTGAGATGTCTGAGGGTTTGAGTGATTTGTTTGCTGATAAATCTGCTGAGGAATACGAACGGTTTTTAAGATTGGCTAAAAAATCAAGAAAAAATAAATATGTCCTTTTGAAATTGAAGGTTACACACAATGAATTAAAATTTTTGCAAAGTCTTCCTGTATTTAAATTAGGACAAAATAGAGGAGGATTAATAGCAGAGCAAAGGCCTCATAGAGAAGTGCCATTTGGTTTGCTTGCACAAAGAACTGTTGGTGTTTTAAGAGATGTAAATCCAGTTGGTATTGAGGTGGCTTTTAATCAAGTATTATCTGGAGTTGATGGTCAGCATTTAAAAAGAAAAATTGCACAAGGAGCTTGGGTTCCTCAAGATTCAGAGGGGAATAGTTTACCAAAAGCTGGTAGAGATATTTTAACAACTATCAATATTGACATGCAGGATGTTGCTGAAAAATCATTGGAACAAACCTTAATAAAAGAAAATGCAGATTGGGGTTGCGTAATAATGATGGAGGTAAAAACAGGTGAAGTGAAGGTTATTGCGAACTTGCGTAAAGATACTTCTGATAGAGTAACTGAGTATTTTAATTATGCAATAGCTCAGCATGATGCGCCTGGATCAACTTTTAAATTAGCATCTATAATTGCTGGATTAGAGGATGGAAAGTTTACAGTAAATGATTCTGTGAATTTGCAAAAAGGAAGAAGAATATATTATGATAGAGTAATGAGGGACTCTCCGCATAATTTTAAAAATGTAACAATTAAAAAAGCGTTTATTATTTCCTCTAATGTTGGGATTTCAAAAATTATAAATGATAATTATAAGCAGAATCCTGCTGAGTATACTGATCGAATTTATAAAATGGGATTAAGCACACCTCTAAATTTGGAATTACCATTTCCTGATGATGGTTTAAGAATGCCAATCCCAAATAAAAGAGGTTGGTCTGGTGTTACTTTACCATGGATGTCTACTGGTTATGAAATGGCATTAACGCCTCTTCATATGCTAACTTTTTACAATGCAATTGCCAATAATGGTAAAATGATGAACCCAATTTTTACTAAAGCCATAATGATGGGCGGAAATATTATTGAAGAGAAAAGCCCTGTTGTTGTAAATCCTTCTATTTGTTCAGAATCAACAATAAGAGAAATTTTACCTTTATTGATAGGTGTAGTTGAAGAAGGAACAGCTGCAAATATCCGTACTGATAAATATAAAATTGCTGGTAAAACAGGGACAACAGTTCTGAATTATGCTGGCAGAAAGGAAGATGAGGAGAAAAAGTACCAAGCTTCTTTTGCTGGATTTTTTCCAGCTGATAATCCAAAATATTCCTGCATAGTTGTAATTAATAATCCTAAGAATGGTCAGTTATACGGAGGGAAAGTTGCTGCTCCCATCTTTAAAGAGTTAGCTGATAAAGTTTATGCGCTTGATATGGATATTCATAATCCGATTATTAGTACTGATACATTTACAAATCTTCCAATAGTAAAACAAGGCAAGACTTTTGATGCAAATCAAATTCTGACTGAACTTAATATTTCTACACAAAATACTGAATCAAATTGGATGGTATCCCAAACATCAAATTCAGAAGTAAAGCTAATGGTAAGAAAAATTGAAGAGGATTTACAAAGAGGAAAGATGCCAAACTTGAAAGGAATGAATTTGAAAGATGCAGTCTATTTGCTAGAAACATATGGTTTAAATGTAAGTATTGAGGGGTCTGGATCGGTTGTTAGTCAGTCGATTAAAAAGGGAGTGAAGTTCAAAAAAGGAAACTTAATTAAATTAGAATTAGCTTAATGAATTTACAAGATATTCTATATAAAGTAAATATTGATAAAGCAGTTGGCTCTACTGATATTGAAATTTCAAACATTGCTTTTGATTCAAGAAAGGTTAGTGCAAATGGACTATTTGTTGCTATAAATGGAACTATTTTTGATGGTAATCAATTTATAGATAGTACCATTGAAAAAGGTGCAGTTGCAATTATTGTTGAGCAAATTCCTGCTAATATTAATAAAGATATAACTTATATTAAAGTTGAAAACTCCCATGACGCTCTGGGAATTATTGCAAGTAATTTTTATAACAATCCATCTGATAGAATAAAATTAGTTGGCGTTACTGGGACAAATGGAAAAACAACAATTGTTAGTTTATTGCATCAATTGTTTGGGTTTTTGAATGTAAAAGCAGGAATGCTTTCTACAATTCAGAATAAAATTATTGAGCAGGTAATTCCATCTACTCATACAACTCCTGATGCTTTACATATAAACTTTTTGCTAAGTGAAATGTTAGAGAAAGGTTGTGAGTATTGCTTTATGGAAGTGAGTTCACATGCACTTTCGCAAGGAAGGGTTAATGGCTTAAATTTTGCTGGAGGAGTTTTTACAAATCTTACGCAAGATCATTTAGATTATCACAACACTTTTGCTCAATACCGAGATGTGAAAAAATTATTCTTTGATGCTTTACCAAAAGATGCTTTTTCATTAGTTAATAAAGATGATAAAAACGGCATGAAAATGCTTGAAGGAACAAAATCGAATAAGCTTACTTATTCTCTAAAATCAATTGCTGATTATAAATGTAGAGTTTTAGAGAACGAGTTTGAAGGCATGTTATTGCAAATTAATAAAGTTGATGTTTGGGTGAAATTGATAGGTGATTTTAATGCTTACAATATTCTTTCTGTTTACGCTATATCTAATCAATTTGGCTTTGAAGATTATGATGTGCTTACTGCCTTAAGTATGCTAAATTCTGCTGAAGGCAGGTTTCAGTTTATTCGATCAGAAAATCAAATTACTGGCATAGTTGATTATGCTCATACTGATGATGCTTTAAAGAATGTACTTTCTACAATTAATAATATCAGAAGTAATGCAGAACAGTTGATTACAGTAATTGGCTGTGGTGGAGATAGAGATAAAAGTAAAAGGCCACTAATGGCAAAAGTTGCTTGTGATTTAAGCACTCAAGTTATTTTAACTTCTGACAATCCGAGATCAGAAAGTCCTGATGCAATTATTGATGATATGCTTGCAGGATTGGATCCTGTGCAAAATAAGAAAGTACTTGTTATTTCTGATAGAAAACAAGCAATTAAAACTGCTTGCAGATTGGCAAATGATACCGATATAATACTTGTTGCAGGAAAAGGACATGAAAAATATCAAGAAATTAAAGGAGAAAAATTTCCTTTTGATGATATGGAAGAACTAAAACAATCACTAAATATAATTAAAGACTAATGTTATACTATTTATTTGAATATCTTCAAAGCGCATATGATTTCCCTGGGGCAGGTTTGTTCCAGTATATCTCTTTTCGTGCTGCTATGGCAGTGATTACATCCTTGTTAGTCTCCTTAGTTTTTGGAGGAAAAATAATCAGATTTATCCAAAGAAAACAAATTGGTGAGGAAGTTAGAACTTTGGGTTTAGCGGGGGAGGAGAGTAAGAAAGGAACTCCAACTATGGGGGGGCTAATTATTTTGGGTGCAATATTGATTCCCACTTTGTTATTTACGAAACTGGATAATGTCTACATCCAAATTATGCTAGTTTCTACTGTATGGCTAGGATCTATCGGCTTTATTGATGATTATATTAAAGTATTTAAGAAAGATAAAGAAGGTTTGGCAGGTAGGTTTAAAGTATTAGGGCAAATTGGAATAGGATTAATTGTTGGAATAGTGATGGTATTTCATTCTAATATAGTGGTGAAAGATGAAGTAATTTTATCATCAGAAACGGAAGTTATTGGCTCAATTAGTTTGGCTCAGAAATCATCTAAAACAACTACTCCATTCTTTAAAAATAATGAATTTGATTATCAGTCATTAACATCCTGGATGGGTGATACGGCAAAGGATTATGCTTGGATTTTATTTATTTTGATAGTTGTTGTAATTGTTACATCGGTAAGTAATGGAGCAAACATGACGGATGGTTTAGACGGTTTAGCTACAGGAACTTCAGCAATTATTGGGGCTACTTTGGCGCTTTTTGCTTATGTGTCGGGTAATATTATTGCAGCTGATTATTTAAATATTATGTACATCCCAGATACGGGAGAACTTGTAATCTACATGTCTGCTTTTGTTGGGGCTTGTGTCGGTTTTATGTGGTATAACTCTTACCCAGCTCAGGTTTTTATGGGGGATACAGGTTCTTTAGCTCTTGGTGGGATAATAGCTGTTGTTGCTATTTTAATCCGTAAGGAATTATTGATTCCAATTTTATGTGGTGTGTTTTTGGTTGAAAACTTATCCGTGATAATGCAAGTTGGTTATTTCAAATATACAAAGAAGAAATTTGGGAAGGGGAAGCGAATATTTAAAATGGCTCCACTACATCATCATTATCAGAAATTAGGGATGCATGAAAGTAAAATTGTTACTCGGTTTTGGATAGTTGGAATTATGCTTGCAGTAATAACAGTTGTTACTCTTAAATTAAGATAATGGTAAAAAGAATAGTCGTTTTAGGAGCAGGAATTAGTGGAGTTGGAGCGGCTGTTTTAGCACAGAAAAAAGGGTATAAGGTTTTTGTTTCTGATAAAGGAAAAATTACTGAAGACAATAAAAAAGTTCTTTTAAATAATGAGATTGATTGGGAAGAAAACAATCACACTCTTGATAAAATTTTAAATGCTGATGAAGTAATTAAAAGTCCAGGAATCCCTGATAGTATTGAGCTAATTATGAATCTTAAAAATGCAAAAATCCCTTTGATTTCTGAAGTAGAATTTGCTTTTAGATATACTAAAGCAAAAATTGCAGCTATCACAGGAAGTAATGGAAAAACAACTACCACTTTGCTTTTAGGACATGTGCTGAAAAATGCTGGATATGATGTTTTAGTAGCAGGTAATGTTGGGGTTGGCTTTGCTCTATCAATTGCCGAAAGGGATTATGATTATATCGTTCTGGAATTAAGCAGTTTTCAACTTGATGGAATTAAAAATTTTAGAAGTGATGTAGCAATTTTACTAAATATTACTGCTGATCATTTGAATAGATATGACTATAAGCTAGAAAATTATTCAGCATCAAAATTCAAAATCACAGAAAATCAGCAAGAACAAGATTTCCTGGTCTATAATGCAGATGATGAAATTGTAAAAGAAATAAAAACTAAAGCAAAAAAGTTACCAATCTCATTAAAAAACGAACAAAAAGAAGGGGGATTTTTAAATAAGAATGAATTAATAATTAAATTAAATAATAATACTATGACAATGCAAGAATTAGCTTTACAAGGCAAACACAACATCTTTAATTCAATGGCTGCTGCAATGGCTGCAAGAGTTTTTGAAGTAAAAGATTCAGTAATCAGACAGTCAATGATAGACTTTCAAAATGTAGAACACAGACTGGAATATGTGCTAACAGTACATGGGATTGATTTTATTAACGATTCAAAAGCTACTAATGTAAATGCTTGTTGGTTTGCATTAGAAAGTATGAATAAAGGGGTAGTGTGGATAGTTGGGGGGGTTGATAAAGGAAATGATTATTCTGAGTTAGCGGAAATGGTTGATGAAAAAGTAAAAGCAATTATTTGCTTAGGAGAAAACAATCAGAATATAATAGATGCTTTTAAAGATAAGGTAGTTACTATTGTCCAGGCATCAACAATGTCAGAAGCGGTAAATCAATCTTATAGTTTAGCAAACAAAGGTGAAACTGTTTTACTTTCTCCAGCTTGTGCAAGTTTTGATTTGTTTGCGAATTATGAGGATAGAGGCGTTCAGTTTAAAAAGTATGTAAGAACACTGTAAGTGAGTTCATTCTTTGGAAATATAAAATTTAAAGGTGATAAAATCATCTGGGCAATTGTAATTTTACTTTCATTATTCTCAATAATGGTTGTGTATTCAGCTGCTGGATGGTCTGATTTAACAAGTCATATTCCAAAATTATTAATAGGACTTTTTGCAATGTATGTAGTGCATTTAATTCCGTTTAAATACTTTTCAAAGTTAGGGCAATTGGGTTATTTTACGAGCTTATTATTACTAGTTTTAGTGTTAGTAATTGGTGTTACTGTAAATGGTGCCTCAAGGTGGATAAACATAGTTGGCTTACAGTTTCAGCCTTCTGATGTTGCGAAACTAACAGTTATTTTATTTATGGCTCGTCAGATTAGTGTAAATAGAGATAATCTATCTGGATTTAAGGAATTTATTTGGTTTGTTTTAGCACCACTGGTCATAGTGTGCTTGCTAATATTACCTAATAATTTTTCTACATCAGCTTTAGTTTTTATTAATGGTTTGGTTTTAATGTTTGTAGGGAAAATCAGATTTCAATTTATAGCGAAAGTTTTAGGAATGGCATTAATTGGAGTATTTATTATTTATGCTTCGGCAAAATGGACTCCTGTAGGAACTAGCGTTATGCCTAGATCAGCAACATGGGTAAGTAGGATAGATAACTATGTTACAGGAAGTGATGAGCAACAAATGGATAAAGATTATCAGCAAACACAAGCATTAGTTGCTATTCAGAATGGTGGATTATATGGGGTTGGTCCAGGAAAAAGTACGCAAAGGAGTATTTTACCTTATTCATACTCTGATTTTATTTATGCTATAATTCTAGAAGAGTATGGTTTGATTGGAGGTGTTTCTGCCATTTTATTTTATTTGATTTTACTTTTTCGAGCAGTACGAATTTCCTTAAAATCAGGAAGTGTTTTTGGTAGTTTAGTTGCAATTGGCTTAATGTTTTCTTTAGTATTTCAGGCTTTTATAAATATGTTAGTTTCAGTAGAAATTATGCCAGTAACTGGGCAGACTTTACCTCTTATAAGTATGGGGGGGACATCAATAGTTTTTAGTTGTATAGCAATAGGAATAGTATTAAGTATTAGTAGAGATTCAATAGAAGGAGAATATGAAAAATCTTAAAGTGATTATTAGTGGTGGTGGTACTGGAGGACATATATTTCCTGCCATAGCAATTGCGAAAGCAATAGAAAATAAAGTGCAAAATGTAGAGTTTCTTTTTGTAGGTGCAAAGGATAGAATGGAGATGGAGAAGGTCCCTGCTGCTGGGTATAAAATAATAGGACTTTGGATAAGTGGCTTGCAAAGAAAATTGGATAAACGAAATTTACTTTTTCCTTTTAAAGTGCTTCATAGTATATTTAAAGCAAAGAATATTGTAAAAGAATTTAAGCCAGATTTAGCAATAGGTACTGGTGGCTATGCTAGTGCGCCACTGCTTTATGCAGCTGCTAAAAAAGGCATTCCAACTGTTATTCAGGAGCAGAATTCTTATCCTGGGATTACAAATAGAATTTTAGCAAAACATGTGCAGAAGATATGTGTAGCATATGATGAGATGGAACGCTTTTTTCCAACTGAGAAATTGATTATCACAGGAAATCCTATCCGTGAGGGTATTTTAGATTTTAATAATAAAGTAACAGATGGGCAAGTGAAATTTAATATTGACAAAACAAAACTAACTGTTTTAGTTGTGGGTGGTAGTTTGGGTGCTTTAACGATTAATAATGCAATTGCAGAAAATATCAATCAGATAAAAAATATGGATGTAAATCTGATTTGGCAAACTGGAATTTCATATCAATATCAAGCTCAAAATTTCATCACGGATGTTAATACAAAAGGGATTAATGCTCATACATTTATTAAGGAAATGGATTTGTCTTATGCTGCTGCTGATGTAATTATTTCAAGAGCTGGAGCGATTGCTATTTCAGAATTATGTTGTGTTGGAAAGCCAATTATATTGGTTCCATCTCCAAATGTTGCAGAAAATCATCAGTATAAAAATGCACAATCGCTAGTTAATAAGAATGCCGCATTGCTTGTAGAAGATGCTGATGCAAGCCGTAAACTTGTAAGTACTCTGGAGGAGTTGATTAAAAATGAAGATTTAAGAACTTCTTTAAGTAGTAATATTAAAAAAATAGCCGTAACTGATGCAGCTGAGCAGATCGCAAAAATTGCATTAGATTTAGTAAAATGAACTTAGATTTATACAAATATATTTACCTGATTGGTGTTGGTGGGATTGGAATGAGTGCTTTGGCGCGCTATTTTAATTCTAAAGGGAAAATGGTTTCTGGATATGATAAAATAAAATCTGAGTTGTGTATAGAATTAGAAACTGAAGGAATTAATATTCATTATTCTGATGATGTAAATGAAATTCCAGAACCTATAAAAAATGCAGGGTTTAATGATATTTTAGTGATTTATACTCCTGCAATTTCTAGCGAAAATAAAGTAATTTCTTTCTTTACCAATAAAGGATTTAAGGTTTACAAAAGAGCAGAAGTTTTAGGAATGATCAGTAAGCAATCTTTTACAATTGCAGTTGCTGGGACTCATGGGAAAACGACTACTTCTACAATTTTGGCTCATATCTTAAAACAAGCAGGTAAAGAATCAACAGCTTTTCTAGGAGGTATTAGTAGAAATTATAATACTAACTTGTTATTGGCTGATAAAGGAAATATTTTGATTGTTGAGGCAGATGAATATGACAGATCATTTTTGCAGTTACATGCTGATATTGCAATTATAACATCTGTAGATACAGACCATTTAGACATCTATGAAAATAAAGAAGATTTAGAGAAAGCTTTTGTGCAGTTTGCTACACAAATAAAACAAAAAGGATTATTATTAGTTGAGGAAAGTGTTTCTATTGATTTTCCCGCTCCGGAAGATGGAGCAAAACTGACTTATTCAGCAACTAAAAATGCTGATTATTATGCTGAGAATATCAAAGTCAAAGATGGGAAAATGAATTTTGATTTAAAGGCTTTAGATATTATGCCTGGAATGTCATATGAGCAAAAACAGGAAGGCTTAGAATTTATTTTACCTGGCATTCACAATGTAAGTAATTCTATTGCAGCCTCAGCTGTTTCTTGTTATTTAGGATTAGGATGTAAGGATATTGCAAGGGGACTTACTACTTTTAAAGGAATTAAAAGAAGGTTTGATGTGCATTTAAGTACTAGTAAAGTTGCTTATGTTGATGATTATGCCCATCATCCAGAAGAAGTAAGTGCAACTATTGGTGCAGCAATACAATTGTTTCCTCAAAGAGATTTGACGATTGTTTTTCAACCTCATTTATTTAGTAGAACGCAAGATTTTGCAAATGAATTTGCTTCTTCATTAGTTGGGGCTAATGATTTAATTTTGCTAGACATCTATCCTGCGAGAGAAAAACCAATTACTGGAGTTGATTCTCAAATGTTATTGGATTTATGTACTAACCCGATAAAAGAGGTTTGTAAAAAAGAAGAACTATTGGCTGTACTTAAAAACAAAGAGTTAGATGTTTTGTTAACGCTAGGAGCTGGCGATATAGGGACATTAGTTGAACCGATAAAACACCTTCTTAACTAATGAGAAAAGTGTTTTTAATATTACAATGGGCTAGTGTATTGGCATTATTTATTGTAGTACTGTCATTCACTAATTCTAGGCAGGCGCAACAATTTGTTTCTTTGGATAAGATTAGTGTTTTATTATCAGAAGATAATTTTGTAAATGAAAAAATTGTAATGAGTTATATGGATGAAAATAAAGTGAGTTTTGATAGCACTCTACTGAGTAATTTTAAGTCTGAAGACCTAGAATTATTGTTAGAGCAATACCCCTTAATAGAAAAGGCAGAAGTTTTTGCAAATCAAAAAGGTAATGTAGTTGTTACTGTTAAGCAGAAAAAAGCAGTTGTAAGAATCAAGAGTATTTATGATGATTACTATTTAGATGAGTTTGGGAAACGAATGCAATTATCATCAAATTATACGCCAAACTTATTGGTAGTAACAGGTGAAGTTAGAAAGACTAATCATCAAGAAATATTTGATTTTGTTTCTATAATTAATAAAAGTGAATTTTGGAAAGCACAAATTACTCAGTTGCATTTTATGGGTAATGAAGTAATAATGTCTCCTAGAGTTGGTAATCAAAAGATACGCTTTGGTTATTTGGTAGATGTAAAAGAAAAATTAAATAATCTGTATGAGTTTTACAAACAAGCTATGCCTGTGAAAGGTTGGCAAGCTTATAGCGATATTAATTTAAAGTTTAAAAATCAAGTGGTTTGTACTAGAAAATAAATGATGGAAGAGAATATAAAAGATTTGCAAACGGGAGCTTATATGGTTGGGCTCGATATTGGGACGACTAAAATATCAGTAATGATTGGTAGAAAAAATCAATATGGAAAATTAGAAATCTTAGGAACAGGAAGAGCTGTTTCTAATGGGGTTGCAAGAGGAATTGTTTCTAATATTGACAAAACTGTAGAATCCATTAGAGAAGCAGTTGTAGAAGCAAAACAAAAATCAGGATTAGAAATTATTGATGTTTTTGTTGGTATTGCTGGGCAACATATTAAAAGTTTACAACACAGGGGTGAAATTGTAAGAGACAATATTGATATAGAGATTGATAAAGCGGATATTGATAAGTTAAAGTCTAATATGTTTAAGTTAATTACTATTCCTGGAGAGGAAGTGATTCATGTAATTCCTCAAGAATATACAGTTGATGGTGAGGATGGAATACAAGACCCAAAAGGAATGGCTGGCGTAAAGCTAGAAGCTAATTTTCATGTGATAACTGCACAAGTAGGGGCAGTAAGAAATATCATGAGATGTGTTGAAAAGGCAGGGCTTACACCTAGAGAATTAATTTTAGAACCATTTGCGTCAGCAGTTGCTACTTTGGATGAAGATGAACTAAGAGAAGGAGTTGCATTGGTAGATATTGGAGGTGGAACAACTGATGTAGCTATCTTCTTAGATAATATAATAAGACATACAGCAGTGATCCCTTTTGGAGGAAATATTATTACTAAAGATATAAAAGGAGGATTGGAGATTTTAGAGAAACAAGCTGAACTGTTAAAAGTAAAATTTGGCTCTGCAATGTATACTGAGGATCAGGAAAATGTAATGGTTTCTATTCCTGGATTGCGAGGTAGACCTCCAAAGGAAATTGCAGTAAAAACATTATCAGAAATTATCGGTGCTAGATATAAAGAGATTATTGATTTAGTATATCATCAGATTAAAATATCAGGATACGAACATAAATTAATGACAGGAATTGTATTGACTGGAGGTGGTTCTCAAATCAGAAATTTAAAACAATTGGTAGCTTTTGTAACGGGTAAAGAAACAAGAATAGGCTTGCCTAATGAACACTTAGGAACTGAGTCAGTGGATAAAGTTGTTAGCCCAATGTATTCAACTGGAGTTGGGCTGGTGATTAAAGGATTTGAATATGCTGAGCAACATCCTGACAAAATAAGTATGCCAAAGCCAATAAAAGAAAAGGATACTATTGTTGAGCAGGAACCTGAAGAAATGCCAAGTGAACTATCTATTGTTGATAGAATAACACAGATATTCACTGATGATGTAAAAAGAACAAAATAATAATATTAATAAATTCAAAAAAGAAAATTATGAGCGAAATTGACTTAGGAATGGATTTCCAAATGCCAAAAAACCAATCATCACAAATAAAAGTTATGGGAATAGGTGGTGGAGGAAGTAATGCTGTAAACTATATGTTTGAGCATGGGATTAATGGAGTAGATTTTGTAATCTGTAATACAGATTCACAAGCATTAGAAGCAAGTATTGTACCTGTTAAAATACAGCTTGGAGCTTCTCTTACAGAGGGCTTGGGTGCTGGAGCTAATCCTGAAGTTGGAAGAAAGGCAGCAGAGGAAAGTGCTGATAGAATTACTGAGCTTTTGGATGCAAATACTAAGATGTTATTTTTAACTGCAGGTATGGGAGGTGGTACTGGTACTGGTGCAGCCCCTGTAATTGCTGAAATTGCAAGGGAAAAAGGGATCCTTACTGTTGGTGTAGTTACTATTCCTTTTTCTACTGAGGGTGGTTTTAGAAAAAAGTATGCTGATGATGGTATTGCAGAGCTCAAAAAGTATGTAGATACACTTCTGGTAATTAATAATGAAAAACTAATTGAGGTGTATGGTGATTTAACTTTTACTCAAGCATTTGGTAAAGCGAATGAAGTTTTGAATACAGCCACTAAGGGGATCGCTGAAGTGATTTCACAGCACTTAATGGTTAATATTGATCTTAATGATGCAAGAAGAGTTTTAGAAAATAGCGGAACGGCTGTAATGGGACAAGCTGAAGCTGAAGGTGAAAATAGAGCTATTGAAGCTGTAAAAGAAGCATTGGATTCTCCACTTTTAAATGATAACGATATAACTGGCGCTCAGCAAGTATTGTTAAAAATTGTAACTGGTGCAGGTGAGGATGAAATAAAAATGTCAGAGTTGGCTAATATTAAAAATGCAATACAAAAGGCTGCAGGTACAAATGTTAATATTATTGAGGGTATTGGAATTGATGCTGATTTAGGGTCTAAAGTGAGTGTTACCGTTATTGCTACTGGATTTGAAGAAAGAAGAAAGCCAAAAGGGGAAAGAAAAGTTATCTTGGGAGAAGATTGCCTTGATAGTATTATTTCATTAGAAAATGAAGGTGTTTCTGAGCCTACTATTAATGCACAACAAACATTGTCTCTTGAAGATGAAATAGATTTTTCAATCCCTTATATTGATGATCCTATTGCTGAAGTTGCTCCTTCAGTAGTAAATGATGTAATTGAATCAGTTGTTGATTCACAGAATAAACCAGAAAAAATTGTTTTTGATTTAGGAAATGAATTTGAAACTAAAGAAGTCGATATGCTTAATGAAACTGTTGAAGATGAAAGTCCTGATGAACTAATTGCTTCAATTATGTTAGATGAGAAAGTTCAAGAGGTACAACAAACTGTTGTACTGGATTTAGATATTGAGGAAGATGTGATAGAAGAGCTAACTCTTAATTCAACCCAAACTGCTACTGTAAATACTGAGGTGATGAAAGTAGAAGCAAGAGAAAGAGAGAACAGGTTAAGGTCTATTTCAATGCAGTTGCGTACTCCTTCAGGATTAACTTCTTTGGAAGATGTTCCTGCTTACAAGCGTAATAACATTGAGTTGGATGAACCTACTCATTCATCAGAAAGTGAAGTGTCTACTTATACTTTAACTAATGGAAATAATAATACTACAGAATTAAAGCAAAACAATTCTTTTTTGCACGATAATGTAGATTAACGGAATGTAATTTGACTGTCTTTATATTGAAAATCTCTATTGTATCAGTAGGGATTTTCAATTTATTATGCAAAGCATAACACTATATTTTTGGTTACTTATTTTTGTTCTGCAATCCAACTTATTGTATTATGAAAAAACTAACACTACTTTTAATAGCACTAACTACATTTAACAATGTGAGTTATGCTTCTTTTCCTGTTACTGAAACTCAGCAAATAGAAATTGTAGAAACTACTACTTTAGAGTTGCCGACTTATAAAAGAGAGACGTCATTCTGTGCTATTTTATCTATAAGTTGTGCATTGCTTAGTTTTGGATTAGTGCAAAATCCATTGGCTGCAACTATAGTTGCATTATTAGGTGTTGTATTTGGTGTAATTGGCTTTAATAAAGAATTAAAAGGTTTAGCTATTTCTGGCTTTGTATTGTCTTTGATTATTTTCTTAGTATCATCTTTTATAACGTTTGTATTATTGTTATTTGGAGAAGATCCTACAAAATTAGGTGATTAAATTTTGTTAAATTTATTATTATCAATTATGAAAAGAACACTACTAACTTTAATAACGCTAACTACATACATGAATGTGAGTTACGCTTCTTTTCCAATTTCAGACACTCTGGAGTTGCAACAAGATATTTTACAAACTGAAGAAATTAAGCAATATCATTATAGTTTACAACAAATGGGGATTGATCTTAATACTTGCAAATGCGAAAGTTGTAGAAATGGTTTATATCCATTAACAAATAAGAGAGAAGTAAATAGGCCAATAAATCAATACCAAAGAATATTGATACCAATAATAATAGCAATGGCAATTTTAGTAATCGTAATTGTGATTTTACTTTTTAGATGGGTTGATAATTTCAATAAATCTCATCAATATTAATTGTATCTCCGTTGTAGAGATCGTAGTTAAAAAAAATCCCCACCAAACTGGCGAGGATTCTTGTTAATGTTTAGCTCATTCTGATTACATCATTCCTGGCATACCGCCACCACCCATTGGAGGCATAGCTGGAGTGTCTTCTTTTATTTCAGCAATAACACATTCAGTAGTCAATAGCATTCCTGCAACTGATGCTGCATTTTCAAGTGCAACTCGAACAACTTTAGCGGGGTCAATTACACCTGCTTTGTAAAGGTTTTCATATATTTCTGTTTTGGCATTGAATCCAAAATCATTTTTTCCTTCACGAACCTTAGCAACAATTACACTTCCTTCCAATCCAGCATTTTCAACTATTTGTCTCAACGGTTCTTCAACAGCTCTTGTAATGATATTGATTCCTGTTTGTTCGTCATCATTATCTCCTTTTAGTTTTGCTAACTTATCAGTTGCACGCACAATAGCAACACCACCTCCAGGAACAATTCCTTCTTCAACTGCAGCTCTTGTAGCAGCCAATGCATCATCCACTCTATCTTTCTTTTCTTTCATCTCTACTTCTGTTGGAGCTCCAACATACAATACGGCAACACCACCTACTAGTTTTGCTAATCTCTCTTGTAGTTTTTCCTTGTCGTAATCGGAACTAGTACTTTCAATTTGTGCTTTAATTTGATTTACTCTAGCTTTAATAGTGTTAGTATCTCCAGCCCCATTTACAATAGTTGTATTGTCCTTGTCAATTGTGATTTTTTCAGCAGAACCCAACATTTCTAAAGTAGTACTTTCCAATTTAAAACCTCTTTCTTCCGAAACTACTGTTCCGTTCGTAAGGATAGCAATATCTTCTAGCATAGCTTTTCTTCTATCTCCAAAACCAGGAGCTTTTACTGCTGATACTTTTAATGCACCTCTTATCTTATTTACAACTAAAGTAGATAGTGCTTCACCATCCACATCTTCAGCAATAATAACCAATGGCCTTCCTGATTTTGCAGTTTGTTCTAGTATTGGTAAAAGGTCTTTCATTGCTGAAATCTTTTTGTCATAAATAAGGATAAATGGATTTTCCATATTTGCCTCCATCTTGTCAGCATCAGTAATAAAGTAAGGGGATAAATATCCTCTATCAAACTGCATTCCCTCTACAACCTCAACATGTGTTTCAGTTCCTTTTGCTTCTTCAACAGTAATTACACCTTCTGTTTTGACTTTCTTCATTGCCTCAGCAATTAGCGTGCCAATTACATTATCATTATTAGCCGATATACTTGCTATTTGCTCAATTTTATCATAAGAATTACCTACTTTTTTAGCTTGTGATTTAATATCTTCAATAAGTACTTTTACGGCCTTGTCAATTCCTCTTTTTACATCCATCGGATTTGCTCCTGCAGCTACATTTTTAAGCCCTGAAGTGATTATAGCTTGTGCTAATACGGTTGCAGTTGTTGTTCCATCTCCTGCTAAGTCATTAGTGTTACTTGCTACTTCTTTCACCATCTGAGCTCCCATGTTTTCTGTTGCATCTTCTAATTCAATTTCTTTTGCAACTGTCACTCCATCTTTAGTTATTATAGGTCCTCCAAAACTTTTCCCAATAACTACATTTCTTCCCTTTGGTCCTAAAGTTACTTTTACTGCATTCGCTAAGGCGTCAACTCCTCTTTTTAATGCATCTCTTGATTCTATATCAAATGTGATTTCTTTTGCCATGTTATATTATTTTATGATTGCTAAAATGTCCGATTCTCTCATTATAAGATAATCTTTTCCTTCATGTTGTAGTTCAGTTCCTCCATATTTTCCGTAGAGGATATTGTCCCCAACTTTTACCGTTATGGGGTTGTCTTTTGTTCCTTTTCCGCAAGCAATTACGCTACCTTTTTGTGGTTTTTCTTGTGCAGTATCAGGAATTATTATACCGCTAGCAGTTGTAGTTTCTGCTTCCGCTTGTTTAATAATAACTCTATCAGCAAGTGGAGTAATGTTTATCTTTGACATATTTATATAATTTAATTTGTTAATTCTGATGTATACTATTGCATAAAGTATGCCAAAGCAATATCAGCACAAAATAACTGAAATTATGTCAGATAAACTTACAAAATAGGAAAATGTGTTGTTTGCTTACTCGCCAGCAGGTGCAGCAGGTAAGTTAGGGATTACAGCATCATCAATCATGTCTTGAGCTTTTATTTCAGTTGATTCTATAGTATTGTTTCTTGGTATTGCAAAGTTTGATGCTAATGATAAAACAATTAATGCAGTTGCCAAAAACCAAGTTGCTTTTTCTAAAAAGTCAGTGGTCTTTTTTGCTCCCATTATTTGGTTGCCTGCCCCACCACCAAATGATGAAGATAACCCTCCTCCTTTAGGATTTTGAACTAAAACAACTAATACTAATAAGATTGAAGTGATGATAATTAGGATTGCAAAAATTGTGTACATTTTATTTTTTATTTAATTTATTTATCAATTTAATTTGTTCTGCAAAGAAACTACTTTTTTCTGGATATTTCAGAATTAATTTCTCATAAGCTAAAATAGCTTTACCATAATGCTTTTGCTCTAGGTAAACCTTTGCTAATGTTGGGGTAACTAATTCATTATTTTTTATCAGACTTTCTTTAGCAGCATCTGATGCTTTAAAAAATACTTCTTTTTTTGGTCTGCTTATTTTTACTTCTTTTTCTAAAAATTTATTAACCAAGTTAGTTGCTTTAGTTTGTTCTTCTCTTTCAACTTTCTTAACTTTTATTAAAGTTAGCCATTCCGAAAATGAGTGATTATCACCTTCAGAAAACTCCAAAGGTTTTCCAATCTCTAATTGTTCTTTAGCTGTTTCTGTTTTTTCTTCCTTGCTAATTATCGCTTCAGATTTTGTGATGTTGTTTAAAGTAATTAAGCTAAAAAGTTTCTGTCTGTCCAAGCAATAAGCAGCAGCTTTTTTAAGCTGTCGGTTATATCTAATGCTGTTAGTATTCAATAATCCTTTGGTTAGTAAAAGTTGTGCGCTACTAAAATAGGGGTGTTTTATTAGATAAGCATCTAATTTACTGACATCAGCATTCGTTATTTCTTGCGGATTATTAATTAAGGATATGAATTTTTCGTTTACCAATTCACAAAGGCTTTATTAAATACATCTTCAATTAATTCTTTACTTATTTCTTCAATAAGTCCCTCTTCCACATCAACTATATTTTCTGAACTTGCATAATCTCTATATCTAGTAAAAGTAGTTTCAAAGTTTTGTTTATCATCAAAACTATTGTTGTATTTTAATTTTATGGCTATAGTTAATCTGTTTTGACTGGCGGTTTCATTTGCCTTTATTGCCATTGGTTTTATCTGATATTTTGTAATATATCCGCTAAAAGACAAATCACCTTCATTCTCAGTCATTTCTAAGTTGGTTTGTCCAGCAAAAGCATCAATTAAGCCATCAGTAATTACTTGGCTTAATGAGGGTTGTACTATTGCTGCCTTATTACTTATGTGTTGCACAGAGATAGTTTTCGCTTCGGTTGGTATTGATGCTCCAGTAAAAGAATAAACTCCACAAGAAACAACTAGGGTGCTAAGTGATATAAGGCTTAAAAATAGCTTCATTACAATCCGAATTCTTTTAATTTACGGTAAAGAGTTCGCTCAGATATTCCTAGTTCAGCAGCTGCATCTTTCCTTTTACCTTTATGTTTTAATAATGATTTTTCTACCAATCTTTTTTCTTGTTCAAATAATGATAATGACTCCTCAACTTCAATTGTTTTTGGTTCGTTCTGCTGATTTAAAACAAAATTATTATCATCATTTTCGTTAAAAATTCTAGGATTAACTGATTGCATAATTTCAGCGTTTCCTTCTTTTTGCATCAGGTCAAAAGTAATCTTTTTAAGTTCAGATAAGTCTCTTTTCATGTCGAAAAGTACTTTGTAAAGTATTTCCCTCTCTGATAAATCTGATTTATTTTTATCCTCAAACTTAACTAAACCACTAGTAGAAATATTAGGTAACTGCTCTTTTAATCTGTTAGAAGTTATCATTCTTTCTTCTGCCATTATTGATAATTGTGCTACAAAATTCATCAATTGCCTGATGTTTCCTGGCCAATTGTAGTTTTTAAGAACCTCAACCGCTTCATCAGTTAGTTTAACGGGGGGGGTGTTATATTGATCTGCAAAATCAGCCGCAAACTTCCTAAAAAGCAGGTGAATATCATTCCCTCTATCTCTTAGTGGAGGGAGATTAATGCTGATTGTATTTAATCTGTAAAATAGATCCTCTCTAAATTTTCCTTCCTTTACAGCTTTAGGTAAATTTACATTTGTAGCGGCAATAATTCTCACATCAGTTGTGTATGCTTTAGATGAACCTACCTTTAGGAATTCTCCATTTTCAAGTACTCTTAATAATCTTGCTTGTGATGCCATAGGTAATTCTCCTACTTCATCAAGGAAAATAGTCCCTCCATCAGCAGCTTCAAAGTATCCTTTTCGGCTATCATGTGCACCTGTAAACGATCCCTTTTCATGTCCAAATAGTTCAGAATCTATTGTTCCCTCAGGTATTGCTCCACAATTAACAGCAATATAAGGGTTGTGTTTTCTTTTACTATTTTGATGAATAATTTTTGGAATATTTTCTTTTCCTGTTCCACTTTCACCAATAACTAATATTGATATGTCGGTAGGAGAAACTTGCAAGGCTACATCAATTGCTCTTTCTAGTTTTCTATCGTTTCCAATTATGCCAAATCTTTGTTTTGCTTGTTTTGAATTCATAATACGGTGCCTTTTAAAGTTGCAGAAGTACAGTCATCAATTTTTACCATTATATAATCTCCTAATTTATGGGTTCCTTTTTCAAAAATAACTGAAGCATTATGTGTTGTTCTTCCGTACAAATGATTATTTGATTTTTTTGAAAACCCTTCAACCAATACCTCATAAGTTTTTCCAACTTTGGCTTTCATGTTTTTTAAAGAATGCTGTTGTTGTTTTTCAATAATCTCAGCAAGTCTTCTTTGTTTTTCCTTAGGTGTAACATCATCTTCAAATCTTGCAGCTGGAGTGTTAGGCCTTACTGAATATTTGTACATGTATCCAAAAGCATATTCCACATAATCCATTAATGATAAGGTTTCTTGATGGTCCTCCTTAGTTTCTGTGCAAAATCCTGCAATCATATCCATTGATATTGTGCAGTCAGGTATTCTTTGTTTTATATTATCAATTAAAGTAATGTATTTTGCTCTGTCATATCCTCTTTTCATTACTTCTAATAGTCGGCTACTGCCTGATTGTACTGGCAAATGAATATAGTTGCAAATATTGTTGTGTTTTGCCATAACATCAATTACATCTATTCCCATATCTTGCGGGTTTGATGTAGAAAATCTTATTCTTAATAGTGGATTTACTTTTGCAACTCTATCTAGTAAGTTAGAAAATTTGATGCAATTCTCTTGATTTTCATTAGTTGCTTTTTTAAAGTCTTTTTTGGCTCCACCACCATACCAAAGGTAAGAGTCAACATTTTGCCCTAGTAGTGTTATTTCACGATACCCATCATTAAATAAGTCATTACATTCCTTTAAAATGCTTTCAGGATCTCTACTTCTTTCCCTTCCTCTTGTAAATGGTACTACACAAAAAGTGCACATATTATCACATCCTCTAGTGATAGAAACAAATGCTGTAACTCCATTCCCTCCAAGTCTTACTGGGTTGATGTCAGCATATGTTTCTTCAAGAGATAAAATAACATTAATTGCTTTTTTTCCATCTTCAACTTCTTTAATTAGGTTTGGTAAATCTCTGTAAGCATCAGGCCCTACAACAATATCTACTAATTTTTCTTCTTCTAAAAATTTAGATTTTAATCTTTCGGCCATGCATCCCAATACCCCAACTAGCATTTTTGAGTTTTTATCTCTTTTTATTGAATTGTAGAATTCTAATCTTTTTCTTACAGTTTGTTCTGCTTTTTCACGAACTGAGCAAGTATTTACAAAAACTATATCAGCTTCTGTGATGTCTTGTGTAGTTGAAAATCCTTCTTTTATTAAAATTGATGCAACTATCTCACTATCAGAGAAATTCATCTGACAACCATAGCTTTCAAGGTACATCTTTTTTGTTGATTTTTCAGATGTAGGAATGCTTAAGGCATCTCCTTGCTTGCTTTCATCAATTTCTTTTCCAAATAATTTTTCTTGGTCCATTCTTTACGTATAATTAATTGCAAAAATAGTAAAAATATGACAATGTGTCAGTATATCATTTTACTTATATTATAAATAATATAATGGAAACTGACACAATTTTTTGTTTTTTTTATGTCAAAAAAGTTTTTTTAATTTGCACAAAATTCAAAGACAAAAAATATGGCAAAGAACTTAGTGATTGTAGAATCACCAGCAAAAAAGAAAATCATTCAAGGATTTTTAGGTAAGGATTTTGTTGTGGAATCCAGTATTGGACATATTAGAGATTTACCGAAAAAAGGAGGTATGGCTATTGATATAGAGAATGGTTTTGAGCCTAATTATGTAATATCAGAAGATAAAACTAAGGTAGTAAAGCATCTAAGAAGTGTTGCAAAAAAAGCTGAAACTGTTTGGCTTGCTACTGATGAGGATCGTGAGGGAGAGGCTATTGCATGGCACCTTACTGAGGCACTTAGGCTAGATGCAAGCTCTACTAAAAGAATTGTTTTTCATGAAATTACTAAAAAAGCAATTACGCATGCAGTTGCAAATCCTAAGTTATTAGACACTAATTTAGTAAATGCACAACAGGCTAGGCGTGTACTTGATAGATTAGTTGGTTTTGAATTATCTCCTGTACTTTGGAGAAAAGTAAAACAAGGACTTTCTGCAGGGCGTGTACAATCAGTTGCTGTTCGTTTAATAGTAGAAAGGGAAAATGAGATTACTAACTATACATCTGTATCATCTTATAAAGTTGTTGCTTTTTTCTTAAATATAGATAGTAAAGTTGTAAAAGCTGAATTGCCTCAAAGATTTAAGTGTAATGAAGATGCTTATTCATTTATGGAGAAATGTAAAGATGCTAATTTTTCAGTTGAATCTTTAGAAGAAAAGCCAGCTAGAAAATCACCTACAGCACCATTTACTACTTCTACTTTGCAGCAAGAAGCATCAAGAAAACTAGGCTTTTCAGTTTCACAAACAATGATGGTTGCTCAAAAATTATATGAAGCAGGTAAAATTACATATATGAGAACTGATAGCGTAAATTTATCTAATGACGCACTTGATGCTGCTGAAAAAGCAATTAGTTCGATTTATGGTGATGAATATGCAAAAAGAAGAGCTTATACAGGAAAATCAAAAGGAGCGCAAGAGGCGCATGAGGCGATTCGCCCTTCTTATATGGAGCAAAAAACTGTTGATGGAGATAGCTCACATCAAAGACTTTATGATTTGATTTGGAAAAGAACAATTTCTTCTCAGATGGCAGATGCTCAATTTGACAGAACTACTGTAAAAATTAAAATATCAAATACTTCTGAGCAATTTGTTGCTAAAGGTGAGGTGATTACATTTGAAGGATTTATGAAGGTTTATCTGGAAGGAAAAGATGATGATAATGAAGAGCAAAAAGGAATGTTGCCTAAATTATCAATTGGGGAATTTTTAGGGCTTTCTGAAGCTATTGCTTCTGAGCAATTTTCGCGCCCTCCTGCTAGGTATGCTGAGGCAAGTTTGGTAAAGAAAATGGAAGAATTAGGGATTGGAAGGCCATCAACTTATGCTGCTACAATTACTACTATTCAAAAGAGAGGATATATTGAAAAAGAAAGCCGTGATGGTATAGATAGAATTTCTCAAATGATAGAGCTGAAAGATGGAAATCTTAAAGCATTTGAAAAAACCTCAATTACTGGAGCTGAGAATAAAAAACTTTTTCCAACAGATGTAGGTATTGTTGTTACTGATTTTTTAGTTGAACATTTTTCTGATGTGATGGAGTATACTTTTACGGCATCAGTAGAAACTGAATTTGATGAAATTGCGGAAGGGAAAAAGGTTTGGAATGAAATGATTGCTTCTTTTTATGGGGGATTTAAAGACAAAGTTGTTGATGTAATTGGAAATGTTGGAAAAGCATCTGGAGAACGAGAGTTAGGTGTTGATCCAGCAAGTGGAAATAAGATTTTTGCTAGAATTGGGCCTTTTGGACCTATGGTACAATTAGGAGAAAAGCAAGAAGATGAAGAAGCTTCAAAACCAAAATTTGCCTCACTTTTAAAAGGGCAAACAATTCAAACCATTACAATGGATGAGGCTTTGGATTTGTTTAAATTACCTAGAATTGTAGGAGAGTGGGAAGGCAAAGAAGTTGTTGCTTCTGTCGGTAGATTTGGTCCTTATTTGAGGTATGATGGAAAGTTTACATCTATTAAGAAAGATGATGAGGAAGATCCTTTAACAATTGATTTAGAGCGTTCAATTGAATTGATAAAAATTAAGATTCAAGCGGATAAAGACAGATTAATTTCTAATTTTGAAGGAGACCCTTTAATTCAAGTTTTAAATGGAAGATATGGTCCCTTTATTCAGGTGAGTCCTGTAAAAGTTAAAAAGATAAATGTTAAAATCCCAAAAGGAACAGAGCCAAAAGATTTAACGAGAGAAGATTGCATTTCTCTTTGGGAAAATCAACCAGCTAAAAAACCTAGAGGTAAAAAGAAAAAATAATGTTAGAACTCAATTCCTATTTTAATTCTGTAAGCTCAGAATTGTATGCTGATAAGAACAGATGGGAAACTACTCAAATTGGTAGAGGAATTGACACGCATGTAAATGAAAATTTTCCGAACATTAAATTTGCAGAAATAGCAATTTTTAATGTTCCAGAATATGAAGGTTCTAAGAACTCACTAAGTGAATATGATTGTAAAGTCAGAACTACTTTTTATTCTTTTCATCATGATAATTTACCAAGAATAGCTGATTTAGGAGTTTTTCAATTATTGCCTACTCGTAAAGAGTCCTTCAGTTTAATTCAAAAAGTTTGTAAGGAACTATTGCATCATGGAATTATTCCTGTAATTATTGGTGGAGGACATGATGTGAGTTATGCTGTTTATAAAGCTTACGCATCTTTAGATAAGTTCATTACTTTAACAGCTGTGGATAGTAAATTTGATATTGGTTTAGAGGAAGATAATTTAGCTTCTTTCTCTCACCTAGGCAAGATGATTTCCCATAAACCAAGTCATCTTTTTCATTATGCTAATTTAGCTTATCAGACTTATTTTGTTTCGGGTATGGCTATTGAAATGTTACAATCAATGAATTTTGATGTAATAAGACTAGGGGAATTAAAAGCTGATTTTTCAGAAGTAGAGCCTATTATGAGAAACACTGATTTTTTAAGTTTTGATATTTCATCAATAAAGCATGCTTATGCTGGTGCAAATGTGTATTCTTCTCCTAATGGGTTGAATGGTGAAGAATCTTGTAAAATCATGCGTTATGCTGGAGTAAGCGATAAAATTACTGCTGTTGGGTTATTTGAGTACAATCAAGATTTAGATGCTGATAGTCAAACTGCCTATTTGTTGGCTGAAATGATTTGGTATTTTATTGATGGTTACAAAATCAGAAAGAATGAACTAAATCCTAACATTAAAAACTGTGTAAAATACACGGTTTCTTTTGATGATGGTAAGAATGAAATTACTTTTTACAAAAGCAAAAGTAGTGGTAGGTGGTGGATGGGTGTTCCTTTCAAGAAAGAAGGTTTTAAAGAACTTCAATATTTCTATGTAGCTTCCTCTTATCGTGATTACGAAATAGCTAATCAGGGAGAAGTTCCTGAAAGATGGCTTAAGACCTTAAATAAATTCCTGTAGACAACTCTTTGATTATCAATTTATTTCTAGCTAATTATTGCTAAAAATATAAGATGTGTATCTAGTTTTAGTGCAAAGTGTTAAAAAATGTTTATTTTAGCGGAAATTTTTTATTGAAAATTACAATATGAAGAGAATCTTAATTCTAGTTTTAGCTTTCTTATCAGCAGGAATTGTTTCAGCACAGCAAGTGCCACAGTTCAGTCAGAATATGTTTAATAAACTAGCTAATAATCCAGGTTTCGCTGGTAGTAGAGGTTTAATTGCTACTTCAGTTTTACACAGGTCACAATATATGGGATTTGGAGAAGGAGGTTCTGCTATTTCTACTCAAAATTTTAGTGTTGATGCTGAAATTCCATTTTTAAATGGGGGTGTAGGATTAAATATTGTAAAAGATGAAGTCGCTCAATTTAGTAATTTAGGATTGCAAGCTTCTTACGCATACAGAACAGAGTTAGGAATTGGACAGCTTGGTTTAGGTATGTCAGTAGGCATGTATCAAAGTGGTGTTAATGGGTTAAACTTTAATCCTGCTCAAAGTGGTGACGTTGCAATTCCTATGAATAGTGTATCTGGATCAAAATTAGATTTGGGAGCAGGTGCATATTTCAACACTCAGGATGTTTATATTGGCATTTCTTCTGCTCATTTATCACAACCAGTAGTTGAATGGAGTGATGGAAAAAAATATGCATTAAAAAGACATTATTTCTTAATTGCTGGCTATTATTATGAATTGAACCCAGTTCTTTCTATAAACCCATCTATTTATCTTAAAAACGCTCCAGGAGTTTCACAATTAGATATTAACGCTAACCTAATATACAATAACAAGATGTGGGGGGGCGTTAGTTACAGGTTAGATGAAGGTTTAATCTTACTTGCAGGAATGAATATTAATGATGATTTCAGCTTTGGAATTGGTTATGATGTAACTATGGTAAATCCTTTAGGAAACTCATTTGAAGTTATGCTAGGGTATAACTTTAAAATTAAAGTGAATAATGTAATCTCTAAATATAAAAACCCGAGATTCTTATAAAACAGATTTTAACTCGCTTAGGTGATAAAATAAAAATGAATATGAAAAAAATAATATTATTAAGTTCAATAGTTGCTCTTCTAAGTGCCTGTGGAGGTTCTGGAAATGGAGAGTTAATTGGAGTGCAAAACAGGGCAATCTGGAATCCTACTGATCCTTATGGAATGGTGTTTATTCCACAAGGAAGTTTTAATATGGGGCCTTCTGATCAGGATGTTCCTTTTGCGAATGTCTCTCAAGCTAAAACAGTTTCTGTTGGTGCTTTTTATATGGATGAGACAGAAATCACAAATAATGAATACCGTCAATTTACATCTTGGGTAAGAGATTCTTTAGCTCATATTATATTGGGTGAAGCTGGAATTGAAGGTCATTTAATTGAAGAAGATAAGTTTGGTAACTTCTTAGATCCTGCAAGAATTAATTGGAGTACAAGAATCAATTGGGATGATCAAGAGGTTAGAGAAATTCTTGAAGAAGAAATGTATTTGCCTGAACATGAGAGGTTAAATTCAAGAAGAGAGTTTGATACAAGAAAGTATATTTATAAATATCAAGTTTTAGACATCAGTGCTGCTGCAGTAAAAAGTAAAAGAGAAGGTGATGCTACGGGAAAAAGAGATAGAAGTGAGTTTTTATCTACTGTTGAGTTGAATATTTTCCCTGACACTCTAACTTGGACACATGACTATTCTTATTCATTTAATGACCCTTACACTAAAAGTTATTTCTTTCACCCGGCTTTTGATGATTATCCTGTGGTTGGTGTAAATTGGAAGCAAGCAACTGCTTTTTCTAATTGGAGAACTAAAATGATGAATTCATTCTTAAGAAAAATTAAACAACCAACATTGCCAGAATTCAGGCTACCTACTGAATCTGAATGGGAATATGCATCAAGAGGAGGTTTAGATGCATCTCCTTATCCTTGGGGAGGGCCTTATACTCGTAATATTAAAGGTTGTTTCTTAGCAAACTTTAAACCATTAAGAGGTAACTATGTTGCTGATGGAGGGTTAAAAACAATTAAAACAGCATCTTATAATCCAAATGGATATGGACTTTATGATATGTCAGGAAATGTTTCTGAATGGACTTCAAATGCTTATGATGAGTCTGCTTTCTCTTATTCTCATGATATGAATATGGATCGTCATTATAATGCTGAAGAAGATGATCATGCAGTATTAAAGAGAAAATCAATTAGAGGAGGTTCTTGGAAAGATATTGCGTACTTTATACAAAATGGAACAAGAACTTTTGAATACCAAGATACTGCCAAATCTTATGTAGGATTTAGAAATGTAGTTGACTTCTTAGGTAGAGATAAAGAAGATTTTCAATAAAAATAAAATTTAAAACTAACAATTTAATAAAACAAAAAATGGGATTAGGAAATATTACAGATGCGACATGGTACAAAACAATGATGCCAAAATTATATGGATGGGGAGCTGCACTAGTAATTATTGGTGCGTTATTTAAAATTGAACACTTACCTGGGGCCTCAATCATGCTTATACTTGGTTTAGGTACTGAAGCTATTATTTTCTTCTTCTCTGCATTTGAAAAACAGCCTGAGGAAACAGATTGGTCATTAGTTTATCCTGAGTTAGCTGGTATGAATGATCCTAATGCAGCTAAAAGACCAGCTCAACAATTAGATGATGCGTTAGCGAAAGCTAAAATAGATAATGAGTTAGTGGAAAGCTTAAATGAAGGTTTAAGATCATTTGGAGAATCTGCAAAGGCTTTAAATGAAACTGTTTCTGCCGCTTCTGGTATCTCAGAGTATAATTCTCAAATTCAGGAAGGAGTTCAAAATATGAATGCTTTAAATTCACTATACGAGTTACAGTTACAAACTTCTAATCAACAAATGGAAGCAACTACTTTATTCTTGCAAAACTTACAATCTTCTGTTGAGGACTCTAAGAAATTCCAAGAACAAGTTAGTAGCTTAGCTGAAAACTTAGAGCAACTGAATAAAGTGTATGGAAATATGCTTACTGCTATGAATCCAAATAAATAATCATCAATAATTATTAATTAATAAATAAAATTATATGGCTGGAGGAAAAGTGTCCCCAAGACAGAAGATGATTAATATGATGTATTTAGTGCTTACGGCACTGCTTGCTTTAAATGTATCTAAAGAGGTTTTAAATTCATTTTTTGAAGTAAATTTAGGTATTGAGAGATCTACAAATAACTTTAATGCTAAGAATGGAGATACTTATGCCGCATTTGATGCTGCTGCTGAATTAAATAAAGTTAAAGCAGGCGCTTTTAGAGATCAAGCTTATGAAGTAAAAGCTAATGCTGATAAACTTGTTGAGTTTATCCAAGAGATGAAGTATAATTTAGTTTTATCAGCTGACAATGAAGTATATTTGGGTTCTCAGTCTGAATTGAAAGACGAGGATGGAGATCTTTTAGAAGATAAAGCTAAAACAACACCCTGGAATGAGTTGTCTCAAGCTGAAAAGAAAATGACAATTGGTAATTTATCTGTTAAAGATGATAGGCATGCTGCAGGTGATTTATTTTATAGTGCAAAAAGAAAAGATAATATTGCGACAGATTTAAAGAATGAATTGATTTCTTACAAAAATTCACTTCTATCTCTTTCTGAAGGAAACGAATCTCTTATTAAATCAATTAATGAGACTTGTAATTATGATGACAAGAAAGTAAAAGGGAAAAAACAGTTATGGGAAGAATATAATTTTTATGATATGCCTTCAGTTGGAGCGTTAACATTGCTTTCAAAAATGCAATCTGATGTAAGAAATACTGAGGCTGATGTCATTACTATGTTAAGAGAAAATATTGATGCGACTTCATTAAAATTTACTACTGCTGAGGGGATTCAGATACCACAATCTAATTTTGTGTTAAGAGGAGATTCTTTTAGAGCTCAAATTTTTATTTCTGCTAAAGATACTACTCAAGATCCAATGATTTATGTTGGTGAGTATGATAGTATAGGAAATGGGAATTACCAAATGAAAGGAACTGAAGGTGTAGATTATAATTCAGTAAAAGTTGTAAATGGAAAAGGTATTTTTTCAGAGAGAGCTAGCTCTGAAGGTATGAAAAAGTGGGGAGGTTTAATTGCTATGAAAACTGCTAGTGGGACTAAAATGTACCCATTCAATGGCGAATATTTAGTTGCTGCTAAAACTGCTGTTGTTTCTCCAACAAATATGAATATACTTTATCTTGAGGTTGATAATCCATTAAAGATATCAGTTCCTGGTTATACTGCAGGAGAAATTTCTGCTGTAATTAGTAATGGTAAAGTTGCTGCTACAAAACGATCTTTAGGAGAATACTCAGCTAGACCATCTAAAAAAGGAAAGGCAATTGTTAGTTTGTTCGCTAATGTTGAAGGAAAAAGGACTAAGATGGGACAAATGGAATTTAGAGTTAAAGAGGTGCCGCCACCAAAAGCTAAAGTGCAATTTGCAATTTCAGCAAATGGAGTTTTAGTTATTGATAAGATGAAAATGGTAAATGCTGGTGGTTTAGGGGCTGAACTAAAAGACTTTGATTTTAAAGGAGTAAGGTATGTTATTACTTCTTATAGATTATCAGGAGTGTATAAAGGTGAACAAATGAAGGAGGATACAAAAGGACCTCAATTTACAACTAAGATGATTAATATCATTAAAAACACAAAATCAGGAAATGCAATAACAATTTCTAACATTAAGGCAAAAAGAGTAGATGCAAAAAATACTGCTGTCAGAGTTCTTGATCCTTTAGTGATAGAAATAAAATAAAAATAATTATGAAAAAAGTAATCTTATTAGTTGCAACTATCTTTACTTATGTGGGGGTAAATGCACAAGATGTTTTAACAACTGAACAAATGAATTCGGTTTATAAAAAAGAAAAACATCATGAAAAGAAAGTACAACATTATGCTCCATTAAGACAAGCTGATGTCATGTGGTCTCGAAAAGTTTGGAGAGAGATTGATTTAAGACAAAAAATAAATCACCCTTTTTATTACCCAGAAAACAATGGTATTGTTGGTGCTGCTGTTACTGGAGATAGAAAAAGTTTAATTGATGTTGTATACTCTGCTATAAAAGAAGGAAGTATTACTGCTTATGGTAATGCAGTATATGATGATGAGATGCGCGTGCCTATGACTCAACAAGAAATTAATTCTGTTGGAGGAGCAAAAGAGGAAATTATTGAAGTTACTGATTGGGATGCCGTTGCTTTAGGTGCTGATCCTGAAGATGCAAAAACTACTAAAACTAATATTGTCCCATTCAACAGAAATACAGTTAAAAAATGGAGATTGAAAGAAGAATGGTTTTTTGATAAACAAAGATCTGTAATGGATGTTCGTATTCTTGCTATTGCCCCATTACAGGAAGATAAAGATGAGGTTAATGGCCAATTATTAGGTACGTTTTCACCATTATTTTGGGTATATTTTCCTGAAGCTAGAGAAATTCTTATTAATGCTGAAGTATTTAATTTAGTTAAAAATGATGCTGAAAGAAGAACATATGATGATATTTTTTGGAAAAGAATGTTTTCTTCTACTATTACAAAAGAGGCGAATGTAATGGATAGAAAGATTAATGAATATATGGTTGGGCTTGATGCTTTGTTAGAAGCTCAAAGAATTAAGACAGAAATCTTTAATATGGAGCATGACCTTTGGGAGTATTAAGTTTGATTTTTTAAAATAATTAAAGCCCCATTTGGGGCTTTTTTACTTTAATCGAAAAACAAGAGAAAATATAAATTATTTTTTTAGGTTTCTTAGTTATCCCTTTACTTTTGCTTATTTTGAGTTTTATCAGTAATATGTTTTTGATATTTATTCTACAAGAATTTCTGAGTTAATTAATTCTCTTGCTGATTTTAAGTTGTTAACAAAAGGAAAACTTGTACTTTTGTAACCTAAGGGGGTTTACGAAAAATCTTCATGGAAATTGTAAAAAACATAAAAAATGAAAGAAGAATTAAGTTTAAGAGAAATAATTAATGAGGTGATTATCTTTTTTATTAATTTTAAAACATTGATAATTGTAATTACCTTCGTTGGAACTTTAGGTGTTATTGTTTTTCAAAAGATACGACCAGCTTATTACAATACTACTTCTATTGCAACTTCAGGTATCTCTGCTTTTGAAAGAATTGAAGATGAGAAGGAGGTTTTGAACCAAAGGACAGCAATAAATCTTATTAATACTCTTGATCTAGATGTTCAGAAAGAAGATTTCATTGTTCTTGGAGAAAAATTAAATATATCGATGGAAAAAGCAGCTTCCATCAAGAGTATAAACGCAACTCAAATATTTAGAAAAGATCAGGATGGGAAAGACTTTAATACACCTAAATTTGAAATACTTTTAACTGTAAAAGATAATGGGATTATTAAGAATATTGAAGAAGGATTATTGCATTATTTTAATTCTAATCAATATATACATTCCTATTATGATTACTTTAAACTTACAAATGATAATGAAATAATAGCGATTGATAGTGAGATAGAAAGTTTGCAGAAATTTAGATCAGATAAGGGTTCTAATATTGATATGAGTTCTTTTAATTTATATTCAAAAAAAGGATTAACTGAGGTGCAAAATCAGATTATTGAACTAAATCAGCTAAAATCAATTAACGCGACAAATCAAATGTTACTTAAGCCACTATCATTTGTTCAAGGATTTACAATTTCTCAAACACCAGAAAGAGGTGTTTTACTTTTAGGTTCTTTAGCGTTTGTGATATCTTTTATAGTTGCTATAATAGTTGCTGTTTTTGTAAATGTTAAACAAAAATTAAACATTAAATAACATGAAAGTAGGTATTGTAGGTTCGGGATATGTGGGTTTAGTGGCGGCTGCTTGTTTTGCTGAAATGGGAAATAAAGTTGTTTGTGTTGATATTGATGATGAAAAAATCAACAAACTTAAGCATGGAGAGATTCCAATTTATGAGCCTGGTTTGTCTGATTTAGTTATTGAAAATCAGAAAAAAAATAACTTAACTTTTACAACAAATCTTATTGATGCGTTAGTAGTTTCAGAAGTGATATTTATTGCTGTTGGAACTCCTATGGGTGATGATGGTTCAGCAGATTTGAAATATGTTTTACAGGTTGCCGAAGCAATTGGTAAAAATATGACTAAGCATTTAGTTGTTGTTGATAAATCAACAGTTCCAGTTGGTACTGCTGATTTAGTGACACAAACTATACAAAAAGCTTTAGATCTACGTAAATCTTATTTAACTTTTGCTGTGGTTTCTAATCCAGAGTTTTTAAAAGAAGGTGCTGCAATTAAAGATTTTATGCACCCAGATAGAGTTGTTGTTGGAGCTGATAATGATGATGCAATGAGTTTAATGAGAAATTTGTATGCTCCTTTTACCTTAATTAATGATAGGTTTATAGCAATGGATGTTAGGTCAGCAGAAATGACTAAATATGCTGCAAATGCCATGTTAGCCACAAAAATCTCATTTATTAATGAAATTGCTAATATTTGTGAGAAAGTTGGTGCTGATGTAAATCATGTAAGAACTGGAATTGGCAGTGATAAAAGAATTGGTTATCAATTTATTTATCCTGGTTGTGGATATGGAGGTAGTTGTTTTCCAAAGGATGTTCAAGCTTTAATTAATATCGCTAATCATCATGGCTATAACCCTGAGTTAATATCATCTGTTGAAATTGTAAATAAAGCTCAAAAAGAGGTGTTGTTTTCTAAATTAACTTCTCAACTAGGAACTAATTTAGAAGGCAAGAAAATTGCAGTTTGGGGCCTTTCCTTCAAGCCTGAAACTGATGATATGAGAGAAGCTCCATCCATTAATTTAATTAAATCAATTATTTTAGCCGGTGGGAAGGTCAACGCTTATGACCCTAAAGCTATTCATGAGGCAAAATTTTATTTAAAAGGAATGGAAGTAAATTATTTAGAGGATAAATATTCAGTCTTAGAGGGTGTTGATGCTTTAATTCTAGTTACTGAATGGAAAGAGTTTAGGAGTCCTGACTTTGAATTAATTAAGAGCAAAATGAAAGGTAATATTTTTATTGATGGAAGAAATCAGTTTAATAAAGAATATATTCGTTCAAAAGGCTTGGAATATTTTCAGATAGGAGTTAAATAATAAAAATGTTTAAATCATATGTCTTAAAATCAAAATCGATTATTGATTTTTTTTATATGTTTATTTCTAACATAATTAAGAAGAGTTTTGGTTTTGTTAGAGAAATAATTCTTGCTTATTTCTTTGGATCTTCAATGGTTTATGCTAATTTTTTGCTACTTAAAACTGCCGCTGACTTGTTTTCTCAATTAACCCAAGGTAGTGCGCTTCAGGCAAGTTTGCTGTCCAATTTTTCAAGTTTATATGACAAAGGACATAAAGTTTCATTATCAAATGTTCTAGTTTTCTCTAAGAATTTAGCATGGAAAATATTTTTAGTAAGTCAAATTATTCAAATACCATTAGTGTTTTATATTTCTCCTGAAAATTTCTGGTTATTTATAATGATATCTCTGGTGCTAGGATTAGTGGTATCTTCTAATTTTTTTAGTTCCATTTTTTTAATTGTGATCCAAGGAAAAGGTGATTTTAAGAAATTTTCTATCTCAACAGCTGTAGATATTTTTGTATCAACAGTTTTGTTGTATCCCCTCTCCTTAATGTTTGGTGTGGTTGGTATTGCTGTCAGTAGAGCTATAGGTCTAGGTGTTTTAATATATAAATACTTTACACCAATTTTTAATGAGACAGAAGGATATAAAATCGGTTTTGGAATGAAAGATATAAATTTGTCAATTATGCTTCTTGGTAATTTTGCAAATATAATAATGTTTCTATCACGCTTTGTTGTAGGTTTAGATGCTGGAAATAGTATTACATTTTTTAATTATTCTATTGTGTTGTTAAATGTATTCCTAACGGCAATAATTATGAATGTCAATACTATTGTTTTAAGAAGATTGTCAGTTAAAAAAGAAGTAAAGTTAATAGTATTTTCTTTTTTAATTTCATTAGGTCTTGGGTTAATTCTAGTTTTTGGTGTTGAAGTATATGGGTTAAGTATTATTAAATTCATTTTTGAAAGAGGTGCTTTTACTTCTGAAGATACCGTGTTAACTTATGAATTTGCTAAAGACTTAAGTATTAGTTTTATTTTTATTTTTATTGCTTCAGCTTTGTTTCAACCCTTCTTTAGTATTGATCAAAAATTAATAAGAAGGGAGAGTAGTGTTATGGCGAGTATTTTAGTGCTTAGTACTCTAGTATTGTTTGTGATTTTTTCTTTTACAACTACATCTGCAAGAGAAAATTCTTTGATTATGATTTACTCTTTATCTTTTTTAAGTGTGGTTTTAGCATCTTATTCGTCATATAAATATTTTACAATTAAAACTATATAAAATGGAATTTATAGGTTTTATAGTTTTATTAGTTTTAGGTATTGCAGCAATTATTTTTGACAGAATAGAGATACTCAAGTACTTGTATATTCCATTGTTATTTTCGTTTATGGTTATTGTTAGGTTAAATGCATTTATTTTTAATGCCTTTGAAATTGATATCATCACTTATGGGCTAGAAATGAAGGCCTATTCATTTGACATCTATTACTTAAGAGAATTTGTTTTCTGGTTTGGAATTAGGATACTCTATTTTATTACTCAATCAGAGTTAGTTGCATTCCTTCTACTTGATATTTTATGGATTTACTTGCTTTATAAGGTGTCAATGAAAGTTAGTGTTAATAAGATTGGCAACACCTTATTAATCATTTTAGCTACTTGTTTCCCATTCTTTTTTGGATACCAAAATATTTATAGACAATTTTTTGCGACTATTGTATTGTTATATTCTTATTCATTAATAGATGATAGATCTAATCGTTCAATATTCTTCTTCCTTATTTCTATATTCATTCATAATTTATCTTTATTAATTCTTCCACTATTTATAATTAAGAAATTTTTCACATTTAAGTTAAATGACAGATTAGTATTGTCTTCATTTTTAGTTGCTATATACTTACTTGTTTTACCGTCACTTCTCTCATTAAAAGACGGTGATGACCCGACTGAAATTGATTTAAGTATACTGTATATGGTATTATTTATATTCCTGTTTTTATTTTACATATATAAATTTAGGAATAATATTCTTAATTTCATTTTAATTGTTCCCTCATTAATTCCCGCTACTTTATTAACGATAGGGTTTGTCGCATACAGACAAGAAATGATTGCTGAACGATTAGGAATGATGTTTATTCCTTTTATTATTTTTGATATTTATAATTACTCATTATTAATTAAAAGTAGTTTTAAAAGAAAGTTACTTCAATTATTTTTGTTGTTATTGTTTAGTGTTCCAGTTTTGTTATTTACAAGTTCTTTAATGTTTTTGGATTAGAATTATGATGAATAATTGGTTAAAATATAATGGCTCAATAATTCCATCATCGCCTCCACATATTATGGTTACGGAGTCTAAAGTAGAAATTCAAAAATTACTTGTAAGTAGTAGATCTTTTTTTGCAAGGTGGGTTTCAAATTTTGATGCATCTATAGATTCTTCTTTTTGGTATGTAATTAATGATAAGGCTTTAGAAATCGAAGATTATAGTAAAAATACCAGGAGTAAGATCAGGAGAGGATTGAAGAATTTTGTTGTGAAAAAGATTGAAAAATCTGAGTTAATTAATCATGGTTATCAAGTTTATGTTGCCGCTTTTAAAAGGTATAAAACAATTAATAAGCCAATGAGTAGTAAAAAGTTCATTAAGCATATCAATAGCTTAGATAAGGGTTGGGAGTTTTGGGGAGTTTATTCAAGAGAAACTGATGAATTGATTGCTTATAGTCAAAATAAGATTGTAACTGACCAATGTTATTACTCAACTATTAAGTTTCATGAAAAATACTTGAAAATGTACTCTAGTTATGCTCTTTATTTTGCAATGAATAGTTATTACTTAAAAGAAAGAAAATTAAAATATGTAAATGAAGGCACAAGAAGTATTTTACATGAAACAAATGTTCAATCTTTTTTAATTGATAAATTTAAATTTAGAAAAGCTTATTGTAAATTACACGTTCAATATCATCCTTTAGTCACTCCAATTATTTTTGTTTTGTATCCTTTTAGGAAAATCATTGTTAAAAGTAATTTATTGTTTTTTAGAAAAATTGGAGTAGTTTTATCTCAAGAAAAATTGCGTAGAAATCCTAATGAATAGTTTAGTTTCCATAATAACTCCATCTTATAATTCCTCAAAATTTATTATGGAATGTATTGCTTCAGTTTTTTCTCAAACGTATACAAATTGGGAAATGATTATTGTAGATGATTGTTCTAAAGATAATTCAAAAAAAATAATTAAAGAACTTGCAGTTAAAGATAAAAGAATTAAGCCAATCTTTTTAGAAAAAAATGTTGGTGCTGCTAAGGCCAGAAATGTTGCAATTAGACAAGCAAAAGGAAAATATGTTGCCTTTTTAGATTCAGATGATTTATGGAATCCTAAAAAATTAGAAAAACAACTCTCTTTTATGTGTGAAAATGACATAGCTTTTTCTTATACAAATTATCAGTTTATGTCCGAAAATGGTGCCAATCTATCAAATATCATTTTAGCTCCTAAAAAGATGACTTACGATTCATATTTGAAAAATACTATTATTGGTTGTTTGACCGTTATTGTTGATAGAGAGAAATCTGGTGAATTTGAAATGCCAAATATCCGTTCTTCTCATGATATGGCTCTTTGGTTGTTAATTATGAAAAGAGGTTTCTATGCTTACGGATTAGATGAGAATCTTGCAAGATATAGAATTGTCTCAACATCAAATACCGCTAGTAAATGGCATGCAGCAAAGGATGTTTGGAAAGTATATAGGCATGTTGAAAAGTTATCATTTACATATAGTGCTTGGTGTTTTTTTTGGTATGCTTTTAATGCATTAAAAAAAAGAATATAATGAAAAGAGTCTTTGATTTTTTAGTTTCCCTTATGGGATTATTTTTATTCACCCCATTGCTTGTATTGTTATCATTGCTAATTAAATTTACTTCTAAAGGAACCATATTTTTTATTCAGGAAAGAGTTGGAGAGAATGGAGTTTTTTTTAAGATGATTAAGTTTAGAAGTATGCAAATGATTCAGGATTCAGATATTACAATATCAGTGAAGGGTGATATGAGAGTTACTAAAGTTGGTTCATTTCTGAGAAGATATAAATTAGATGAATTGCCTGAGTTATGGAATGTTTTAGTTGGGGATATGAGTTTGGTTGGACCAAGGCCGGATGTGCCTGGATATGCTGATTTTCTGAAAGGAGAAGATAGAAATATCCTAAAATTGAAGCCTGGAATTACTGGTCCTGCAAGTTTAAAATATGCTAATGAGGAAGAAATATTATCAAGACAGGAGAATCCTAAAGAATATAATGATGAGATAATTTACCCAGATAAAGTCAGAATCAATTTAGATTATTACTATCAATCTAACTTATGGATTGATATTAAAATTATATTTGCGACAATATTTAGAAATTCGTATTAGTGAAAGATAATAAAAAAATATGGTTAGCCTCACCACATATGGGAGGAGATGAGTTGAGATTTGTAAAAGAGACATTTGATACGAATTGGATTGCTCCTATTGGTCCGCATATAAATACTTTTGAAGAACAACTTTCTAAAATCTCAAATGGATATAAGGTAGCGGCATTAAGCAGCGGAACTGCCTCAATTCATTTAGCTTTGATTTTAGCTGGAGTCAAAGCTAATGATGATGTGATTTGTTCTACTTTTACCTTTTCAGCATCAGCAAATCCAATTAAATATTTGGGTGCAAATCCAGTCTTTATTGATAGTGAATCCTTGAGTTGGAATATGTGCCCTGAACTTTTGGAAAAATCAATAGTTGAAGGAATTGAAAAAAATAAAAAACCAAAAGCAATTATTTTGGTTCATCTATATGGGATGCCTGCAAAAATGGATGTGATAATGGAAATTTCCAATCAATATGATATTCCTTTGATTGAGGATGCTGCTGAGGCACTTGGCTCAACATACAAAAACCAGCCTTTAGGGACATTTGGTAAGTTTGGTGTTTATTCTTTTAATGGAAATAAGATAATAACAACATCAGCAGGTGGAGCTTTACTTTGTAAGGATAAGAGTTTGATTAAAAAAGCAAAATTTTTTGCTACTCAATCCAGGGATAATGCTCCCCATTATGAACATTCTGAAATTGGATATAACTACAGAATGAGTAATGTGTGTGCTGCTATTGGATTAGGTCAATTAGAAGTGTTATCTGATAGAGTAAGACGAAAAAGAGAAATTTATAATTTTTATAAAACTGAACTTTCTGGAATTAAAGAGATTACTTTTTTATATGAAAGTATAGGTAGTTTTTCTAATTATTGGCTAACAACAATTTTACTTGATAAAAATAGCACAATAGATAGAGAACAATTGCGTTTGCATCTGGAAAAAGATAATATTGAGAGTCGTCCATTATGGAATCCAATGCATTTGCAACCAGTATTTAAAAATTGTAAAGCATATGTAAATGGAGTCTCTGGTGATTTATTTAATAGAGGATTATGCTTGCCTTCTGGAACCAATATTTCTAATAAGGATTTAAAAAGAGTAGTTAATAAAATAAAAGAATTATATGAAGCTTAGACTTCAAAATCTGCAGCGAATTTACAAGCAAATTATCATGTTGATTGTTGATGTTCTGACTTTATTTTTAGCTTTGTGGTTAGCTTTTGTTTTACGATTAGGTGAGGCCTATCCTGTAGAATATCTTCTTCCATCATGGTGGTTGTTTCTTGTAATACCAATAATAATGATGCCGCTTTTTGTGAAGTTAGGCTTATATCGTGCAGTTTTGCAATATATTGGAATTAATGTTATAACTACAACTTTTAAAGCTACAACCATTTCGTGTTTAATTGTAGGGTTTTTTATGATGTTTTTTCGTGAATCAAATTTACCAAGATCAGTGTTGCCAATATTTTGGTTTATAATAAATATCTTTATTATTTCAAGTCGTTTCTTGTTTAAGGGTTATTTGTATTCTTGGGATAGTTTTGTAAATTCTAGAAAACAGACTATTATCTATGGAGCGGGAAATGCAGGAGTTCAGCTCATTGAAAGTTTGAAAAAAAGCTCTGTTTATGCGCCAATTGCCTTTATTGATGATGATAAAACAAAACAGGGTACTATTCTTAATTTTTTAGAGGTTTTCCCATACAGTTCAATTGAGAATCTTATTAAAAATAAAGAAGCAAAAGTTTTGCTTTTAGCTGTTCCTTCTGCAAATGTAAAACAAAGAACACAAATACTAAAGAAATTATCAAAACACCCTATTGAGGTTAAAATTTTGCCTTCAATGGACAATATAGTAAATGGGGTAGTTTCTATTGATAATATAAAACATGTTGAAGTTGGTGATATCTTGGGAAGAACAGTAGTTTCTCCAAAGAAAGATTTGCTAAAAAGAAATATTTCAGGAAAAAATATTTTGATTACTGGCGCTGGAGGAAGTATTGGTTCTGAGCTGTCAAGACAGATCATGAAACTTTCTCCAAATAAGGTTGTGCTGTTAGATAACTCAGAATTTAATTTATACAATATACATTTAGAGCTTGTTAGTAAAGATTTTTCAATTGATTTGATTCCATCACTTTGTACGGTTACAAATTACCATCAGTTGAAGAAGATTACTGAAATGAATAAGATTGATACAATTTATCATGCGGCCGCCTATAAGCATGTTCCTATGGTTGAAATGAATGTTGTTTCTGGAACCTATAATAATGTTGTTGGGACTTTTAATGTCGCAAAAGTTGCTGATGAATTAAATTTGGAAAATTTAGTTCTTGTTTCTACAGATAAAGCAGTCCGACCTACAAATGTGATGGGAGCCTCAAAGAGAATGTCAGAATTAGTATTACAAGCATTTTCTGAGAAAAGCAACACATGTTTTTCAATGGTTCGTTTTGGTAATGTATTAAATTCTGCTGGTTCAGTAGTGCCTCTGTTCAGAAATCAAATAAAAAAAGGAGGACCTGTTACTGTAACTCATAGAAATATTACAAGATATTTTATGTCAATCCCAGAAGCAGTTGAGCTGGTTATACAATCAGGAGCTATGGCAAAAGGAGGTGATGTTTTTGTTTTAGATATGGGGGAGCCAATTAAAATTATTGATTTAGCTTATAAAATGATTCATCTAAGTGGGCTTACACCTATTGATAATGAAAACCCTGATGGAGATATAAGAGTAGAATTTACTGGACTTAGACCTGGGGAAAAATTATATGAAGAGTTATTGATTGGAAATGATGTAGTTCAATCAGAACATCCCAGGATTATGCAAGCTAAAGAAAGTAAATTATCAATGCAAGACATACTATATTGTATCGGTCTTATTAAATCCTCTAGAGAAGGTCAGGATGAAAAGGTTGTTAAAGAACTCTTGTTGAAATATGTTGATGGTTACACATCAGAAGTAGTATAATCCTGTTATTTTTGTAAAATGAATATTATTGTACTAGGAGCAGGTGCATTTGGAACAGCTATTGCTAATGAACTTTCAGTAAATACTGAAAATAATGCAGTATTGTTTTCCAGAAACAAAGAGAAAGTTGAAGAGATTAATTTACACAATACTAATCAATCTTGTTTCCCTAACAAACATCTTACAAAGCATCTACGGGCTTCTTTTGATAAAAAGGAAATTCAAAGAGCAGATGTTATTTTTATTGCATTGCCATCACCTATTATTATAGAGTATCTAAAAAAATTAAGACCGTACTTTTCAAAAAGTGTACTGCTTGTTAATTTATCGAAAGGATTATTAGAAAATGGAGTAACAATAGTAGATAGAGTAAAGATAGAGTTAAATACTGAGAATGTTGTTGCATTAAAAGGGCCTTCTTTTGCGGTTGAGATTATGGAACATGCAGATACATTGTTAACTCTTGGTTATTCAACAAGAGAACAATATGAAATTATCAATAAAATAATTATTGACACTGCATTGCATATTGATTGTACAACTGATATTAGGGGTGTTGAGGTTCTTAGTGTTCTAAAAAATATTTATGCTTTAGTTTTGGGTATTGTAGATGCAAAATACAATTCTCCTAATACTCGTTTTATGATATTAACTAAAGCATTTTCAGAAGTTAGGGTATTGTTAAGGGCATTGGGTGGTGCTCACGACACTTTGTTCTTGGCTTGTGGTTTTGGTGATTTATGCTTAACATCACTTAACGATTTGAGTAGAAACAGAACTTTAGGATTGTTAATTGGAAAAGGCTTTTTTAATGCTGATTATAAATCAAATTCTGTGATTTTGGAGGGATTGAAAGCAGTTGATTTAGTTCATAGTTTTCCATTGGATCATGTTATGGATACTTTACCTTTATTAAATAAGTTACATTCGTTTTTTGGGAGTAAGGAAAATGTACTTTCAATACAGTTTGATAAGCTAGTAGACCAAAAGTTTAAAACTGTTTTGACTTATGGTACTTTTGATTTATTACATTATGGACATCTTGAAATATTAAGAAGAGCAAGTTCACTAGGAGATAAATTAATAGTTGGAATTTCAACTGATGAATTTAATGAGTTGAAAGGCAAAACGTGTATTTTGCCATACGAGAAAAGAAAAGAGCTATTAGAATCACTTGATTATGTTGACAAAGTAATTCCAGAAGATAATTGGGAACAAAAAGTTTCAGATGTTAAAGAAAATGATGTAGATATTTTTGTAATGGGAAATGACTGGGAAGGAAAATTTGATGAATTAAAAGCTTATTGTAAAGTGATATATTTTCCAAGAACAAAGGGCATCTCAACAACTAAATTAAAGTCAATTTTAAAAGAAGAAGAGTAAGCTATTAATGAAAATTGATGCTGAAATAATTAATAAAGAGGATTTTAAAACAATTCTTAATAATTTTTTTTCACTTACATTGCTTAAGGTATTGACCTATATTTTACCTTTAATTACGTTTCCATATTTAATTAGAGTATTAGGGGTAGAAAAATTTGGGCTTATTATGTTTGCTCAGGCAACAATGTATTATTTTGAGATTGTCGTTGATTTTGGGTTTAATCTTTCAGCTACTAGAGAGGTTGCTTTAAATGCTAAAAAAGTAAATAAATTAAATGAGATTATTAGTGCTGTATTTAGTATTAAGTGTTTTTTATTAATCATTTCCTTTTTAATTTTATTTATAGTGCTTAGTATTTTTGATCGCTTCACAGATGATTATTTAATTTATTATTATTCCTTTTTAAAAGTAATTGCCATTACTTTTTTTCCAGTTTGGTTTTTTCAAGGAATAGAGAAAATGAAATATGTAACTTACATTAACATCGTTTCTAAATCCATATATACAGTTCTGATATTTGTGTTTATTCAAACTGAATCAGATTATCTGTTGGTGCCTTTAATTAATGGTTTTGGTTTTTTTATTGGAAGCCTATTAGCTTTGTATTATGTATTTAAGCATTTTAAGCATGTTTTTGTGTTTAATTCTTTCGCAATAATTAAACAGCATTTTATAGATAGTTCTATGTTCTTTTTATCTAGAGTTTCTGTATCGCTATATACTTCTAGTAACACTTTTGTACTGGGTCTAGTAGCAAGTAATCTTACGGTAGGTTATTATGCAATAGCAGAAAAATTATATATGGTTATTCGCCAACTATATCAGCCAATTGTACAGGTGATTTATCCATATATTTCTAAAAGTAAGAATTTGGTTTTTTTCAAGAAGCTATATCCAGTAGTTGTATTACTAAATTTTATTGGAGTTTATATTCTTTGGGTTTTTGCTCCTGAGCTGATTTATTTGGTATCCAAGGAATATTTTTTAGAATCTATTAAAGTATTTAGGATTTTACTTGTTGTATCATGTATTGTTGTTCCCTCTATTTTAATTGGTTATCCATTTTTGGCTGCTTTAGGATTTAAAAATGAAGCAAATTATAGTACAATTATTGGTTCTCTTTTTCATGTAGTTATTTTAGGTATTTTATATTTTAGTAATCTGATAAATATGTATAATATAGTTTACTTGCTGTTAGCAACTGAGTCGATTGTTCTGTTATATAGATATTATGCAGTATATAAAAATAAACTTTTTCAAATCGCCTGACATGATAAAGAAATATATTAAGTACTTGCCTAAAATATTGAATCCTTTAATGTATATTATTTATTGTTTAGTATATTTTATTCCTAGAAATAAGAAAAATTGGGTTTTTGGTTCTGGAGTAGGATTAAATTTTAGCGATAATGCAAAATATTTATTTTTGTATTGTACTTCTTTACCGGAAATTAATTCTTTTTGGATAACAAGAAATAAGACTTTGGTAGAAAACTTAAGGAGTGAAGGGTTAAAAGCATATTATAAATATAGCTTAAAGGGTTTATGGTTAAGTATTTCATCTAAGGTATATGTATATGATTCTCGGACAGGAAGTATTAATCATTGGGTCTCAGCAGGAGCTCTTAGAGTAAATCTTTGGCATGGGTCACCATTAAAAACAATTGACAGAGACATTACGGTTAAGCATAATGCATTTTATATTGGTAATCATACTTGGGGTCCAAAACGATATCTTGTAAGGATGATGATGCCAGAATGGTTTGTGGTGGCTGATTTAATGATAGCTACTTCTGATAAAGTAAAAGGTTATTTTAAGTCAGCTTTTGGCTCGGAAAAAATTGAGGTCACAGGCTATCCCAGGAATGATATTGTTATCAATCCTAATTTGTATGCAAGACATTTGGGATTTGAACAACAAATTATTGAATCTATTACTACTGAAAAAACAATTTTGTATGCACCTACTTTTCGTGATACAAATCGTTTTGCTAGAGAAACTCCAATTGAATGGGAAAAGTTAAATAATTTATTAATAAAACAAAATGCTACTTTTCTAATTAAATTACATAGGCATGATTACTCTATGGTAATGAAAGAAGAGTATAGTAATATTAGAGTGTTAGATAATGAAAGTGATATGTACCCATTATTTACTAAAGTTGATCTTTTAATCACAGATTACTCATCTATTTTCTTTGATTTCTTATTAACAGATAAACCAGTATTGTTTTACCCTTATGATAAAGATGAATATCTGAATATGGACCGCTCTATGTATGATGATTATGACACAGTAACACCAGGTTATAAGGCTTATGATTATTCTGATTTTCATAAAAAGTTAGAATTGTTTTTTGAACAGCCAAATGCATTAAAGGAAGGTGATTTAGATTATCAGAAAATTAAGAAAATGTATAATAAGTATAGTGATTTCAATGGTGCAAAGCGTACTTATGAGTTTATTAATTCAAACCTATATAGTTTTTGAGGCAAGGATTAAAAAATAGAATTGTTTCAGAATTATATTTCTTAATACTATTATTCCCCATTTGGTGGATTCTAGGCATGGAACAATTTATTTGGGTCATCTCAGTTGGCTTGATTTTTATACAATTTTTAATATATAGCAAATTTCAATTTAAAATGAATATTCTTGGATTATTGTTGTTATTTTTCCTTGTGATCTATGGGATTTCATTTATTAGCATTACTGAGAAAATGAGATATATAACCTATTTTAGAAACTTGAGCACCTATCTAACAGCTTTTATGCTTGTTATTGTAGTGTGGAATATTGTTGATGAATGGTGGCAGGTTGAGAAATTATTAGGGGCTATTATTTTTGTAATGCTGATAGCATCTATTGTTGGAGTTTTAGCTTTCATATTCGATTCATTTAGAGTTAGATTTAAATCATTGGCAGGTTTTTTTATGCCCTCATCAATATCAAGTACAGGTTATGGAAGTGTAATTGCTATTAGAAATGTAGGTTTTTATAATTGGTTTATTGGTTTGGGTGAGTATTTTAGGGTCAGTTCCTTTTTTTTGTATTCAACTATGTTTTCTTCTACATTAGCAATTGTATTACCAATTGCAATGTTTCTTAAAAAAATAAACATTGGTATAAAAAAAACTTACTTTACAATAGTAGTTATAATTATGGGTTTAGCGCTTTTAGCTACAACAGGGCGTGTTGCAATATTAGCAATATTTATTGCGTATTTTATTTTTAAATTTCTCTCTATTAAGAATTTTAGTATTCGTTTTTCTATTATTGCTTTTTCTTTTTTCTTTATCTTACTATCTTTACTTTGGCTTGAACAAACTGGATTACTTTATCAGATTATTGATTTTGCTTTATATTCAAGGGGTAAAGGTAGTGCAAACGCAAGGTCTAAAATATATATTCAAACCTTTGAAGGTTTTTTAGAACGACCAATTTTTGGATGGGGAACTGAAAGAGATGTTAAGGGCTTAGCATATCCATTAGGATCCCATAGTTATTATCTTGGGACGTTATATAAACAAGGTGTGGCTGGTTTAATATTGTTTTTAAGCATTTTTGCAAATGTTTGGACTAATATTAAAGTTAAGAATAATTTAAATTACCGGGTTTCTTTATTTTACAGATATGGTCAATTTATGTTATTAGTATTTCTTATTAATAGCTTTACAGATGTTTTAGATTTAGATGCAACTACTATGATGTTTTTATGGGTTATTATTGCACTCTTAACTGTTTCTAAAAGATTATCTACTAATCCCCAAAATCAATTCAATGATTAATCTTATTGTTAGAGATAAAAGTTCAAAAAGACCAACTACTTTCTTAAATCCATTTTCATATATTGTTGCAAGGAGAAATATTAAACACCTAAGCCAGTTTAATATTGAAATTGATGGAGGGATGTTAGTGGTAGTTTTAAGATTTTTTGGCATTAGAGTTAAAAGGAAAAGTTTTGATATGACTTCTTTAGCACCTCTTGTTTTTGAAAATGCAATTAAGAATAATCAATCAGTTTTTTTTATAGGCACTAAACCAAAAGTTATTGACGTGGCTATTCAGAATATTCAGAATCAATTTCCTGAGTTAAATATTTGTGGTTATAGAGATGGATATATGTCAATTGAAGAAAGAGAATCGGTGCTTACAAAAGTTAAGAGTCTTAATCCGTATTTTGTCATTTGTGGTATGGGAGCCCCTTTGCAAGAGCAATTCCTGATTGATCTGAAAAATATTGGATGGGTTGGAAAAGGGTATACATGTGGCGGGTTCTTGCATCAAACTGCTGATGGAATCGAGTATTATCCTAAGTGGATAACTGAATTTGGTTTAAGGGCTTTTTATAGAATGTATGATGAGCCTCAGTTATTAAAAAGATATTTTATCAACTATCCTATTGCAATGATTGTGATTGTATATGACTTGATTAAGTATAAAATGAGTTAGATTAATTCCCTACCTTTACATCAAATTTTAGAAAATGAAAAGCAAAGTTGCATTAATCACAGGTATTACAGGGCAAGATGGTTCTTATTTGGCAGAATTCTTGTTAAAAAAAGGGTATAAAGTTCATGGAATAAAAAGAAGAGTATCCTCATTTAATACAGATAGAATAGAGCATTTATATGAAGGCCCGTATATTGAAAATAGAAATTTGATTTTGCATTATGGTGATATGACAGATTCTATGAATCTGACTAAAATTATAAAGGAAGTTCAGCCAGATGAAATTTACAATTTAGCAGCAATGAGCCATGTCCATGTTTCTTTTGAAATTCCTGAATATGTCGCTAATACTGATGGAATTGGAACACTAAGACTTTTGGAAGCAATAAGGTTATTAGGCTTATCTGATAAAACAAAAGTTTATCAAGCCTCAACTTCTGAGTTATTTGGTAAAGCACAAGAAGTTCCTCAGTCTGAATCAACACCTTTTTACCCTAGAAGTCCTTATGCAGTTGCAAAGATGTACGCTTATTGGATTACAGTTAATTATCGCGAGGCCTATGGTATTTTTGCTTGTAATGGGATTTTGTTCAACCATGAGTCGCCCGTTAGAGGTGAAACTTTTGTTACTCGTAAAATTACTCGTGCTGCATCAAAAATTGTATTAGGATTGCAGGATAAATTATACTTAGGAAATTTAGATGCCAAAAGAGATTGGGGACATGCTAAGGATTATGTGCGTATGATGTGGATGATATTACAAACAGAAGTTGCTGAAGATTGGGTAATTGCAACAGGTAAAACGACTACAGTTCGTGATTTTGTAAAAATGTCTTTTGCTCATGCTGGAGTAGAATTAACATTTAAAGGTGAAGGTAAGGATGAGAAAGGTATTGTTATGTCTTGTTCTAATCCTAATTACAAAGTTGAGATAGGAAAAGAGGTAGTTGCTGTTGATCCAACCTATTTCAGACCAACTGAGGTTGATTTATTGATTGGAGATCCAACAAAAGCAAATACTCAATTAGGTTGGATTCCAGAATATAACTTGGAAAAATTGATAAGTGAAATGATGGAATCAGATTTGAAATTGATGACGAAAGACCAGTACTTGAAGGACGGAGGCTACACCATTAAGAATTATTTTGAGTAAAATGAAAAAAGATAGTAAAATCTATATTGCTGGGCATAGTGGCTTGGTTGGCTCTGCAATTGTTAAAAATTTAAAAGCAAAAGGGTATAGTAATATTGTTTATCGCACACATTCAGAATTAGATTTAACGAACCAAGAGGATGTTAAAAAATTCTTTCAGATAGAAAAGCCTGAATTTGTAATTTTAGCAGCTGCAAAAGTGGGGGGTATTATAGCTAATAATAGATATAGAGCTGATTTTATTTATGAAAATAGTATGATTCAGAATAATGTGATTCATCAATCATATTTGCAAGGAGTTAAAAAATTATTGTTTTTAGGAAGCACTTGTATTTATCCAAAAAATACAGAACAACCTATTGTTGAAGAAAGTTTAATGACCTCTGAATTAGAATATACTAATGAGCCTTATGCAATTGCTAAGATAGCGGGAATAAAAATGTGTGAGAGTTATAATTTGCAATATGGCACAAACTTTATTTCAGTAATGCCGACTAATTTATATGGTCCGAATGATAATTTTGATTTAGAAAAATCCCATGTCTTACCTGCTTTAATTCGTAAAATTCATTTAGGGAAATGTTTGCAACAGAACAAATGGAATTCTATTAAATTGGATTTAGATAAAAACCCAATTGGAGGGATTAAAGGGGATTCAAATAAAGAACAGATTACTAATATCTTGTCAAAATATGGGGTTAAAGAAGATTCAATTGAGATTTGGGGAAGCGGAAACCCTAAAAGAGAGTTTTTATGGTCAGAGGATATGGCAGATGCTTGCGTATATTTGTTAGAAAACATGGATTTCAGTGATACATTTGACTCAGAAAATACTGAAATTAGAAATACGCATATTAATATTGGAACAGGTATAGATATATCAATAAAAGACCTTGCTGAAGAAATTAAATCTGTTATTGGATATAAAGGTAATTTTGTTTTTAATACATCAAAACCAGATGGAAATATGATGAAACTCACGGATGTAAGCAAGTTGAACAATTTAGGTTGGAAGCATAAAATTCCACTTGAAAAGGGTGTTGAAAAGATGTATGCTTGGTATCTTACAGAGTAGAACTATTCTTTTCTTTTTCTTACTTTTGTTCTAATGAAAGGTTATTCTAAATATTTTTGGTTCATACATTTTATTGGTGATATTTTATGTATTAATATTGCTTTTATCTTAATGTATTATCTAAAGTTTGATTCTTTTGATTTTTCAGATAAGTATCGTTTTTTAATAATTATTTTCAATGCGAACTGGATACTAGTTGCATTGATGCTAAAGCTTTATGAGTTGAATAGAATCATGAGGTTAGATAAAGTTTTGTTCAATCTTTTTAAAGCATTTGGATTTAACATTTTAGTAATTACAGCTGTTCTTTTTTCTTTAAAACAATCTCAATTTTCAAGAGAACATTTGTACGCAACATACTTAATATTATTTGGGTTAATTATGTTTTGGAGATATTTGTCAATTAAGTTAATTAGACTTTACAGAAAATCAGGATATAACTATAGGAGGGTTGTTATAGTTGGAGGAGGAGAAGTAGCTCAACAATTAAATGACTATTTTAATTCTGATGATGTTTTAGGAGTAAGGTTGCTAGGTGTATTCACCGATTCTGACTTATCTTTTGGTATAAAGGATAGTGTAAAAACTGGTACATTAGATAGTTTAGAGCAGTTTGCATTAAAAAATGATATTGATGAGATTTTCTATACTATGCCTTTAACATATACTAAAAAAATTAAAGGATTAGTTGATTTCTGTGATAGATACATGATAAGGTTTAAAGTAGTTCCTGATTTTAGAGGGTTTATATTTAAACGTGTAAACATTGATTTTTTTAATGATGTACCAGTTATTACTTTAAGAGAAGAGCCTCTTACGGATTTTATTAATAGATTTACAAAAAGAGTATTTGATTTGATATTCTCATTACTTACTGTTGTTTTTGTGTTGAGTTGGTTGTATCCTATTATAGCTGTATTAATTAAATTGTCATCAAAGGGACCTGTTCTGTTTAAGCAATCTCGTTCTGGAGTAAATAATGAAGAATTTTTGTGTTATAAATTTCGCTCAATGACAATGAGTGAAGAAGCTGATACTAAACAAGCTACAAAAGGTGACGTGAGAATAACAAAGATTGGAGCATTTTTAAGAAAATCATCTTTGGATGAGTTTCCACAGTTTTTTAATGTACTTATGGGGGATATGTCCATTGTTGGGCCTAGGCCACATATGCTAAAACATACAGAAGAATACTCTGAGTTGATACAAAAATATATGGTAAGGCAATTGGTAAAGCCCGGTATAACTGGGGCTGCTCAAGTAAAAGGGTATAGAGGAGAAACTAAAGAATTGGAAGATATGGAGGGGCGTGTGCGTTTAGATGTTTGGTATATCGAGAACTGGTCATTGTCATTGGATATAAATATAATATTTTATACGGTTTGGAATGTTTTTAAAGGTGATGAAAAAGCATATTAAATTACTTATTTTAGTTTTCTTTCCTTTTTGTTTGATTGGTCAGATTTCTAGCTTTAAACCTTATCCATATACACAATTCTCAAACTACTTTTTAGATACGATTACTTCTTATGATTCTGATATAAATCAGCATATTGAGTTAGGCTCAAGAATCAACTCTAAGATTAATTATCGTGATAATAAGATGTATAGTAGTTTACTTTTAGGTAAAGTTTTTTCAGCTAATCTTAAAAATAAGATTACACTTAATTCTAATCTCGATCATCTAATTGGAGATTTCCATCCATTAAATCAGCATCTTGCTGATTCTCTAGATTTATATTTCCCTACTTATGGAGATAAAAGGTTTAGATGGCAATTTAATTTAAAGTATAAGGTAAATAAATTTATAACTGCAGATTTTGGAAAAGGCAGGCATTTTATTGGAAATGGTTATCGTTCACTTTTATTGTCTGCTAATCATACCCCTTACCCTTACTTAAGATTGACAACAGAATTCGGTAGAGTTAAGTACTATAATTTATATACAACTTTCTTAAATCCTAATCAAAGTGATTTTGGAAGAAAGAAACATTCAACTATTCATTTTTTAGATTTTGCTATAACTGAGAATATTCACTTTGGAGTTTTTGAAAGTATTTTATGGCAATCAAAATCAGAAGAAGTTAATAAAGGCTTTGAGTTTGCTTATCTTAATCCTATCATTTTTTATCGTCCGGTGGAGTTTTCAAAACAATCTAGTAAAGGTAATGCTTTGATGGGCGCTAATTTTAATGCTACGTTCAATACAACTCTTATATATGGGCAGGCAGTGCTTGATGATATTAATATTTCACGCCAAAAAGATAGTGATGTAGAAGATTATGAAGAAGGGTTTTTTCAAAATAAGTTTGGGTTTCAGATTGGAGTACAAACTAAATATAAAGGAGTTGATTTATTAGCTGAGTACAATCAAGTCCAACCTTATACTTATGGGCATAGAACAATATTGCAAAATTATTCTCATATGAACGAAGCTTTAGCTCATCCTTTGGGAGCCAATTTTAAGGAAGTAGTTTTGGTGGCCAATTATAAAAAAGATAAATGGATGTATAGCATTAAAGTTACAACTTCAAAAGTAGGTTTGGATTCGTTAGACACTCATTATGGACAGAATATCTTTGAATCAGATTATGAAGCAAGTACAGGGGGTCAATATTCTTATGGGAACTATAACGGGCAAGGGTTTTTAACTCAACTAAACACTATGTATGCTGAAATCTCTTATGATTATAAAGGGTTTGATATTTTTTGTTCATTATTCTATAAAAGTAAGAAGTCTGAACTATTAGATCAGACTTCTTACTTTTATTCATTAGGATTGAGGACTTTTCCATTCTCAACATTCACTGATTATTAAAATTCTAATTTCTCTCCATCTTTATAAGCAACTATAAAGCTGTTAGTATACCCTTTCCTTCTCATTTCTTCTTGGAATTCCTCTGCCTCATCTAAGCTATAAAATAGCCCAGCTAAATAAGCTGTTTTTCTCTCATCAATAGGGATTGTAATTACATGCTCTTCATTAAATAATGATACTGGAGTATCAAAATCTCCGAAAGTACCAAGGTTTAGCCTAAAGATATAAGGAGCGCCTCCTTGTGCTATTTGATCTTCCTTGCTGAATGAGCGCATTAAGTTATCTCGTGCTTTGAGGTAAGATTTGTGAATATTAAGAGCTTTTTTATCTTCTCCTTCATTTTTATAGATGTAAATTAAATTCTCATAAGCAGGTAAGAATAATCTTTCTTGTTTTATTGATTTTTTAAATAGTTTTATGGCTTCTTTTAAATTTAAAGAAGAGGCAGTTGTGTGTTTTACACTACCATCTCTGTTTTTACGAGCAGATCTTGCTGAAAAATCAGCATAAGCAACAGCCAAATTATATGTCCATTTTTGATTGCTGTAAATTTTTGATGTGATTGCTTTTAAGTATCTTTTAGCTTGACCTAGCCCTCTTTTATCTTGCAACGCAAGGTAAGAAATTGCTAAATTTGCTCTAGAGAAGTTTAGCCCATCTTCAGATATTTTTCCTCTTTTCAATCTTTTTTCTGCATTTTTAAGATTCTTTTGAGCTGATTTATATTCTTTTTTAGCAAGAGCTTTGGCTCCTAAATTATACTCTCCAATCCCTTCTTGAATTTGAATCATACTTCTTTCATCAATTTTACTCACTTTATCAAACTGTAAGTGATCATCCTTTTTTATAATTTGTAAATTAGTTACATCTGCTTTTTTTCCTCTAGGAACAATAGCTCTTTTAATGTTATTAGTTTTAGCAACATCCTTTACTTGAGATTTTGTTTTTTTATTTTTTCTATCAAGTTTTTCAATAGCTGTTTGCATTCTATCATTAACTCTGTTTGCATCATCATCATTTCCAGAATTTCTATAAAGTGCTTCCAGAGTTATAAATGCTTGAAAGTCAAATTCAGCTTTACGAATTAAGGCACTTAATAATGAAGCGGCTTCATTTTGATTTCCTGAAAAATAATGGCCCATAGCAATATTATAAGTCCAATTATTATCATTAAAAGCCTTTGATGTAATTAAATTTAAATATCTATTTGCTACTGCTAGATCCTCTCTATTTCCTGTTTTTGCATAAGAAAGAGCCATATTTGCATGTATGTAGTTTAGGGCATCTGGAGTTAATTTTGCTCTTTTGTAGCGCTTCATTGCTGCCTTAAACTCAATTAAAGCTGCATCATATTCTTTATTTTCCATCAAATTAAAAGCAGCAACATAATGCTCTTCAGCTTTCTTTGTTTGGTCAATAGTTCTCTTAGTAATGTCTTTTTGATTTTCGTATTGCAAAATCTTTTCTACATCAGATATAGGTTTCCATTCAAAGGCCGTAATTCCATCTGTATATGAGGTGTCAATAGCTGAGATAGTTGCGAAAATATTTGTCGTAAATACGATTAGAGCTATTGAAAGTATGATTCTTTTTATCATCTTATTTTTGTTTTCTTTTATTGTGTGCCAAATTATAAAAAATTATTGAAGTACAATTCTGTAATTCATAATCTGATTATTTTGTTCAACTTGAATGAAATAAATTCCTTTAGCAAATGTAGTTAAATCAATTTCTGACTTGCTATAGTCGTTACTATTGTTTTCAACTGAAAAAAGTTGATTACCTAAAGTGTTAAGGACTATGATTTTTTGAATGTTAGAACTTCCTTCAATTGTCAGTATTCCCATAGTAGGGTTTGGGTAAACACTAATATTATTGTCAAGATTATCTATTACGCTTATATTATAATTTAAGGTATATGAAACGTCTTCACAATCTTCATCCGTAACTACTACATAGTATTCTCCAACTGATGAGGGCTCATAAATTTCAGAATTTTCCCCTGTAATTAGAGTCCCATTTGCATAATACCATTGATACGAGTCAAAACCACTAGTTGCTTCAATTGTGTTTCCACTGATCCAAATATTGATTGCTAATGGGAATGGTTCGTAAACTATAGTTGTGTTAGTTGCTAAGCATCCATTTGAATCAGTAATAGTAAGATTGTAAATTCCAGCACATAAGTTAGTTGTATCACCTCCCCAGTCATAAGAATAAGGTGGAGTCCCACCAGATATATTTTCAAAAACCTCCCCATCACAATCCCCATAACAACTTACAGAATCAGCATTCGTGATGCTTATGATTGGACTAGGTTGAATAATTTCAGCAGATGCTGAACTCAAACATCCATTAAAGTCAGTTACTAAATAAGTATAAGTACCTATTGAAAGATTATCAAAAACATTTGAGTTCTGATAAGTATTTCCACCATCATCAGAATAGTTATATGGGGTTAACCCCCCAGAAATAAATAGCTCAACCTGTCCATTATTTATACCATTACAGCTAACATTAACTGTAGATGTTTGTGTATAAATTGAATCAGGGTTTGCTAGAGATATTGAGTCTGTAATAGTACATCCATTTTGATCAGTTGCAGTTATTGTGTAGTTTCCGCTAGATAAAGTCGTAATGTAAGTTGTAGCTAAATTTGACCATAAATAATCAAAACTTTGTGTTCCTCCCCAAACATTTATTGCTGCTTGAGTTGTTCCGTTATGACATAAAATTGAGTCGGTTGTTAATATAGTTGATAATGGTTGTGGTTGGTAAATATTAAAGGTATCAATAATTATTGTGATTGAGTCATCTAAAGTTAAGATATATTCTCCATAACAAAGGTTACTGATGTTAGCAGTAGATGCTGCAAACCCATTTGGTCCAGTCCAACTGTAAGTATAAGTTGAATCTCCACCATTTGCAGAAATAAATAAAGAAGCATTACAAGAATCATAACAACTTATAGTTATCACACTGTCAAGATTTAATGATAATGAAGATGGTTGGGTAAGCTCAACAAAAGTATCTAAAGAACAAGAATTACTATCAGTAATATTTAGAACATAAATTGCGCTCATCAAATTATCAATATCTTCTAAATTAGAAGAGAAAGCTAATGGATTTGTCCAATAATAAGTTAAATTACCAACCCCGCCACTAGCAGAAATATAGATACTTCCATCATTACCTGCATAAGTTGAGATATTTGAGATGGAGTCAATTGAAAATGAAATTGTACTTGGCTCATTTATTGTTGCAGAACTATTAGCAGTACATCCATTTCCATCACTTATTGATAAGTCGTACAGTCCTGCACATAGATTTGAAATGTCTGCTGTTGTGTCTGGTAAGCTTGTCCATGTGTAAGAATATGGTAAGAGACCACCAAAAGAGCTGCTAATTATTTGACCATCACAAATACCATTACAACTAATGTTTGTAGACGTGAGTGTTGAAACTAATTCAGTAGGTTCGTCTAGAATAATTGTATTTATGGTAGTACAACCATTAGCATCTTGAATTGAATCAGTATAACTACCAGCAGATAAATTAGAAGTTATTAATGATGATTGAAGCGATCCATTTAAATAGTTGTCAAACGGAGCTTCTCCTCCATTTATTTGAATAACAATCTCTCCATCATTTCCTCCAAAGCAAGAAATTTCATAGTCACTAAAATTAGTTGTACTGTATGTTGTGTATAAGCTGTCAGGTTGAGTTATTATAATAGTGTCATATATAGTACAACCATTTAAATCAGCAACTGTATAGGAGTATATTCCTGCAGGAACACCAATTGGAGTAGTGAAATAATCAAAAGGGTATGGAAGGGTATAGGTTAACGTGTCCCATCCTAAAATATAATTAGTATCATTAGGAGCATTTCCAATTGTTCCGCCAAAGAAATTAACTGTAGCTACTCCATCATTTACTCCAAAACAACTAATATTTGTTTGAGTATAAGAGGATGTTAGTTCTGCTGGTTCAGAAATTGAAAATACAATAGTATCTGAACATTGTTGCCAATTCAAGTCTGTTATAATACAAGTGTAATTTCCAGGTGTTAAATTATTGATTTCATTAGTAGTATCTCCATTATTCCAATTGTAAGAATAACTACCACTTCCATTTTGCAGTGTTAAAATACTAGCGTTTCCATCATTAAATCCATTACAAGTGATATCTACATGATTTGAGCTGTCAACTCCAAAAGCTGAACAATCAACTAAGCTCAGATTAGTAGTGTCTCCAGTGGCTAATGTTTGTATGATATTCCCGCTTAAATCAACTTCTTTTGTTGTCCAATTTGCGGAATAGGTTCCGTAATTTGCAGATGGCCAGAATTTCACTCTTATAATTATCTGCTGTGTTACCCCTTGATTAATATCTTGTCCGCTGGTGTCAGTAGCTGAGGAGCTCCAAAAACCAACTGCATCTCCATTTCCGTTAATATAATATGGGATAGTTGGCCAGGCTCCAGTATAAGGATTATACCATTTTAATACAAGGTCATTTACTCCAATTGCTAGGCTGTCATGTGCAATTATAAATTCAGGACGCACTCTTAAATTACAGTCACTAGTATTTGTTAGTGATAAAGTGTCATAAGACCATTGCATAGGATTATATAATGGATTAGGATCAAAGCCTTCTGATTGTTGTGTTAAACTCTTATTACAAGCAGGCGGACTAACAATAATAACTCCTTTCATCCCCATTGAGACATGTGACTGGCATACATAATAGTACGTATTTATACTGTCAGCAGTCCAAGAACCTCCACCATAAGGAATGTTGAATCCATTGTTCGATGTTGAATCATTATTATTGAATGATGTTTCTGATACTTCAACAGCATTATGACTAGCTGAAATGTTAAAACTAATGGTGTCACCAATAGTTACTTGTAAAGTATCTGGGCTAAATGTGAGTCCTGAGTTTGTAATTGTTTGTGTAAAGCCTGTTGTAAATGTTAAAAATGATAGAGATATAATTAAATAGATGTGCTTTATAAGTGTATTTATTTTTTTCATTTTTGTTTATCCTTTATTCTGCAAATATACGAATTCTATATTTTGTAAGCTTATGCTGTGATTTACTTACATTATATTATGATAGTTACTTGTTAATTGAGGGTTTTGGTTTTCTTCTAGAAGCTTTTTGTACTCAATTCTAGCTATTCTACTTAAATAGTGCTGTTTTGGTTTGTAGGGATCTAAAGATTTCTCTCTCTCTCTCTCTCTCTCTCTCTCTACCAGTGTTTGTTTTTCCCCTAAAGTAGGGAAATATTAATTGTATTTATTACTATAATTATAATGTTTGTTTGGTGAAGTAACCTTTGTTTTGTGATTGCGTAAATACTAGCATGAGAAATGACTACTTTATTAAGTTTTTATTGTTAATAACTAAAAATAAGGTGATTAATAGTATGTTTATCTCAAATATTTGTTTAATTTTAACCCCAGGTTTACGACAAAAAACCACAATTTATATGATTAAAATCTTCTATTTACAGGTTAATCCTGTTTGTAATTTAGGCACTATTTGGTGCTGTATTTTGTCGTATATTATTTTTGGTAGTTCAACCATTGTGCAATTTGTATAGTGGTTTTTTTACATTTATATTAACTCTTTATTAATTAAAACTTGTATTATGAAAACAAATTTTGACAAAAAAAGCCCTAAGAGACTCTTAGGCTACTTAATGGCTTCAGCCTTGGTATTTTTTACTGGTTCTGTAATTGCTCAGACTAATCATGATGTTCTTATTGATAGTCCAACAAATACATTTGCTCCGACTGCATTAACGATTGATGTTGGTGATACGGTTACTTTTACAAATGATGGTGGATTCCACAATGTAAACGGTGATTTATCAACTTATCCTAATAATGCTGATGGTTCTTTGTATAGCGGTGCTGCAAGTTCTTCTTGGGTAACTTATGTTTGGGTTTGTAATACAGCCGGTAATTATGATTATCAATGCGATCCTCACCTTGGTTTGGGTATGGTAGGTTCTATTACTGCAAATGGTCCGCCTCCTGTTTTAGGATGTACGGATGCTAATGCAACTAACTATGATCCAGCTGCAGATACAGATGATGGTTCATGCGTTTATCCTTGTCTTGATAATGCAATAGTTTATACTCCGGGTAGTTATCCTTCTGAGAATTCTTGGACTATCACTGATTGTGATGGGACTGTTTTATTCTCTGGTGATGGTGCTACAGGTTATGATGGTTGCGATGTGTTACCAGCTATTTATACATTGAATCTTGTTGATTCATATGGAGATGGTTGGAATGGTGGTGAATTATCAATAGACGGTGTAGTATACACTCAAGATGATGCAAATTATTCTTGGCCATATACTTCAGATGCTACGGAATCTTACCAAGTTGGAGTATGTCCAGTTTATGGATGTACTGATACAACTGCTGCTAACTTTGATGCTGCAGCTGATACTGATGATGGATCATGTACTTATGGTGTTGCTGGTTGTATTGACATGAATGCTTGTAACTATGATGCAGCAGCTACTGCTGATGATGGTTCTTGTACTTATGCTGTTGCTGGTTACGACTGTACTGGAGCTTGTTTATCTGGTGAAGAAGTTACTTTAACTCTTACTGATTCTTACGGAGATACTTGGAATGGAGGTACATTAACTGTTAATGGTGTGGTTTATGACCAACCTACAACTGCTCCTTTTGGTACAGGAGGTGGTTCTGATAGTTATACTTTCTGTATGGATTTATCAGTTTGTACTGATATTATTTATACTGCTGGATCTTATTCTTCTGAGAACTCTTGGTCTCTTAGTGATGCTTCTGGTGCTGTAATAGCTTCAGGTGGTGATGCTAGTGGAATCGTAGGAAACACTCCTGGATTTGATTGTGCAGGTGCTTGTTTAACTGGTGATTTAGTTACTATTACTTTGTATGATTCTTACGGAGATACTTGGAATGGAGGTACATTAACAGTTAATGGTGTGGTTTATGACCAACCTACAACTGCTCCTTTTGGTACAGGAGGTGGTGCTGATAGTTATACTACATGTGTTGACTTAACTGCATGTACAGATATTATCTATACTGCTGGATCTTATTCAACTGAGAATTCATGGGATGTAGTTGATGCAACTGGTACAGTTATTGCTTCTGGTGGTAATGCTTCAGGAAATGTTGGTGCATGCGCCGTTTATGGTTGTACTGATCCTGCTGCTGCTAACTATGATCCTGCTGCAAATACTGATGATGGTTCTTGTATCGTTTGTAATGACAACTGGGTAACAATTTCTTGTGGAGGAGGATCATTCCAAAGTGAAGTTTCTTGGACTCTTTTAAATTCTGCAGGTACTCCTGTACTTACTGGAGGAGCTGGAGTGTTTGGTGCTCCTTTTACTATGGACATGTGTTTACCTTCTGACTGTTATACAGTTGATATGGTTGATTCATATGGTGATGGATGGAACGGAAACATTTTTGAAATTTCTATGATGGGTGTTTCTGTTGGTTCAGCTACTATATCTTCAGGTTCTGCTGGTACAGCTGATATTTCAGTTGGTGCTATTTGTTATGTATACGGATGTACAGATACTGCTGCTGTAAATTATGACGCTTTTGCAACTGCTGATGATGGTTCATGTGTGTACACTTGTACTGCTGCTCCTTACTGTGAAAACTTTGATTTAGGAGTTGGAACTTGGACTAATAATGGATGGGTGAATGATGGTGGAGGTACTACTTCTGGTTCAACTGGTCCTACTGATGATATTACAGGTGGAGCATTCTACATGTACTATGAAACTTCAACAGGATATGCTCCTACAATTGATATTACATCAGAATGTTTAGATATTTCTTCATTAGCTAATCCTACTTTATCTTTTTACAATCACATGTATGGTGCTACAGTTGGAGATTTAAATGTTTATGTTAATGGTAATCTTGAATGGACAATGTCTGGTGATCAAGGTAATCAATGGAACTGGGTTCAAGTAGATTTATCTGCTTATGCTGCTGTTGATGTTACTATTATGATTGAGGCAGTATATGGTGGTAGTTTCACTGGAGATATTGCAATTGATAATGTTTGTGTTGATGAATTTTTGGTAGTTTCTGGTTGTACAGACCCAATAGCTTTAAACTATGATCCAACTGCTAATACTGATGATGGTTCTTGTACTTACTGTCCAGGAACTATGATGACGTTAAACATGTATGATTCATTTGGTGATGGATGGAATGGTGGTACATTTACTGCTACTGGTAATAGTACTGGTCTCGTATATGGACCATATACTATCGCTTCAGGAGCTGCTGCTACTGAAATGATCTGTATGGATGATGATTGTTATACAATACAAGTTGGTGGTGGAACTTGGGATAGTGAGATCACGTGGGAGGTAATTGATCCTTCAGGAGCTATTGTTGCTTCAGGAGCTGCTCCTTATCTTAACCAAGGTGGTTTAAGTGTTGGTGTTATATGTCCAGTTTACGGATGTACTGACGTTACAGCACTTAATTATGACTCTCTTGCTACTGCTGATGATGGTTCATGTGCATATTTATGTGATGTATATGTTGCTTCTGCTAGTGTTGATGCCCCACCTTCTTGTAATGGTGCATTTGATGCTTCTGCAACTTGTTATATTGATGGTTCATTCGGTGGTGACTTTTACTTATGGAATGACCCTAATGGACAGACTGGATCTACTGCTACTGGATTAGCTGCAGGTACTTATACTTGTACTGTTACTGACTCAGTAAATGGATGTGTTTCTGTTGCTACTGTAGTGATTGACCCAACACCAGTTATCAGTATTGCAGCATTTGTTGCTGACGCAACTCCAAATAATACAAATGGAAGTGTTGATCTTACTGTTTCTGGAGGTACTCCATGTTACAATGGTAGTGCAATGAGTTTGGCTGGTGCTTCAAGTACTTCAACTCAATGGGCTTCTAATGCATTTGATGTTGTTGCAACATCAGATTTACAAATTACATCTATTGATCAGCCTTTCATGTCAGGTATGGGTACTGCAGATGTTTACTACAGATTAGGTTCTGGTAGTGGATTTGAAGCAGATCCTAATGGTTGGATGTTAGCAGGTTCTGCTAGTATTATGACTAATTTTATTGGCGATGTTAATAATATCCCAGTTTCTATTAATGTAGGTGCTGGTGAAACAGTTTGTATTTATGTTCACGGAGTTGGAGTAAACACTACATTTGGTGCTGGTGTTGATTCAACATATAATTCGGTTGTTTCCTCTGATGCTAACCTTTCTATTATAGGAGGTTTCGCTACAGGTGGAGCTCCTGGTTCTGGTACTACTTATCCTAGTGCAGGTTCATATGACTTTGGAGGTAATGTTAACTATTCCTTATCAAATTATACTTATGCATGGTCTAATGGAGCAACTTCTGAAGATGCTAATGGTTTAGGATTAGGTCCTATTTCTGTAACTGTAACTGACTGTAATGGTTGTACAGCTTCATGGACTGGATTTGTCTTAACTAACTATGCATATGGTTGTATGGATACATTAGCTTTTAATTATGATCCTGCTGCTAATACTTCTTGGGATCAAGATACTACAGGTGCAACACCTGCATGTATATATCTTGGTTGTATTGATGCTTTAGCTAATAACTATGATGCTACTGCAAATCAAGATGATGGTTCATGTACTTATTCATGTGCCTACTACGGATGGGATGCTGAGTTAACTGTAACTTTTGCTCCTGACTGGTACTCAGATGAAAATTCATGGTATATTATAAATGCACTTACTGGAGATACGGCGTTAGCTTCACAGCCTTATGCTAGTGGAGGTGCTGTTGATGTTCAAACACTTTGTGCTATGAACGGATGTTACTATGTAGATGGATACGACTCTTTTGGAGACGGATGGGGCAATGGCTCTGGTACTCTTGATATAGTTGATGCTGCTGGTAACTCAGTTTTATCTGCATTTACTTTAGGAGCTTCTACTACTTTTAATACTTCTTCAATATTTAGTATTGGTGGGTCTAACTGTACTTTAGGTTGTATGGATTCTACTTACACTAACTTTGATGTAAATGCTGTATTGGATGACGGATCTTGTTCTGACTCAATTGTTGGATGTACTGATCCTGCTGCTGTTAACTATACACAATTCTCTAACTATGATGATGGATCTTGTTGTTATGATAACTGGGTTTCAGTTTCTGTAGGTGGAGGTTCATGGCAAGGTGAAGTTGGTTGGACGCTTTCATTAGATTCAACTATTTTTGCTACTGGTGGAGCTCCTTATGCTTCTGATCTTTGTTTACCTGATGGTTGCTATACAGTTGATATGACTGACTCTTATGGTGATGGATGGAATGGTAATGTATTTGAAGCTAATTCTGGTGGTGCTGTTATAGGCTCTGGTGGATTAACTTCTGGTTCTGCTGGTTCATTTACATTTGCTGTAGGAACAGGTGATTGTGCTGTATTTGGTTGTATTGACCCAACTGCAAGTAACTATGATGCTAGTGCAACTGATGATGATGGTTCTTGTTGTTTTGACAACTTTACTTCTATTACAACAGGTATGGACTATGTAGGTACTGCTTACGACTGGGAATTTAATGGTTTATCATGGGCATTGACTCTACTTGGAGATACTGTTCCTTCAGGTGTTGGATCACAAGACCTTGGTGGTGCATGGGCTGGAGGTCCTGCAGATCTTTGTTTGCCTGATGGTTGTTATGAGTTTGCAGGTGCAGATGTTAATGGATTTGGCGTTTATGCTTGGTTCAATATTAATGGAACTCAGTATGAAGGTCCTGCTAATGGTGGAACTTATGGTTTACCAATTAGTTTATGGATTGAGGTTGGAGCTGCTACATGTCCTATAATGGGATGTACTGATCCTAACTCTTCTGACTATGATTCAACAGCTACATATGATGATGGTTCTTGTACTTACCCTTGTTTATTGGATGAAGTTACATTAAATATGTATGATTCATATGGTGATGGATGGAATGGAGGTTTCTTAACTGTTGATGGTGTAGATTACACTATTACTACTGGGGCTTTCGGTTCAAGTGATTTATGTCTTGACCTTTCAGGTTGTATTGATTTCACATGGACTGCTGGAGCTTGGGATGCTGAAGTTTCTTGGGATGTTACTGATGCTTCAGGTGCTGTTATAGCTTCTGGTGTTGCTGCTAGTACTACTTTAGGAAATGGATGTACATACTTAGGTTGTACAGATTCTACTGCTATTAACTATGATGCTAATGCTAATACTGATGATGGTTCATGTACGTACACTTGTACTGCTGCTCCTTACTGTGAAAACTTTGACGCTGGAGTTTCAGCTGATTGGTCTAACAATGGATGGACTTTAGATGCATTAGGAACTACTTCTAGTTCAACTGGTCCTAGTGATGATTATACAGGTGGTGGAAACTACATGTATTTCGAAACTAGTTCTCCTGTTGCTGCTGGAGATCAAGTTTCATTAACTACATTATGTTTAGATATTTCAATGTTAGCTACTCCTACATTATCATTCTACAATCATATGTATGGTGCTTCAATGGGAACTTTAGATGTTCTTGTTAATGGTACTAACGTATGGTCTATGTCTGGTGATCAAGGTAATCAGTGGAACTGGGCACAAGTAGATTTATCTGCTTATGCGGGTAATACAAACATTTCTATTGAGTTTGTAGGTACTGCAGCTGCTAATGCTACGGGAACTGTGTTCTGGGGTGATATGGCTATTGATGAAGTATGTGTTGATGAGTACTTAGTTGTTGATGGTTGTACAGATCCTACTGCATTGAACTATGATCCATTAGCTAATAATGATGATGGTTCTTGTACTTACTGTACTTATACTAACTATGATGTTGTTGTTGGTGGTGGATCATTCCAAGGTGAAGTTTCTTGGACGATCTTAGCTTCTGATGGAACTGTAATGCTTTCTGGTGGCGCTCCATTTGCTGGAACAGCTTGTTTACCAGATGACTGTTATACAGTTGACATGGTAGATTCATATGGTGATGGATGGAATGGTAATACAATTGATATTTCTACTGGTGGTGTTTCTATTGGCGCCGGTGGTTTATTAGCTGGATATGCTGGTTCATTTGACTTCTCACTTGGCGGTGTTGCTTGTCCAGTTTATGGATGTACAGATTCAACTGCTGCTAATTATGATGCTTCTGCTGATTCAGATGATGGATCATGTGATTACTTAGGTTGTACTAACCCTACAGCTACTAATTATGATGCAACTGCAACTATAGATGATGGTTCATGTACATTTGGTTGTACGGACAATACAGTTAATGTTACAGCAGGTGGAGGAACTTATGATTCTGAAATATCTTGGGACATTGTTGATGGTTCAGGTACTGTTGTAGCTTCAGGTATTGCAGGTGCTGCAACTACTTTCTGTTTAATAGATGACTGTTATACTGTTAACATGTATGATTCATACGGTGATGGTTGGAACGGAGCTATAATCACTTTAGATGATGGTGCAGGAAATGTACTAGCTACTGATGGTTTAGTTGGATTTGTTTCTACAGGTTCGTTTACTATTGCTTTAGGTTCAGCTTCATGTCCAGTTTATGGATGTACTGACCCTGCTGCAAATAACTATGATGCTTCAGCTAATACTGATGATGGTTCTTGTACTTACTGTACTGATAATGTAGTATTGTATACTGCAGGTTCATGGTCTGCTGAAAACGACTTCACAATTACTGATTGTGCTGGTAACGTTTTAGCTTCTATGACTGCTGGTGCAGGTTTCGATCAGTGTATTGATTTAGGTACTGATTATTCTGTTAATCTTGTTGACACTTATGGTGACGGATGGAACGGAGGATCTTTATCAATTGACGGTGTAACTTATACACTTGATGCAATCAATGATGATGGTTCTAGTGCTAGTTTCCAAGTAGGATTCTGTGCTGTTAATGGTTGTACTGACCCTGCTGCATTGAATTATGATGCTTCAGCTACTGTAGATGATGGATCTTGTACTTACTGTGTAGACGGTTGTACTGATGCTACTCAGTTTAACTATGATCCTAACGCAACATGTG
>CAJQJY010000015.1 GCA_905478765.1 uncultured Flavobacteriales bacterium
TGACTTAGCGTGGGATGGAAATACTAATGGTAAAATTATTGGAGGGCTGTACAACTACACTATTAAAATTCTAGACTTTAAAGATAAGCCATTTATCTATACAGGAGTTGTTAATCTTATCAGATAAATGAAGCAAATAATATTGCTTTCTGATACTCATCATACTTTAGATGAAAGATTTTTTCCTCACTTTAAAAAAGCAGATGAAATTTGGCACGCTGGAGATATTGGAGGGCTTGAGGTAACTGATAAACTCAAAGAATTTGCTCCCATAAGAGCAGTGTGGGGTAATATAGACAACAGAACTACTCGGACAGAATTCAAAAGAAACCTTTATTTTACATGTGAAAAAGTAAATGTTATGATGACTCATATTGGAGGGTATCCTGGAAGATATGATAAGAAAATTCTACCATTAATTGAACAAGCAAATCCTGATTTATTTATATGTGGTCATTCTCATATATTAAAAGTGATGTATGATAAAAAGAACAACTTACTTCACATGAATCCTGGTGCAATTGGTGATTATGGAATACACAAAGTAAAAACACTACTCAGCTTTAACATTGAAGGAAAAGTAATTAAAGATTTAAACGTAATTGAATTTCCTAGAACTAAATACTAACGTATTCTATCAGCCGACTTTACTAATTTTTCATCTTTTTTGATAAAAAAGTTAGCAGCATAAAGGGTAATAAAAGGGATAAGCATCAATATCATTCCTAAGCCAAATTGCTCTTCTCCTCTATAGAAAAATACTAAAGTGAAAAATGCTATTGTAATCATAAAACGAGAAATAGCAGCAATCAACATTTGCCTTTTTCTATTTTTAAACTGAAATATAGCGAATAATGACAACGCAGCTGACAACAAGACAGAAAGACGGACAAGAGGAAAATATTCACTTAACAGAAAATATTCTTTTGTATTTTGCAATACAGGAAATGTATAAACAATAGTAATTAAACAAATTGAAGAGAAAAAGAAAAATAAAGATTGTACTCTTTGTATCATGATAATAATATTTACTGCAAAACTAATTAAAAATGTAGGATTTGCCCATCTATTAAAAAAATTGTATCATTGCAAAGATTATCTAAAGAAACACCCCCTAAAAACATCTTGAAAACTCACAAAGCTACAACCGAATTAAGATTATTTATTAAAAAAAATATATGTACAAATTAGACGAATTAAACGCGAAGAAAGTTGCTGATTTAAAAGCAATTGCGCAAGAGTTAAACATAAAAAAGTTTGACAAATTAAAAAAACAAGATTTAGCTTATGCTATCTTGGATCATCAAGCTGAAAATGCTAAACCTCAGCCAATAGTTGAGAAAAAACAAAGACCAAGAACTAAGCCAACTCAAAATAAAGTTGAGAAAGTAGAACAAACTAAACCTCAACAAAATAAAGAAGGAGACAATACTGATAAAAAACCAGTTCATAATCACCCTAAAAAAGATCAAGAACAAAAGAAAGAACACAAAAAACCTGTTCATAATCATCCAAAGAAAGAAGGTGAACACAAGAAACCAGTTCACAACCATCCTAAAAAAGATGGTGAGGAGAAAAAAGAACACAAAAAACCTGTTCACAATCATCCTAAAAAAGAGGAAAATACTCACCCAAAACCTAAGCACAAAAACAATAAAAACCAAAACCCCAATCAAAAAATATCAAAATATGACTATGATTTTGATGGGATAATAAATACTGAAGGAGTAATTGAGATTATGCCTGATGGATATGGTTTTATGAGATCAAGTGATTATCACTATTTATCATCACCTGATGATGTATATGTTTCTCACTCTCAAATTAAATTATTTGGATTAAAAACGGGTGACACTATCAAAGGTACTGTTCGGCCGCCAAAAACTGGTGAAAAATATTTTCCTTTAATACAAGTAGAAAGTATTAATGGGCGTGATCCAGGAATTGTGAGAGATAGAATTCCATTCCATCATTTAACACCACTTTTCCCTTATGAAAAATTTAACCTTTTAGGAAATGGGCATAACAATGTATCTATAAGAATGCTAGATATCTTTACACCTCTTGGGAAAGGACAAAGAGGATTAATTGTAGCTCAACCTAAAACTGGTAAAACAGTACTTTTAAAGGATATGGCAAATGCAATTGCGGATAATCACCCAGAAGTTTATATGATTATTCTTTTAATTGACGAAAGACCTGAAGAGGTTACAGATATGGAAAGGAGTGTAAATGCAGAAGTGATTGCATCTACTTTTGATGAGCCAGCAAGCAGACATGTAAAGGTTGCTGATATTGTATTGGAGAAAGCAAAAAGAATGGTAGAATGCGGACATGATGTAGTTATCTTGTTGGATTCTATTACGCGTTTGGCAAGAGCTTACAACACTGTACAGCCTGCTTCTGGAAAAATATTGAGTGGTGGTGTGGATGCAAATGCATTGCATAAGCCTAAGCGTTTCTTTGGTGCTGCTCGTAAAATTGAGAAAGGTGGTTCATTAACTATTTTAGCGACTGCTCTTACGGAAACAGGAAGTAAAATGGATGAGGTTATCTTTGAAGAATTTAAAGGCACAGGTAATATGGAGCTACAATTGGATAGAAAAATCGCAAATAGAAGAATATATCCTGCTGTTGATTTAGTTTCTTCTTCTACTAGACGTGAGGATTTATTACTAGATAAAGAACACATACAAAGAATTTGGGTACTTAGGAATTATTTAGCAGACATGAACCCAATTGAAGCAATTGAATTTATGAAAGATAGATTGCAAAAAACAAAAGATAATACTGAGTTTTTGGTAACTATGAATGGGTAAAAGATAGTTAATCTTTTTAGTTGATTTATTAGAATAGAGATCCCTACCAAAGTGGTGGGGATTTTATTTTATAAGCACTCCATAAATTACACTCCCACTTCCAGTCATACTCGCATAAATAGCACCATCAGCATAAAGATTTTCTTTCATTTTTAATAATTCAGGATGCTTTTTAAAAGCAGAAAATTCAAAATCATTTCTCACTTCTGCTTTCCAGTTTATTATGGGTTTACTTATCAAATCCAACAAATTAATTTTCTGCTTTTTTGGTATTATACTACCATAAGCCTCAGTAGTAGAAATATGTAATTCAGGAAAAATAAACTTGATATCATAATCTGATAAATCCAAATCAATGGCAGTCATTTGCTCCCCAATTCCAGTTACATATTTTGGAGTATTCTCAATAAAAAACGGGCAATCAGCACCCAACTTTAAAGCATATTTTTCTAACTGATTATTTGTAAGATTTAACTCAAATAACTCATTCATTGCTTTTAATATAAAAGCACCATCTGCAGAACCACCTCCCAAACCAGCTCCAATAGGAATCATTTTATGTAGATGAATCTTGACATTTCCTACATCATAATCAGCTTTTAATAAATCAAAGGCTCTAGTGCAAATATTACTATTACCAGGTATAGAAAATCCAGAACTACTAAAAGAAAAGTCATCAGAAATAATGATTTCTAAAATATCATACAACTCACTAACAGGATAAAAAACAGAGGATAATTCATGGTAACCATCTTCTCTTTTATTCAGCACATTTAAACCGATATTTATTTTCGCATTAGGATATAAAATCATACTATGTTTGAGTTTTCAACAACAAAAGTAATCAACTCATAATTTATAGCGCTTCACAAATCATTTTATTTAACTTTGTTTTACTTTTAAAAATAAAATTGAATGGATTATTTAGCATTTGAAAAACCAATTGAAGAACTAGTTATTAAGCTTGAAAAAGCTAAAGAACTAGGTGAAGATGGATCAGTAGATGTTAGTAATACAGTTGCTGATATTGAGAATAACATTAAAGATACAAGAACAGAAATTTACAATAATTTAAGTTCTTGGGAGAAAGTACAACTTTCTCGTCATCCTCAAAGACCTTATACTTTAGATTACATTAAGGCTTTATCAGATGGCGATTTTTTAGAACTACATGGAGATAGAGGTGTAAAAGATGATAAAGCAATGATTGGAGGCTGGGGAACGATCGGGAAGCAATCTGTAATGTTTATCGGGCAACAAAAAGGAAGAAATACCAAAGAAAGACAATACAGAAACTTTGGAATGGCTAACCCTGAAGGATACAGAAAAGCTTTACGCCTTATGAAAATGGCTGAAAAATTTTGCAAGCCAGTTGTTTGCTTAATTGACACTCCGGGTGCATTCCCAGGATTGGAAGCTGAAGAAAGAGGGCAAGGTGAAGCTATTGCTCGTAATATCCTTGAAATGACTAAACTTGAGGTGCCTATTATTGTTGTTATTATTGGTGAAGGAGCATCAGGAGGGGCTTTAGGAATTGGTGTTGGTGATAAAATTTTGATGCTAAATAATGCATGGTATTCTGTAATATCTCCTGAAAACTGCTCTACAATATTGTGGGGAAGTTGGGAGCACAAAGAAACTGCAGCTGATGCTTTAAAACTTACAGCTAAGGATATGAAAAAAATAGGATTGGTTGATGAGATCATTAAAGAACCTCTTGGTGGTGCTCATACTTTTCCTGAAGAAACTTTTAAAATAGTTAAGAAATCAATCAGCAAAGCAATAAAAGAATTTATTGATACAGAAAAAGATACTTTAGTTCATGATAGAATGGAGAAATTCTCAAATATGGGAGTTGTAAACGAATAAGAAATGGCAAATAAAGTAGGAAAAAGAACATTAAAAGCAACACCAACAAGTCAGATTGATGGAAAATTGCAACCACAAGCAATTGAGCTTGAAAAAGCTGTACTTGGTGCTTTAATGATTGATAACGAATCATTATCTGACGCTATTGATTCTTTACAAGCCGAATATTTTTATGCACCAAAACATCAGAAAATTTTTGAAGCAATTGTTAATTTATTTAACAATACTCAGCCAGTTGATATCCTTACAGTTTCAGAAGAGTTAAAAAGAATGGAAATGTTTAAAGAAATTGGTGGCTTAGCCTACATTTCTGAACTAACAAACAATGTTTCTTCATCATCCAACACAGAGTTTCACGCAAGAATTATAGCTGAGAAATTCATTAAAAGATCACTTATTAATATCTCAAGAAAAATCAGTAACGATGCTTTTGATGATTCAGTTGATATTTTTGATTTATTAAATGATGCTGAGGCAAATCTCTTTACTGTAACAGAAGGAACACTTAGAAAAAGTTATGATAAAATGAGCTCTTTAATTAAAGGAGCGCTGGAAAATATTGAGACCCTTAGAAATAAAGAAGATGGATTAAGTGGTGTGCCATCAGGATTTACTAATTTAGATAGAGTAACTTCTGGCTGGCAAAAATCCGACTTAGTAATTGTAGCAGCAAGACCAGGAATGGGTAAAACTGCATTTGCTTTAACAATGGCAAGAAATGTTGCTGTTGACCACAATACTCCTATCGGATTTTTCTCATTGGAGATGTCATCAGAGCAACTTGTAAACAGACTCATTGCATCAGAAGCTGAGCTTGGTGCATCAAAGTTAAGAAAAGGAGATTTAGCTGACCACGAGATGGTGCAACTTCATGAAAAAATTAAACACCTTTCAGAAGCACCTATTTTTATTGATGACACACCTGGTCTATCCATTTTTGAACTTAGAGCAAAAGCAAGAAGACTTGTTAAAAATCATGGTGTAGGAATTATCATGATTGATTACTTACAACTAATGACTGCAGGAGGAACAGGAGGTAATAGAGAGCAAGAAATCTCTACTATTTCCAGATCCTTAAAAGGAATTGCAAAAGAATTAAAGATACCAGTAATTGCACTCTCTCAAGTAAATAGAGGGGTGGAAAGTAGAACTGGTGTTGGAAGTAAAAGACCAATGCTTTCTGACCTTAGAGAATCTGGTGCAATTGAGCAAGATGCAGATATTGTGACATTTATTTATCGCCCTGAATACTACAAAATTTATGAATGGGATAATGGAGATGATTCCAGAGGACAAGGAGAGTTGATTATCGCAAAACACAGAAATGGTTCTCTTAATAATGTAAGACTTAAATTTACTGGAGAATTTGCAAAATTCTCTGATTTGGACTACTTTGATGGTGGAGATTATGAAAATGAAGATGGTAATAATTCTTCTATGATTTCAATGTCATCAAGTATGAATGAAGATAAAGATGGAGATGCTCCATTCTAGAACCTTAAAGAAAATTAATCTATTTTTCTTCATTTGTTGTTTTGCAATTACTGCAAACGCATCCTACATTTTTATTCCTATGGATGAAAGCCAAAGCAATCATTTAAAAGCTTACGGAATTGCATATTACGCAATTGAAAGAGATGTAAAAGTTGATTGGTTACTCAATTATGTAGGTGGAAGTTTCATGATAAAACACCATACGCAAATTGAAAATGAATGCAATATTAGAGGTGTTTCATATAATATTATTGCTGACGCGCAATCCACTCAAATTCTACAATCTATATCTAGTCCAGAGGTAAATCAAGATGTAGTTCGTTTAGAAAAAGCACCCAAAATTGCAATCTATTCTCCTAAAAATAAGCAACCTTGGGATGATGCTGTTACTATGGCGCTTACTTATGCTGAAATTCCTTATGAGGTAGTTTATGATGAGGAAGTACTTACAAATCTACTACCAATGTATGATTGGCTCCATCTCCACCATGAAGATTTTACTGGACAGTACGGGAAATTTTATGCTAGTTTTAGAAATGCATCTTGGTATAAGGAACAAAAGCAAGAATATGAAAAATTAGCTCGTAAGTTAGGTTTTGAAAAAGTTTCACAAGCAAAATTAGCAGTTGCTAAAAAAATAAAATCTTTTGTTTCTGGTGGAGGATTCTTATTTGCCATGTGCTCAGCAACTGACAGTTATGATATCGCACTCGCTGCTGAAGGAATTGATATTTGCGGAGCAATGTTTGATGGGGATGGAATGGACTCAGATATTGATAGTAAATTAGATTACAGTAAAACCTTAGCTTTTAAAGATTTTACTCTTGTTAAAAACCCAAATCAATATGAATTTTCAACTATTGATGCAACACAAAAAAGAAGAATAAATCATAAGATTGATTTCTTTACACTATTTGAATTTTCTGCAAAATGGGATCCAGTTCCAACTATGCTTTGTCAAAATCATATGCAAATAATTGGAGGGTTTATGGGGCAAACAACTGCTTTTAAGAATGAATATATAAAATCAGATGTCCTTATAATGGGAGAAACAAAAGCTACTAATGAAGCTCGTTATATTCATGGAGAATTAGGAAATGGTACTTGGACTTTTTATGGAGGACACGACCCAGAAGATTATCAGCACAAAGTTGGTGACCCAAAAACTGATTTATCACTCCACCCCAACTCTCCAGCTTATAGGCTAATACTAAACAACATCCTCTTCCCTGCTGCTAAAAAGAAGAAACTGAAGACTTAAACAAATATAACCCTTTCACCTTCATACCAAGATGTATAATAACTTTTGTAAATTTTCTCAATTGCATTACGCTTAATTTTCATGGTTGGTGTCAGTAATTTATTTTCTATTGTCCAATCTTCAGCAATCACAACTATATTGTGTAATTTTTCGTGCTTGTCCAATTTAGGATTAATTACTTTCATAGTTTTAGTCAAACTTGCAATTAAATCTTCCTTCTTTTTTTTCTTGCCTCTTTCTGAAAGTACCACCAAAACAATAGGCTGAGGAATGCTATCCCCTACAACACAAATTTGCTCTAAGTTTTTATTAGCAGAAAGTTTCATTTCAATAGGAGAAGGCGCAACATATTTCCCTTTGCTTGTTTTAAAAATATCCTTTACTCTACCAGTAATAGTCAAAAATCCATTCTCGTCAATTTCCCCTTCATCACCCGTATGTAGCCAACCATCAATAATAGTTTTATTGGTTTCTTCTAAATCCTTATAATAACCATCCATTAAGGCATCATGCTTTATTAAAATTTCCTTTTGACCAGTTAATTTAACATCACAAAGCGGCAAAGCCTGCCCTACCGAGCCAATTTTTATTTTGCTTTTGAAACTCACATGCGAATAACAAGTGTTTTCAGTCATTGCATATGCCTCTTGTATTTTAATACCCAACTTTTCAAACCATTTTATAGTAGATGCAGGAGTAGGAGCAGCACCCGTAAAGATATTTTTTGCTTTACTTAATCCCAATCCTTTTTGTATTTTCTTTTTTATTAATGTTGAAATAATTGGAATACTCAACAATACATTCAATTTTTTTTGTGGTAATTTTCCTAATATTCCTTGCTGAAATTTAGTCCAAATTCTAGGTACTCCTAAGAATACTGATGGAGAAGCTTCAGATAAATTAGCTGCAAAAGTATCCAAACTCTCAGCAAAAGATACTTTTCCTCCTGTATACAAACTGCCCATCATTACTAGCAAACGCTCTGCAATATGACATAATGGTAAGTACGAAAAGAATGATTCCTCTTTTAAAGGCAATGCTTTTACAGCATTAACTGTAGCAAACGAAAAATTATAGAACTTATGCATTACACCTTTAGGGTCTCCAGTTGTACCTGATGTATAAATAATAGTTGCTAACTCCATTTCCTCTCTTATTACGTTATCAGTTAATGGGGAAATATCTTTTGTCAAATCATCCCATTTAGGATAATCCTCACTATAAAAAGGATAGGTAATACAAGGCATATCTGCTGGAATTCCAGGCTGCATGGCTTCAAAATTATCTAGCTTCCCAACAAATAACACTTTTGTTTCAGAATGAATTAAAATTTTATTTAATGTGTCAGAACTCAAGTTTGGATACAAAGGCACTGAGGTATGTCCAGACATCATAATAGCCAAATCACTCATTATCCAATGCGCACAATTTTTTGATAAAACACCTACCTTGCTTTGTTTTGGTAAATTCAATGACTGTAGATAAGCAGCCATTTTTCTAACCTCCAATGCTACTTCTTTCCAAGTCCAATTATGCCAAACCCCATTAATTGGTTGACTTAAATAAATTTCGTTGTCTTTTTCTCGCTCCCATTTATAGAGCATTTCTAAAGGTGATAAATAATTCATCTGATTTTATATATACTTTTTGATAAAAATACACTTTTTTTCAATATTTAATGTGCGCGCATAATAAAAAATAATTTTACTATGCGCGCATAGTATTTTTCATATATTCGTAACCTAAAATTTTTAAAATGGAACAAGAAGAAACTATAGATTATAACATAAGAAAAACCTGGTATAACATTACAAAAATGTATAACAGAACTGCTACAGAATACATGGCAAGTATGGCCTTGGGAATGATTATTTTGAATATTGATATTTCTGAAGGCACACCTTCTACTCAACTCGGTCCAAATATGGGTATGGAAGCTACTTCACTATCTAGATCACTTAATAAATTAGAAGATGCAGGTGTAATTGAACGCAAACCTGACCCAAATGATAAACGAAAATCTGTAATTCACCTTACTCCATTAGGAATGGATTGGCGTGAAGTTGCCAAAGGAGTAGTTATAGAATTTAACGAAACAATACAATCGCACTTTGAAAAAGATGAAATGGACATCTTCTTTACAATACTAAAAAAGATAAATAAAATTATAGATGAAAACAAATAGACACATTAATAAAGTAGCAGTTGTAGGTTCCGGAATTATGGGGTCACGAATAGCCTGCCATTTTGCAAATATTGGAGTAGAAGTTTTACTCTTGGATATTGTTCCTTTTAATTTAACAGAAGAACAATTAAAAGACAAGAAAATCAGAAACTCCATTGTAAATGTTGCATTAAAAAACACCTTAAAAAGTAAACCCTCCCCTATTTACAGTAAAGAGTTTATAAGAAGAATTACCACAGGGAACTTGGATGATGATTTGCATAAAATTGCGGATGTGGATTGGATTATTGAGGTAGTTGTAGAAAGGCTTGACATTAAAAAACAAGTTTTTGAAAAGATAGAAAAGTTCAGAACAAAAGGAACTTTGATTTCTTCCAATACTTCAGGTATTCCTATTGAAAGTATGATTGATGGCAGGAGTGATGACTTTAAAACTCATTTCTGTGGAACTCACTTTTTCAATCCTCCAAGATATTTAAAGTTACTAGAAATTATTCCAACTACTAAAACAAACACTGAGGTAACAGATTTCCTAATGAATTATGGAGATAAATTCCTAGGCAAAGACATGGTACTCTGTAAAGACACTCCAGCATTTATTGCTAATAGAATTGGAGTTGCTAATATAATGTCTCTTTTTCATTTAGTTGACAAGTTAGATTTAACAGTAGAAGAAGTTGATTCTTTAAGTGGACCAATGATTGGTCGTCCTAAATCAGCAACTTTCCGTACTTGTGATTTAGTAGGTTTAGACACTTTAATTCATGTTGCAAATGGGGTTTATGAAAACTGCCCTGATGATGAAATGAGAGAAAATTTTGAATTGCCTGATTTCATTAACAAGATGAGCAAGAATAAATGGTTAGGAGACAAAACTAAGCAAGGGTTCTACAAAAAATCGAAAGATGAAAAAGGCAATAGAATTATTGAAGCACTTAATTTAAATACTTTAGAATACGCTCCTAAAAAAAGAGTTAAATTTGCAACTATTGCAGCAGCAAAACAAGAAGATGATTTATTAAAACGATTGAAAATTCTTGTAAAAGGTAAAGATAAAGCCGGAGAGTTTTACCGTAAATCATTCTATTCTTCCTTTGCTTATGTATCTCATAGAATACCAGAAATAACGGAAGATCTTTACAAAATTGATAGAGCACTTTGTGCAGGTTTTGGTTGGGAAGTTGGTCCTTTCCAAATGTGGGATGCTTTAAATGTTGAAAAGACATTATCCAAAATGGAAGATGCAGGATACAAAGCAGCTGACTGGGTGTATGAAATGGTAAAATCAGGAGGCACTTCTTTTTATTCAACAGAAAACGAAACTTTAAACTACTATAATATTCTAACAAAAGCAAATGAGAAAGTTGCTGGGATAGAAAATTTTATTGTTTTAGATCATATCCGTGAGAACAATACAATTTGGAAGAATTCAGGATCTAACCTAACCGATATTGGAGACGGAATTGTAAACTTAGAATGGAGAACAAAGATGAATTCTATAGGTGGAGAAGTGTTAGAAGGAATTCAAAAAGCAATTGAAGTTGCAGAAAAAAATTATAAAGGATTAGTTATTGCCAACCAAGGAACAAACTTTTCAGTAGGAGCAAATATCGCTATGATATTCATGATGGCAATTGAGCAAGAATATGAAGAAATTGACTTTGCAGTTCGTGCTTTCCAAAATACAACTGGAAAAATCAGAAACTCATCTATACCTGTAGTTGTCGCAACACACGGAATGACTTTAGGAGGTGGTTGTGAAATCGCTTTACATGCGGACCATGTACAAGCATCAGCAGAAACTTATATTGGCTTAGTTGAAATGGGAGTTGGTGTTATCCCTGGTGGTGGTGGAACAAAAGAAATGGCAAGAAGAGCTTCAATAGCTTACTTTTCAGGAGATATAGAATTACCTACTTTAAAAGAGAGATACTTGAATATTGGTATGGCAAAAGTTGCTACCTCAGCACAGGAAGCAATAGAATTAGATTTACTATTAAAGAATAGAGATAAAGTGACAGTAGGATTTAACAACCTAATTACGGATGCAAAAGCAGTAGCACTTAATTTGTCAAACCAAGGATACACTCAGCCAGTTCCTGAGAAAATAAAAGTTTTAGGGAAACAAGGTCTTGGGATGTTTATGGTTGGGGCTCACTCTATGCATGCAGCAGGATACATTACGAAACATGAAAAACTAATGTCAGAAAAATTAGCGTATGCAATTTGTGGAGGGGATTTATCAGCTCCTACTTTAGTTTCTGAACAATATTTATTAGACCTTGAAAGAGAAGCCTTTTTATCACTATGTGGAGAAAGAAAAACTTTGGAAAGAATAGAACACATGTTAAAGAAAGGTAAACCATTAAGAAATTAAAATTATGAATACAGCATATATAGTAGCAGGATACAGATCGGCAGTAGGAAAATCAGGAAAAGGAGTCTTTAAATTTACTCGCCCTGATGACTTAGCAGCAGATGTAATTAAACATTTGGTAGCATCCGTTCCTGAATTAGATAAAGATAAAATTGATGATGTAATCTGTGGAAATGCAACTCCTGAAGCAGAACAAGGACTAAACATTGGGCGTATGATTTCCTTAATGGGATTAGATACCATAAAAGTTCCAGGAATGACAGTGAACAGATATTGTTCTTCAGGGCTAGAAACCATTGCCATTGCCAATGCAAAAATACAAAGTGGAATGGCCGATTGCATTATTGCTGGTGGTGTGGAATGTATGTCCCCAATCCCATTTGGAGGTTGGAGAATTATACCCAATTATGATGTAGCTAAAGGTAACTCTGATTGGTACTGGAACATGGGGCTTACCGCAGAAGCAGTTGCTGACAAATGGAATATCAGCAGAAAAGATCAAGATGAATTTGCTTTTAACTCCCACCAAAAGGCACTTAACGCAATTGAAAAAGGATACTTTAAAAGTGGAATTGTGCCTATTAAGGTAAAGGAAACTTACTTAGACAAAAACGAAAAAAGACAAGAAAGAGAATATGTAGTAGATACAGATGAAGGGCCAAGAAAAGGAGGTTCAGCTGAAGCATTAGCAAGACTAAGAACTGTATTTGCACAAGATGGAACGGTAACTGCAGGAAATGCATCACAAACTTCTGATGGAGCAGCATTTGTTTTATTGATGTCAGAAAAAATGGTGAATGAGTTGGGAGTAAAACCAATCGCAAAATTATTAAGCTACTCTGTTGCAGGTGTTGAACCAAAACACATGGGAATAGGACCAGTTGAAGCTATACCTTTAGCACTCAAAAAAGCAGGACTGAAAATTGAGGAAATTGAACAGTTTGAATTAAATGAAGCCTTTGCTTCTCAATCCTTAGCTGTTATTCGTGAGTTAGGATTAAACCCTGATATAGTAAATGTAAATGGTGGAGCAATTGCATTAGGACATCCACTAGGATGCACTGGAGGGAAATTAACAGTGCAATTAATAAACGAAATGAAAAGAAGAAATCAAAAATACGGAATGGTAACCATGTGTGTAGGAGCAGGACAAGGTGCAGCTGGAGTATTTGAAATTCTATAAAAACCTTAAACCAAAACAAAAAAACATAAAAAATATAAAACAAATAAAATTATGATAAAAGGAGGAGAATTTTTAATAAAAGACCAAGAAGCAAAAGATATTTTTATTCCCGAAGAGTTTGGAGAAGATCAAAAGATGATGGCATCAGCAACAAAAGAATTTGTAGAAAAAGAGCTTGACCCGCATAGAGAAAGGTTTGAAAAGAAAGATTATAAACTAACAGAGGACTGTATGAAGAAAGCAGGAGAACTAGGACTTTTAGGAATTAGCGTGCCGGCAGAATATGGTGGAATGGGAATGTCATTCAATACTTCTGTATTAATTTGTGATAAAATATCAGGATCTAACGGTTCATTTTCTACTGCATTTGGGGCACATACAGGTATTGGAACTTTACCAATTTTATTATATGGTGATGATGCACAAAGATCAAAATACTTACCAAAATTAGCTTCTGGGGAATGGATGGGTTGTTACTGTTTAACTGAACCTGGAGCAGGATCAGATGCAAATTCAGGAAAAACAAAAGCTGTACTTACTGATGACGGAAAACACTACCTTATTACAGGACAAAAAATGTGGATTTCGAATGCAGGATTTGCAGATATCTTCATAGTATTTGCAAGAATTGAAGATGATCAAAACATTACAGGATTCATCCTGGAAAAAGGAATGGAAGAAATCACTTTAGGGAAAGAAGAACAAAAATTAGGACTTAACTCTTCCTCTACTCGTCAAGTATTTTTTAATGATGTGAAAGTGCCAGTTGAAAATTTATTAGGAGGGAGAGGAAACGGATTTAAGATTGCAATGAACGCACTTAATGTGGGGAGAATTAAACTTTCAGCAGCAATATTGGATGCTTGTAGAAGAGTAATTGGACTTTCAACAAACTACTCAAATGAGCGTATCCAGTTTGGAATTCCTATTGCTAATTTTGGTGCCATCAAGCATAAATTAGCAGATATGGCAGTTAGGACTTACGCCATTGAATCAACAACTTACCGTTCAGGAGCGGATATTGAAAAAAATATTTTAAGATTAGAGGCAGAAGGAGTCGATCATCAAGAAGCACACCTAAAAGGAATTGAAGAATATGCTATTGAATGTTCTATTGTAAAAGTATTAGGTTCGGAAACTATACAATTCTGTTCGGATGAAGGAATACAGATTTATGGAGGAATGGGATATTCGGCAGATGCACCAATGGAAGCTGCCTACCGTGATGCAAGAATTGCAAGAATCTATGAAGGAACAAACGAAATCAATAGAATGTTGTTGGTGGGAATAATATTGAAAAAAGCAATGAAAGGAGAACTAGATATTATGGGTCCTGCAATGAAAGTTGCTGAAAGTTTAATGAGTATCCCATCCTTTGATAAGCTGGATAATAGCGTACTTTTTGAAGTTGAAAAAGAACAGATTAAAAAACTGAAGAAAGCAATATTAATGTGTGCAGGAAAAGCAGCACAACATTTCGCAATGACTATTGAAAGAGAACAAGAAGTTTTAATGAATTTGGCCGATATGATAATTGAGGTATATACTGCAGAATCTGCAATTTTAAGAGCTGAAAAACTAACTGCTAAAAATGGAGAAGATGTAACAGAACACCAAATTGATATGAGTAAACTATACTTATATCAAGCAATTAAAAACTGCAATCAATCAGGAGAAGAAGTAATATTATCTTTTGCAGAAGGAGACGAACAAAGAATGTTGTTAATGGGATTAAAACGATTCACAAAAGGATACACCATTAACCCTAAAGAAATGAGAAGAAATATAGCCAACAAACTTATAGAAGAAAATAGATATTGTTTTTAGTATCTTTACATAATGAAATTTACAAAATTTAAGTTCGGAAACGAGCTACAGGAGGGGTTAGACATGATGGGATTTAAAAAAGCTACCCCAATACAAATACAAGCAATACCAATTATACAAAAAGGAAAAGATTTAATAGCTTGTGCGCAGACAGGAACAGGAAAAACAGCAGCATTTGTTTTACCAATTTTGGATAAACTTACAAAGACTAAGCAAACAAATAAAGTCAATACTATAATTATTGCTCCTACAAGAGAGTTAGCTAAACAGATTGATAGACAAATTGAAGGTTTTGCTTATTTCACAAACTCATCTTCCTATCCTATTTATGGTGGAGGAACAGGGATAGAATATGACAACCAAAAACAAGCGCTAAAAAATGGAGCTGACATTATTATCTGCACGCCAGGAAGATTAATGGCACATTTGGATTTTGATTATTTTGATACTTCTGGGGTAAAACATTTTATTTTGGATGAGGCTGATAGAATGTTAGATATGGGGTTTTATGATGACATCATGAAAATTTCTAAAGAGCTGCCGCAAGACAGACAAAATTTATTATTCTCGGCAACTATGCCTCCTAAAATAAGGGAGTTAGCAAACAAACTTTTAACAAATCCGGAGAGTATTAGTTTGGCCATTTCCAAGCCTGCTGATGGACTTACTCAAAATGCTTACATGGTACATGATAAGCACAAAGTCAAATTAGTAAGAGATATATTAAGAGCAAAAGGAAAAGATTTGAGTCATGTTTTAGTTTTTGCTTCTAGTATAAAAAGTGTGAAGGAAATAAAACAAACACTTAACAAAGCTGGAATGAGAGCATCGGAAATGCACTCAGGATTAGACCAAGAACAAAGAGAAGAAACCATCCGAGATTTTAAAAATAAGAAAATCAGAATTTTAGTTGCTACCGATATTTTATCAAGAGGAATTGATATAAAAGGTATTGAACTCGTGATAAATTATGAAGTACCACATGATGCAGAAGATTATGTTCATAGAATTGGGCGTACTGCTCGTGCTGACAGAACTGGTGAAGCAATTACTTTTATCAATCAGCAACAGATCCGTAATTTTTTAGACATTGAAAAGCTTATAGAAAAAGAAGTTCCTAAATTAGAATTACCGAAAGGGTTTGAAAAAGGGCCTGAATACAAGATGCAACCTAAAAAAAAGAAGAAAAAACAGTGGAGGAATTTTAAGAAAAAGAATAACTCTACCTCTCCAAAATAGGAGCATGATGCACATTTATTCTGGCATCAATTATAGGTATAGAACAAGAAAAATGTTTATTTTTATTCTCAGAATGTAATCCATAAATATCGTTTGCAGGATCGGAACGTGTAAAAGTAACCCACAACCAATTAGAGAATTCCTCACTTACAAAAGTAGAATCATCTACTAAAGTTATAAGTGCTATTCCTGCTACATTTTGTTTTTCTAAACTAGCAATCAAATCATTCATATCTCCTTTTCCTTCCAGCACTAAGTTTCCATTACTCACTAATTTAGGATTAGAAAATTCATTAGGTAAATCAATATTTGACAAAACAGCAACTAATTTTCTTTTCACCTCTCCTGCCGCAGCAACAACCACTTTTGAACCTTCATTCAGGCCATCCCCACTATAGTCCAAAGTATCAATTGTCGTTTTGGTTTGGAAATGCATATCTCTTTTCCAATTTACCCTTTCCAAAAAATGAGTGAAATATTCCTTCTCATCATTTACATTTGGTGCATTTTCTTCATCACAGATAAACACATACTTTGCTAAACTCATTTGTCCTGTACCTAAAATATGATTAGCAATAGTTAATAATTCTTGTGGTTGTTTAGTTGGGTTGTAAGGAGTATATCTTTCACTTCCTACCGCTAATAATAAAGGATGAACTCCTGCTTCATCTACTGCATTTACAGATTTCAACCCTGGAATTTCTTTCTCAATTGCCTTACCACTAATTTCATGTATCAATGCGCCAAATTGGGTATCCTCTTGTGGAGGGCGGCCCACAACTGTAAAAGGCCAAATGGCATTTTCTTTCGCATAAACTTTATGAACTTTTAAAACAGGAAAATCATGTTTTAAACTATAATAACCTAAATGATCTCCAAAAGGGCCTTCTGTTTTAGTATCATTTTCATGAAGCTCTCCACAAATTACAAAATCTGAATCTGCAGAAATAGTATAACCATCTTTCTTAGAATATCTAAATCTTCTCTTTCCCAAAACCCCTGCAAAGGAAAGTTCACTCATTCCTTCAGGAAGTGGCATAACAGCCGCAAAAGTATGAGATGGTGGACCTCCAACAAAAATAGAAACTTTTAAAGGTTGCCCCTTTTTATTTGCCTTTTTCTGATGCACTCCAATCCCCCTATGTATTTGATAATGCATACCTACTTCTTTGTTCTGCACATAATCGTTTCCAGAAAGTTGAATCCGATACATCCCTAAGTTAGAATTCATAATTCCAGGATTTTCAGGGTCTTCTGAATATACCTGAGGTAAAGTAATAAATGCACCTCCATCATTTTTCCAACATTTTATCTGTGGTAAATCTTCAATTTGAATTTCATTAAAGCCTTTAAACCTAACTTTTTTTGGGAGCGCATAAATTCCATTTAAAGCAGTGAAAATAGCTTTTGCTGGATTATTTAAAACAGAAATAGGATTAGTTTTTATATCAATTAGATCTTTTACAATTTGCAAACTATCCCGGAATATAAATCTACTTCTTTCTAAAGTTCCAAACAAATTAGATACAGCAGAAAATTTACTTCCCTTTATATTTTTAAAAAAAATTGTCTTACCAGATTTTGCAAATTCATCTAAGTGAATAGAAGCCATATCCAAATCAGGATTTATCTCATCAGAAATTTTTAAAAGTTCCCCTTTTTTATCTATATCAGAAACACATTGTTTTAGAGATTTGTAAGCCATATGCCAAAAATAAAAAAAGGAAGCCAAATGAATTCCTTTTTAAAAATATTAATCAAAAACTATCTGTTTTCCATGTTTACATATGCTCTTTTAGTAGCACCAGTATAAACTTGTCTTGGTCTACCAATTGGCTCTCCATTTTCTCTCATTTCTTTCCATTGTGCAATCCAACCGGGTAGTCTTCCAATTGCAAACATTACAGTGAACATATCAGTAGGGATTCCTAAAGCTCTATAAATGATACCTGAGTAAAAATCAACATTTGGGTACAATCCTCTTGCTTTGAAATACTCATCATTTAATGCAACTTTTTCTAATTCCATTGCAATATCTAATACAGGATCACTAACTCCAAGTTCTTTTAAAACATCATCAGCAGCCTTCTTAATAATTGTTGCTCTTGGGTCAAAGTTTTTGTAAACTCTATGCCCGAATCCCATCAATCTAAAAGAATCTGATTTGTCTTTTGCTTTTGCAATATATTTACTTACATCTCCTCCATCTTCTTTAATTTCTTCTAGCATTTCAATCACTGCTTGATTAGCACCACCATGTAGTGGTCCCCAAAGTGCTGCAATACCTGCTGACACTGAAGCATATAAACTAGCATGAGATGATCCTACTATTCTTACTGTTGATGCAGAACAATTTTGCTCATGATCAGCATGTAGAATAAGTAATTTATCAAGTGCTTTGGAAATTACAGGATTAACCCTATCATCATTTGTTGGTAATGAAAACATCATGTGCAAGAAATTTTCAGTATAGCTTAATCCATTTTGTGGATATACGATTGGCTGACGCATTCTATTCTTAAAACTCCAAGCTGCAAGAGTTGGAAGTTTTGCTAAGAAACGAATTATCGTTCCATTAATTTGCTCTTGTGATCTATTAGGGTCTAATGATTTGGGATAAAATGCCGTAAGAGCTGAAACTAAAGATGATAACACACCCATTGGATGAGCTTTAGAAGGGTAACCATCCAAAATTGATTTTACATCCTCATGCACCAAGGTATGTTTATCTATATCATCTGTAAACTTTGCTAATTCTTCTTGAGTTGGTAACTCTCCATAAATTAATAAAAATGAAACTTCTAAAAAAGAAGATTTTTCTGCTAATTCTTCAATTGAATACCCTCTATATCTTAAAATTCCTTCTTCACCATTTAAAAATGTAATTGCACTCTTGCAAGAACCAGTATTTTTAAATCCTCTATCTAAAGTTACTAAACCAGATTGCCCTCTCAACTTGCTTATATCTAGTGCATTTTCTTGTTCTGATCCTGTAACTACTGGAATTTCAAATACTTTCCCTTCATAATGTAACTCTGCTTTCTTTTCCATATCTATTTTTATATAAATTTAAAACCTTTTCCTGTATAAATTGCTTGTTCCCCAAGTTCCTCTTCAATTCTTAATAACTGATTATATTTTGCCATTCTATCTGATCGTGAAGCAGAACCTGTCTTTATTTGACCACAATTAAGTGCAACTGCCAAATCAGCAATTGTTGTATCTTCTGTTTCACCAGATCTGTGACTCATTACTGATGTGTAAGAATTCTGTTGTGCCATCTGAACAGCATTAATTGTTTCAGTAAGAGTTCCGATTTGATTTACCTTTATTAAGATAGAATTTGCAATTTCATTATCAATTCCTCTTTTTAATCTCTCTACATTAGTTACAAATAAATCATCTCCAACTAACTGAACTTTATCGCCAATTTTAGTTGTTAAATATTTCCATGCATCCCAATCATCCTCATATAACCCATCCTCAATAGAAAGAATTGGATATTTTTCAGTCCATTCTTTCCAATAATCAACCATCTCAGTAGGGGTTAATTTATCTCCTGATGATTGGTGAAAATGATAAACATTCTCATCAGTATTATAAAATTCTGAAGCAGCTGCATCAATAGCAATATACATATCTTCACCTGGATGGTACCCAGCAGATTCAATTGCTTTTAATACAACTTCAATAGCCTCTTCATTAGACTCTAAATTAGGTGCAAAACCTCCTTCATCACCAACATTTGTTGAATGTCCCAGAGATTTCAATTCTGCTTTTAAATGATGAAAAACTTCAGTTCCCATTTTTAATCCTTCGGAGAAAGAATTAGCACCAATCGGCATCACCATAAATTCCTGAAAATCGATACTATTATCAGCATGAGAACCACCATTTAAAATATTCATCATTGGGATTGGTAATTCTCTAGCATTTACTCCACCAATATAATTATATAATTCTTGTCTATTTTCAATTGCTGCTACTTTTGCGCAAGCTAATGAAACAGCTAGCATTGCATTAGCTCCCAAGTTTGATTTATTTGGAGTGCCATCTAAAGTAATCATCTTATTGTCAATAAGAGCTTGTTCATTTACGTAAACTCCATTTAATTCTTCATTAATTGCTGTTTTAATATTCTGAACAGCTTTTAAAACTCCTTTACCTAAATAAGTTTCTTTATCACCATCCCTTAACTCAACCGCCTCATGTTTTCCAGTAGAAGCTCCTGAAGGAACTGCTGCTCTTCCCATTACACCATTTTCAGTAACTACTTCTGCCTCAACAGTAGGGTTTCCTCTTGAATCTAAAATTTGTCTTGCATGTATATTTACTATTCTACCCATTAGTCTTTATTTATATTTTTAACAAATTCATCAAATAAATATCTAGAATCATGTGGGCCTGGAGATGACTCTGGGTGATACTGAACTGAAAAACAGTTCTTATACTTAAACTTAATTCCTTCAATAGTATCATCATTCAAATTTACATGAGTTACTTCCACATTTTTATTACTTTTTATATCTTCTTCTGAAATTCCGAACCCATGATTTTGAGAAGTAACCTCCGCTTTTTTAGTCGCTAAATTAATTACAGGATGGTTAATACCCCTATGTCCATTATGCATTTTATAAGTAGATATTCCTTCTGAAAGAGCAAGTGCTTGATGTCCTAAACAGATTCCAAAAACAGCTTTTCCATCAGCAGTAATTTTTTTAACTTCCTTAATAACCTCAGGCATAGCAGATGGATCTCCAGGTCCGTTAGATAAAAAGAATCCATCAGGTTTCCATTGTTTCATTTCATCATAAGAAGTATTCATAGGAAATACTTGTAGATAACAATCTCTATCTGTTAAACATTTTAATATATTTCTTTTAACACCTAAATCCAAAACAGCAACTTTATTTGATGCATTTTCATCACCAACAAAATAAGGTTTCTTAGTACAAACAGATGAAGAAAGTTCTAGACCTTCCATTGAAGGAACTTCAGAAAGTAATTTTGTTAATACAGTAATATCAGTAGTAGAAGTAGAAATAATTGCATTCATAGCTCCTTTATCACGAATATAACGGACAACAGCCCTTGTGTCGACATCTGAGATAACTACTTTATTCTGATCAACAAAATAAGAATTTAAATCACCATCTCCACCATCACGAGAAAAACCATTATTAAAGTTCTTACAAATAAGTCCAGCAATTTTCATGTCATCAGATTCAACCTCATCATTTTTAACACCATAATTTCCTATATGTGAATTAGTAGTAATCATCAATTGACCAAAATAAGAAGGGTCAGTAAACATTTCTTGATAACCAGTCATACCTGTATTAAAACAAAGTTCTCCAGTTGCAAACCCATCAAAACCTCTAGCTTTTCCATGGAAGATAGTTCCATCTTGTAATAACAATACTGCTGGTTTTTTCTTAATATATTTCATTTAATTTATTTATAAAAAAAGGATAAAACCTAAGCTTTACCCTTTCATTAAATCTTAAAAAGAAGTTATATAACTACTCTCCTTTTTCTTCTTTATTTTCAGAGTTATTCGCTTCAACTTTCGTTTCTTCATTTAATTCAGGAGAATCTTCTATAGCTGGTGTTTCTTCAACTACTTCCTCAACTTTAGCTTCAACTACATCTTTATTAGCAGATGTTTCTTCAATAACCTCCTCAACTTTAGCTTCAACTGTATTTTCAGTAGTAGAAGTTTCTTCAACTACTACAGCTTCTTCAATAGCATGCTCTACCTTTACAGCAACTTTTTTCTTAGTTCTTCTAGCTTTTTTACGCTTAGGTTTATCAGTAGTATAATCTTCATTATAATCAACCAATTCAATGAATGCCATTTGAGCATTATCTCCTAACCTGTTACTTATCTTTAAGATTCTAGTATATCCACCTGGTCTATCGGCAACTTTAGATGAAACATCACCAAATAATTCAGTAATAGCTTCTTTTTGTTTTAAGTAAGAAAAAACAGTTCTTCTTGAGTGAGTTGTATCATCCTTTGATTTAGTAATTAAAGGCTCAATATAAACTCTTAATGCTTTAGCTTTTGCTAATGTAGTCTTAATTCTTTTGTGTTCAATTAATGAACAAGCCATATTAGCAAGCATAGCTTTTCTATGTGCTGACTTTCTACTTAAGTGGTTAAATTTCTTTCCGTGTCTCATTTTCTTCTAATCGTTTAAATTATACCTTACAGTGTCAAAACCGAAAGTTAATCCTTTATCCTCTATTAAATCTTCTAATTCTGAAAGTGACTTCTTACCAAAGTTCCTGAATTTTAACATATCAGATTTTTTGAAAGACACTAACTCACCTAATGTAAATACTTCAGCAGTTTTTAAGCAATTTAACGCTCTTACTGACAAACCAAATTCAGTTAATTCAGTTTTTAATAACTGACGCATATGTAAAGTATCTTCATCAAATTCTTCAACTTTATCTTCTTCTAAGCTAATCTTCTCATCAGAGAATAACATGAAGTGCTGAATTAATATTTTTGAAGCTTCCGTTAAAGCCTGTTTAGGACTAATTGATCCATCAGTAGTAATGTTAAAGTTTAATTTTTCAAAATCAGTTTTTTGACCAACTCTGAAATTTTCAACATTATAATTTACATTCTTAATTGGAGTGAAAATTGAGTCAATTGCAATTGTGCCAACTGATGCTTCTTCATTTACATTTTCTTCAGCAGGAACATAACCCCTTCCTTTTGATATAGTAAACTCCATTTCAAACTTTACTTTTTTATCCAATTCACAAATTATTTGCTCAGGATTTAATACTTGAAAGTTTGACAAACTACTAGCAACATCAGAAGCATTTACACTACCACTTTTACTTACAGATAGAGTAGCAGTTTCTGATTCAACAGAATCAATTTGCTGCTTAAATCTAACTTGCTTAAGGTTTAAGATGATTTCTGTTACATCTTGCACTACACCTTCAATAGTAGTAAATTCATGCTCAATACCAGTTATTTTAATTGAAGTAATAGCAAAACCTTCTAAAGAAGATAATAAAACTCTTCTTAAAGCATTCCCTACTGTTAATCCATAACCTGGCTCTAACGGACGGAACTCAAAGTTACCTTGGTTAGCTGCTTCATTAAGCATTACTACCTCATCCGGCTTTTGAAAATCTAAGATTGGCATATTTTTTATTTTTTTAATTATTCTTATTTAGAGTACAATTCAACAATTAACTGCTCTTTAATGTTTTCAGGAATCTGAATTCTTTCAGGTGCAGCAATAACTTTACCTAATTTAGTTTCAGAGTTAAACTCTAACCACTCCATTTGGCTTGGATTTGCAATCATTGAATTCGTAATTGCTTCTAAAGATTTAGAACGCTCACGGACAGAGACAATATCACCTACTTTTAATGCATATGATGGAATGTTTACATTATTTCCATTTACAGTAATGTGCTTATGAGTAACTAACTGACGTGCAGCCCTTCTTGTAGGAGCAATACCTAATCTAAAAACTACATTATCCAAACGCATTTCGCACATTTGCAATAAATTCTCACCTGTTACACCTTTTCTTCTTAATGCTTCCTTAAATAAATTAGAAAATTGCTTTTCTAAAATACCATAAGTAAATTTAGCTTTTTGCTTTTCCATTAACTGCACACCATATTCCGATTGTTTACCTCTTCTTCTTTGGTTTCCGTGCTGTCCTGGACCATATGCTTTTTTAGCTAATGCCTTATCTGGTCCAAAAATTGGTTCTCCAAATCTTCTTGCAATTCTTGATGTTGGGCCTATATATCTTGCCATATTTTCTTCTTAATATAAATTAATTAAACTCTTCTCTTTTTCGGTGGACGACATCCATTATGTGGTAATGGAGTAACATCTACAATCTCAGTTACGATAATCCCAGAATTATGAATCGTTCTGATAGCAGACTCTCTACCTTGACCTGGTCCTTTAACATAAACCTTAACTCTTTTAAGTCCTTTTTCCAAAGCTACTTTTGAGCAATCTTCTGCAGCCATTTGTGCAGCATAAGGAGTATTCTTTTTAGATCCTCTGAATCCCATTTTACCAGCAGATGACCAAGAAATTACTTGTCCGCCTTTATTTGTAAGTGAGATAATAATGTTGTTGAAACTAGCTTGTATGTGCGCCTGTCCTTCAGCTTCAATTCTTACTTTATTCTTTTTTGTTGTTTTAGCCATGCTATAAATTATTTAGTTGCTATTTTTTTGTTTGCAACTGTTTTTCTTTTCCCCTTTCTAGTTCTGGAGTTGTTTTTTGTTTTTTGACCTCTTAAAGGCAATCCCATTCTATGACGAATTCCTCTGTAACATCCAATATCCATCAATCTTTTGATGTTCATTTTGGTTTCAGCTCTCAATTCTCCTTCAACAGTGTATTTATCTCCAATAATTGCTCTAATAGCATTAGCCTCATCATCAGACCAATCCTGAACTTTTTTATCGTGTGACACCTTCGCTTCATCTAAAATTGCTACTGCAAAAGATGAACCAATTCCATACACATAAGTTAATCCAATAACTCCTCTTTTGTTTTTTGGTAAATCAATACCTTTAATTCTTGCCATTCTTAACCTTGTCTTTGTTTATATCTTGGGTTCTTCTTGTTAATTACATACACGCGACCTTTTCTCTTCACGATAATGCAATCTTCACTTCTCTTTTTTACTGATGCTCGTACTTTCATTTTCTTATATATTTAATTAGTACCTATAAGTTATTCTACCTTTTGTTAAATCATAAGGAGACATTTCCATTTTCACCTTATCTCCTGGCAACAATTTAATGTAAAACTTTCGCATTTTACCAGATATATGCGCAACTACTTCATGCCCATTTTCTAATTCAACACGAAACATAGCATTTGACAATGCTTGTGTTATCGTTCCATCCAGCTCTATGTTAGCTTGTTTAGCCATTTATCTTCTTTTCTATTTCATCAAAACTTGATAATATTTCTGCTTTCCCCTTTCGAACCACAATTGTGTGTTCAAAGTGTGCAGATGGTTTATTATCAATAGTTGTTATTGTCCACCCATCATTATGTTGCATTATCTTTCTTGTACCCATATTAATCATTGGCTCAATTGCTATTACTAATCCTTCTTGTAGTTTTGCTCCTCTCCCTCTTCTTCCGTAATTAGGTACCTCTGGCGATTCATGTAAACTTTTACCAACTCCATGTCCAACCAATTCTCTAACCACTCCATATCCAAAACTCTCAGCATACTTTTGAACTGCATAGCCGATATCTCCAATTCTGTTTCCTGAAATAGCCATCTCAATTCCTTTGTAAAGCGACTCTTTTGTAACTTTAAGTAATTGTTTTGTTTCTGCATCTACATCACCAACCTCATAGGTAAAAGCAGAATCACCAAAATAGCCATTCATCACTACCCCACAATCAACCGATAAAATTTCGCCATCTTCAAGAACTCTATCGTTTGGGATACCATGCACCACCTGATCGTTTGGCGACATACATAATGTATTCGGGAAACCTCCATAGCCCTTAAAGGCTGGAACCCCTCCATTATCCCTGATAAACTCTTCAGCAATTGTATCTAATGCTAGGGTAGTTATCCCTGGTTTTATCAGCCCTGCTATCTCAGCATGGGTTTTTGCAACAAGTAAAGAACTATTTCTTATTAAATCTATCTCTTCTTCTGTTTTATAATAAATCATAATTAACTTATGATTACATCATATTACCAGAAGACTTTCCTTTTATCCTTCCTGAATCCATTAATCCATCATAATGACGCATTAATAAATGACTCTCAATTTGTTGTAATGTATCCAACACTACACCTACTAAAATTAATAATGAAGTTCCTCCATAAAACTGAGCAAACTGCATATTAATTCCTCCAGCCATTGCAAATGCTGGCAAAATTGCAACAGCACCTAAAAATAAAGATCCTGGCAATGTAATTCTTGACATCACTGCATCTAAATAATCAGCAGTAGCTCTACCAGGCTTAATACCTGGAATAAAACCACCATTCTTTTTCATATCATCAGCCATCTGATTTGGATTAACTGTCATTGCAGTATAGAAATATGTAAATAAAACAATCATTATAAAGAACATTAAATTATACCAGAATCCACCAAAATCAGTAAGTATTGCAGCCATTCCTTGTAAGCTTTCATTATCAGAAAAACCAACCAACGTGATAGGGACAAACATTATTGCTTGAGCAAAGATTATTGGCATTACTCCGGCAGCATTTACCTTTAAAGGTATAAACTGACGAACTCCACCATATTGTTTGTTACCCACAACTCTCTTTGCGTACTGCACAGGAATTCTTCTTGTACCCTGTACTAACAGGATAGTAACCATAATTACAATTAATAAAGCTAACATTTCAACCATGAAAATTACAAGACCACCACCAGTTGATCCTAATGCAGCAACAAATTCTTGCATTAATGATTGTGGTAAACCAGCAATAATACCAATCATAATTAATAATGAAATTCCATTACCTACTCCTCTATCCGTAATTTTTTCACCCAACCACATTACAAACATAGTACCTGTTACTAAAATAATAATTGAAGACATCCAGAATGCTCCTGGAGCTAATAAAAATGCAGATTCAGGTAATGTTGCTTTCAAATTAGCAATATAACCAGGAGCTTGACCACCAGTGATTAAAATCGTTAAATATCTTGTAATATTGTTAATCTTTCTTCTTCCACTCTCTCCTTCTTTTTGTAATTTCTGGAAATAAGGAATAGCCATTCCTAATAACTGAATAACAATAGAAGCAGAGATATAAGGCATAATACCCAAAGCAAAAATAGAGGCTTGTGAGAATGCTCCACCAGTAAACATATTTAACAATCCTAATAAACCATCAGAAGTTTGATCTTGTAAAGCAGTAAGCTGTGAAGGATCAACACCAGGAATAACAACAAAACAGCCTAATCTGTAAATGGCTAAAATACCTAATGTTGTTAAGATTCGATTTCTCAAATCCTCAATTACCCAAATATTTTTTATTGTTTCTATTAATTTTTTCATCTTACTTTTCTATAACAGTTGCAGTTCCGCCAGCTTTTTCAATTGATGCTTTAGCAGTAGCAGAAAATGCATTTGCAGTAATATCTAACTTTGCAGTGAGCTCTCCTCTGCCTAAAATTTTCACTAAATCATTTTTCTGAACAAGACCATTATCCATCAAGTCTTTTTTAACAATAGTTCCACTCAATTTTTTAGTATCAATTAAAGCCTGAATAGTATCTAAGTTTACACCATTATACTCTACTCTGTTAGGGTTTGTAAATCCAAACTTAGGAACTCTTCTTTGTAACGGTTGTTGTCCACCCTCGAATCCAATTTTCTTTGAATATCCAGAACGAGACTTTTGACCATTATGACCTCTTGTTGAAGTACCACCTTTCTTAGATCCTTCACCTCTACCTACTCTTTTACTACTTTTTATCGAACCTTTTGCAGGTTTTAAATTATGTAATTCCATATCTGTTATTATTCTACTACATTTACTAAATGCGAAACTTTTTTAACCATTCCTAAAATTTGCGGAGTAGCATTATGTTCAACAATTGCATTCATTTTTCTTAACCCTAAAGCATCTAAAGTCAATTTTTGATCTTTCGGTCTTCCAATTCTACTTCTAACCTGCTTAATTTTAATCTTATCCATTCTGATTTATTATCCGTTAAATACTTTATCCATTGTGATGCCTCTTTGCATAGCAACAGTTCGTGGGTCCCTTAATTCTAATAAAGCTTTTAAAGTTGCTTTTACTAAATTATGAGGATTAGAAGAGCCTTTTGATTTTGCTAATACATCTTTTACTCCAGCAGCTTCAAGTACTGCACGCATTGCACCCCCAGCTTTAACTCCTGTACCATGAGATGCAGGTTTAATTAAAACTTGTGATCCACTAAATTTAGATGCCTGTTCATGTGGAATAGTTCCTTTTAAAATTGGAATTTTAACTAAATTCTTTTTAGCAGATTCAATTGCTTTTTGAATAGCTGTAGCAACATCTTTTGATTTACCTAAACCAATTCCTACAATACTTTGCTCATCACCAACTACAACAATAGCTGAAAATCCGAAAGCTCTACCTCCTTTAGTTACTTTTACTACTCTCTGAACTCCAACTAATCTGTCTTTCAACTCGATATCACCAGAAATCTTTACTCTTTTATTTTGTGCTAATTTTAACATATCTATTTCTTAAAATTTTAATCCCGCCTCACGAGCTGAATCAGCTAATGCTTTTACTCTTCCATGGTATAAAAAACCACCTCTATCAAATACTACAACTTCAATTCCAGCTTTTCTAGCAGTTACAGCAATTAATTTACCAGTTGCAGCAGCTTGTTCTGTTTTAGTTCCTTTTGCATCAGCGGAAGAAGCAGAAGCAAGTGTAGTTCCAGTCACATCATCAATTACTTGTACATATATTTCTTTATTAGATCTGAACACAGCTAATCTTGGTCTGTCTGCAGTACCAGAAACTTTCTTTCTGATAGCGTATCTTACTTTTTGTCTAGAATCTTTTTTTGAATTTATCATCTTATTATCTTATTTTAACTTGCAGCAGTTTTACCAGCTTTCTTTCTAACATATTCATCTACATATCTGATACCTTTTCCTTTATACGGTTCAGGCTTTCTTTCAGCTCTTACTCTTGCAGCATAAGCTCCAACTAATTGTTTATCTACACCTGATACGGTAACAACTGGTGCTTTTCCTTTAACAGTTTCAGCAGTAACATTTAATTCTGAAGGGATTTCAAATACTACATTATGAGAATAACCAGCAGAAATATCTAAAACATTCCCAGCAACAGCAGCTCTATATCCAACACCTCTGAATTCTAATTTCTTTGAGAAACCATTAGTTACACCATCTATCATATTAGCAATTAATGCTCTATATAAACCATGTAAAGATCTATGATCTTTATTATCAGATTTCCTTGACAGAGTAATTATATTACCGTCAATTTTAACTGTCACAGCAGTATCGATTTCTTGAGATAATTCTCCTAATTTTCCTTTTACCGAAACAACATTTCCTTCTAGAGTTGCTGTAACTCCTTCGTTAATTGTTATTGGGCTGTTTCCTATTCTTGACATTTTATTAACTTATTTATCTAATTAGTAAATGTGACAAATTACTTCACCACCAACATTTAAGTTTCTTGCTTCTTTATCAGTAATAACACCCTTAGAAGTAGATAAAATTGCTATTCCTAAACCATTAATTACTCTCGGTAAAGTTTTAGAATCAGCATATTTTCTTAAACCGGGCTTACTTATTCTGATTAATTTCTTTATAGCAGGCATGTTAGTATTGTTGTTATACTTTAGCGCAACCTTAATATTACCTTGATTATTAGTTGTATCTTCAAACTTATAGTTTAAAATATAACCTTTATCAAATAAGATTTCAGTAATTGATTTCTTCATATTTGAAGCTGGAATTTCAACAACTTTTTTTCCGGCCATCTGTGCATTTCTAACTCTCGTTAAATAATCTGCTATTGGATCTGTAAACATCTTTCTTATTCTTTAATTTATTACCAACTTGCTTTTTTAACCCCAGGTATTAATCCAAAGTTAGCCATTTCTCTAAACATAACTCTTGATATACCAAACTGTCTCATATATCCTTTTGGTCTTCCTGTAAGTTTACATCTATTATGCATTCTAATTGGAGATGCATCTTTTGGTAATTTTTGTAATCCTTCATAATCACCAGCAGCTTTTAATGCAGCTCTTTTATCAGCATACTTTGCAACACATTTTTCTCTTTTTACCTCACGGGCTTTCATTGATTCTTTTGCCATGTCTTATTTTTGAAATGGTAAACCTAATTCCTTAAGTAATGCTAAAGCTCCTTCATCAGAGTCAGTATCAGTTACAAAAGTAATATCCATACCTGTTATTTTATTAATTTTATCAATACTAATTTCTGGGAAAGCAATTTGCTCTTTTATCCCCATAGTATAGTTTCCTCGGCCATCAAATCCTTTTAATGGAATTCCTGCAAAATCACGAACCCTTGGTAAAGTTGAAGTAACGAATCTATCTAAGAATTCATACATTTTATCTCCTCTTAAAGTTACCATAACACCAACAGGCATACCTTTTCTTAACTTAAAGTTAGAGATATCTTTACTTGATTTAGTTAACACAGCTTTTTGACCTGTAATCATAGTCATTTCATTCTGTGCAGCTTCAATTTGTTTCTTATCAGATGATGCACTCCCAATACCTTGGTTAAGACAAATCTTAACTAGTTTTGGCACTTCCATAACTGATTTATAATTCCCTTTAAGGTTGTTTACAACCTCTGTTTGGTACTTTTTCTTTAATCTTGGTGTGTATTCCATTATTTAATTACTTCTCCTGAGTTCTTAGAATATCTAACTATCTTACCTGTCTTTTCATCCATTCTTCTACCTATTTTTGTTGCTTCTCCTGTTGAAGGATCAACCAATACTAGATTAGAAATATGTATTGAAGCTTCCTGCTTAACAATCCCACCTTGTGGGCTAGCAGCATTAGGTTTCGTATGCTTAGAAACCATATTAGCACCTTCAACCATAGCTCTATTTTTACTAGGATATACTTTAATAACTTTACCTTTTACTCCTTTAGAGTTTCCAGTAGTCACTATAACTGTATCGTTCTTTTTTATCTTAATTTTTACCATCATCTAATATTTATAACACTTCTGGTGCTAATGAAACAACTTTCATAAAATCGTTGTCACGTAATTCTCTAGCAACTGGTCCGAATACACGAGTACCTTTCATTTGTCCGTTTTCATCAATAATGACGCATGCATTATCTCCGAAACGAATATATGATCCGTCAGGTCTTCTTACCTCTTTTCTAGTTCTTACAATAACAGCTTTAACAACCTGTCCTTTTTTAATATTTCCTGAAGGCATAGCATGTTTTACTGTACCTACAATTTTATCTCCAACTGAAGCGTAACGTCTTTTTGTACCACCTAAAACTCTAATACAAAGTATTTCTTTTGCTCCACTATTATCAGAAACTTTTACTCTTGATTCTTGTTGTATCATCTTATTTCACTCTTTCGATTATTTCTACTAATCTCCAATTCTTATTCTTACTCAATGGTCTTGTCTCCATAATTTTCACAGTATCCCCTTCATTACATGTGTTTTCCTCATCATGCGCAATAAACTTCGAAGTCTTCTTCAAAAACTTACCATATAATTCGTGCTTTACTTTTCGTTCGATTGCAACAACAATAGACTTTTCCATTTTGTTACTAGTAACAACACCTATTCTTTCTTTTCTATCTTTTCTTTCCATCTTTATTATTTTGATGTATTTCTTCTAATTGAAAGCTCAGTCATTACTCTAGCAATTGCTTTACGAGTAAATTTAATTTGCAAAGGATTCTCCATAGGAGATACTGCATGACTCATTTTCATTTTAATTAGCTTCTCTCTCTCTGTAGCTAAAAGATCATGAAGTTCATTTTCCGGCATATCTGTTAATACGTGTGCTTTCATTTTATTAATTCTTTTGTAAGTCTCTTCTTATTACAAACTTAGTTTTAATTGGCAATTTTTGTGCTGCTAATCTTAATGCTTCTTTAGCTGTTTCTAAATCAACTCCATCACACTCAAAAAGCATTCTTCCTGGAGAGACAGTTGCTGCCCAATATTCTGGAGCTCCCTTACCTTTACCCATCCTTACCTCAGCAGGTTTTTTAGTAATTGGTTTGTCAGGGAAAATTCTAATCCAAACTTGACCTTGCCTTTTCATGTAACGAGTAACTGCAACTCTAGCTGCCTCAATCTGACGAGCAGTAATCCACACTTCCTCAAGAGCTTTAATTCCGTAAGATCCAAAAGACAACTGGTGTCCTCTTTGAGCATTACCTTTCATCTTGCCCTTCTGCATCTTTCTGAATTTTGTTTTCTTTGGTTGTAACATTTCTTAATTCTTTTGTAAAGTTCTAATTACTTTCTTCTTCTATTATTTCCTACTGATTTTCCTCCCCCTTTCTTCTTTGGAGCTTTAAAGTGTAGCATTAAGTCACGCTTTCCATAAACCTCACCTCTACAAATCCATACTTTCACACCTATTAATCCATATTGTGTTAAAGCCTCTGCTAAACAATAATCGATATCAGCTCTAAAAGTATGTAATGGTGTTCTTCCATCTTTCATCATTTCAGATCTCGCCATCTCTGCTCCATTTAATCTTCCTGAAATTTGAACTTTAATTCCTTCAGCTCCCATTCTCATCGTCGATGCAATAGCCATTTTTGTAGCTCTCTTATATGAAACTCTCCCTTCAATTTGTCTTGCAATACTATCAGCAACTAAAGTAGCTTCAAGCTCAGGTCTTTTTACTTCAAAAATATTAATCTGAATATCTTTATTTGTAATTTTCTTAATTTCTTGTTTAAGTGTCTCAACTTCTTGACCACCTTTACCAATAATAATACCTGGACGAGCAGTATGAATTGTAACTGTGACTAATTTCAAAGTTCTTTCGATAGCAATTTTTGCAACACTCGCTCTTGAGAGTCTTACTTTTAAATACTTTCTGATTTTAGCATCCCCCGCCAATTTATCACCAAAGTCATTACCACCATACCAGTTAGAATCCCATCCTCTGATAATACCTAATCTATTCCCAATTGGGTTTGTCTTTTGTCCCATATTAATTTATTGCTTCAATTTGTCTACTATCAACCACTAAAGTAACATGGTTAGATCTCTTTCTTATTCTATGTGCTCTACCTTGAGGGGCTGGTTGAACTCTTTTTAACATTCTACCACCATCAACTCTTACCTCACAAACATAAAGGTTAGCATCATCCATTCTTTGACCTTCATTTTTAGCTTCCCAATTTGCTAACGCTGACAATAAAAGCTTCTCCATTCTTGCTGAAGCCTCTTTTGGATTTAATTTAAGTTCAGCTAATGCTTTATCAGCATCCATTCCTCTAATTAAATCAGCAATTAACCTCATCTTTCGTGGTGAAGTAGGACAATTATTCAATTTTGCAAAAGCGATTTTCTTTTTCGCTTCCTTCCTTGCATCTGCTGCAATTCTTTTTCTAGCTCCCATTTACTTATTTTTTTCTATTAGCTCCATGACCTCTATAAGTCCTTGTTGGAGAAAATTCACCTAATTTATGCCCTACCATGTTTTCAGTAACAAATACAGGTATAAAGTTTCTTCCATTATGCACTGCAAAAGTCTTTCCAACAAAATCAGGAGATATCATTGATGCTCTTGACCAAGTTTTGATTACTGAATTTTTCCCTGACTCATTCATTGCATCAACTTTCTTTTTCAATTTGTAATGAATAAATGGTCCTTTTTTTAATGATCTAGCCATAAATTATTTCTTTTTTCTTCTTTCAATTATATACTTATCAGAAGCTTTCTTCTTATTTCTTGTTTTATATCCTTTAGCTGGTACACCATTTTTGTTTCTTGGTAAACCTCCAGAGTGCTTCCCTTCACCACCACCCATTGGATGATCAACAGGGTTCTTAATTGTGGCTCTTACATTAGGTCTTCTACCCTTCCATCTACTTCTACCAGCTTTACCAGATACTTGTAATTGATGTTGAGGATTAGAAACTGAACCAATAGTCGCTAAGCAAGTCATTAATATTTTTCTGATTTCTCCAGATGCTAACTTAATTACAGCATACTTGCCATCTTTTGCCATTAATTGAGCGTATGAACCAGCACTTCTAACCATAATACCACCTTGTCCTGGTTTTAACTCAATATTATGAATAATCGTACCTAAAGGCAATTCACTTAAAGGTAAGGTATTCCCAACATTAATAGAAGCTTCTTTAGAAGAAATAACTTCAGTTCCAACTTTTAATCCATCAGGAGCTAACATGTATCTTTTTTCACCATCAACATAGTGTAATAATGCAATATTTGCTGTTCTGTTCGGATCATACTCAATGGTAGCAACTTTGGCAGCAATACCGAATTTATTTCTTTTAAAATCAATTATTCTGTATCTCTTTTTATGACCACCACCTATATTCTCGATAGTCATTTTACCAGTATCGTTTCTACCTCCCGATCTTTTCTTCTTTACTAGTAAACTTTTCTCTGGCTTAGATGCAGTAATTTCTTCAAAAGTAATTGCTACTTTATGTCTTTGCCCAGGAGTTGTTGGTTTAAATTTTCTTAATGCCATTGTGCTCTAATTAAATGTTACTATAAAAGTCTATAGAATCTCCTTCGGCTAAAGTTACAATCGCTTTTTTGTAAGTTGCTGTTTTACCAACAACCATACCAGACTTTGTTCCTCTAACTCTTTTCTTACCTATACACACCATAGTTCTAACTGAATCAACTGCTACATCATACATATCTTCAACAGCTTTTTTGATTTCAATCTTATTTGCTTTTCTATCCACAACAAAAGCAAAACGATTATGCTTCTCGCTTTGGTCTGTCATTTTTTCGGTTATAACCGGTTTTTTTATAATACTCATCACTTAAATATTAAAAATTCTTCTCTATTTCATTTATTGACGATTCCATAACCATCAATTTATTAGCATTCATAACAGTGTAAGTGTTTAATTCTGAAGCTAATACCACTTTTGCCTTCTTTAAATTACGGGATGACAAAAATATATTTTTATTTGACTCAGCAAGCACTAATACAGTTTTATTATCTAGTAAATCAAAATTAGATAAGATGTCAGTGTAAGATTTAGTCTTTGGAGTATCAAAAGAAAAATCTTCTAAAACTATGATATTCTTATCTTTAGCCATATAAGAAAGTGCAGATTTACGAGCTAATCTTTTTACTTTTTTATTTACTTTAAAATCGTAACTTCTTGGTCTTGGTCCAAAAACTCTACCTCCGCCTCTAAACAATGGATTTTTGATATCACCAACTCTGGCAGCACCACTACCTTTTTGTTTTCTTAACTTTCTTCTACTACCTTTAACATCAGATCTTTCTTTAGCTTTATGCGTTCCAGATCTTTTAGCTGCTAAATATTGTTTTACATCTAAGTAGATTGCATGATCATTTGGATCAACACCAAAGACATCATTACTTAAATCAACTTTCTTAGAAGTCTCTTTTCCTGTAATATTATGTACTGCTAATTTCATTATTTTTCTATTGTTATGTATGAGTTATTTGCTCCAGGAACAGCTCCTTTCACTACTATCATATTTTTATCTGCTAAAACTCTTAATACTTGTAAGTTTTCAACTTTTACTCTTGCATTACCCATTTGTCCAGCCATTCTCATACCTTTGAATACTCTGGCAGGATAAGAAGCTGCACCAATAGAACCAGGAGCTCTTAATCTATTATGCTGACCGTGAGTTGCATCACCAACACCACTAAAGTTATGACGCTTTACAACACCTTGAAATCCTTTACCTTTTGAAGTTCCAACTACAGCAACAAAATCACCTTCTTCAAACATTTCAACATTAATAGTATCTCCTAAAGCTACTTCAGAAAAGTCTGCTGAAAATTCTACTAGTTTTTTCAAAGGAGTTGAATCAGCTTTTTTAAAGTGTCCTAAAGCAGCTTTAGAAACTCTACTTTCTTTTTGCTCAGCAAAACCTAATTGAATAGCAGTATAACCATCAACTTCTTTAGTTTTTATTTGCGTAACCTTACAAGGACCTACCTCTAAGATTGTACATGGAATATTTTTTCCTTCTTCTGAGAATACAGAAGTCATTCCTATTTTTTTACCTATTAAACCTGGCATCTTTTTCTTTTTTAAATTACTTTAATTTCAACATGAACTCCGCTTGGCAACTCTAACTTCATTAAAGCATCAATAGTTTTTGATGAAGAGCTGTAAATATCCATTAATCTCTTATGATTAGATAATTGAAACTGCTCTCTTGCTTGTTTATTTACGTGAGGTGATCTCAATACAGTAAAGATTCTTTTGTGAGTTGGCAATGGAATTGGCCCACTAACAATCGCTCCAGAATTTTTAACTGTTTTTACGATTTTCTCAGCTGATTGATCCACTAAAGTGTGATCAAACGATTTTAATTTTATTCTTACTTTCTGTGCCATATTATTCTCCTTTTACTTTTTTAATTACTTCTTCAGATATATTTTTTGGAGCTTCAACAAAGTCAAAGAACTCCATAGTTGATGTTGCTCTACCTGAAGTAATTGTTCTTAAGTCTGTAATGTATCCAAACATTTCTGACAATGGAACTTTAGCACTTACTACTTTAGCACCTCCTTTATCATCCATTCCTTCAACTTGACCTCTTCTTCTATTTAAATCTCCAATTACATCTCCCATATTAATTTCAGGTGTAATTACTGATAACTTCATAATTGGCTCAAGAATTTTAGGTGCAGCTAATTTACATGCAGATTTAAATGCTATTTGTGCAGCTAATTCAAATGATAACGCGTCAGAATCCACATCATGATAAGAACCATCATACAATCTAACTTTTAAAGTATTTAGTGGGAACCCAGCTAAAACACCATTAGACATTGCAAGTTTAAACCCTTTTTCAACTGAAGGAATAAATTCTTTAGGGATATTACCTCCTTTAATTTCATTGATAAATTGAAGGCCCTCACTTTCAAAATCAGCATCAACAGGAGATAATTCAAACTTAATGTCTGCAAACTTCCCTCTACCACCAGATTGTTTCTTATAAACCTCTCTGTGATCAACTGCAGTAGTAATTGATTCTTTGTATGCCACTTGAGGTGCACCTTGATTACACTCAACACCAAATTCTCTCTTTAATCTATCAATAATAATATCCAAGTGTAACTCACCCATTCCTGAAATGATAGTTTGGCCTGAATCTTCATCTGTCTTTACAGTAAATGTAGGATCTTCTTCAGCTAACTTACCTAAAGCAACTCCTAATTTATCTAAATCTTTTTGAGTTTTTGGCTCAATTGCAATTCCAATTACTGGATCTGGAAAATCCATAGATTCTAAAACAATAGGATGTTTTAAATCACATAATGTATCTCCAGTTCGAATATCTTTAAATCCAACTAAAGCAGCAATATCTCCAGCTCCTAAATTATCAATTTGATTCTGCTTATTAGAGTGCATTTGGTAAATACGAGAGATTCTCTCTTTTTTACCAGTTCTAGAATTATGAACGAAAGTACCTTGCGCTAAAACTCCTGAATATGCTCTAGTAAAACATAATCTACCAACATAAGGGTCAGTTGCAATTTTAAATGCTAATGCAGAAAAAGGAGCATCAAAAGCAGGCTTTCTACTTTCTTCTTCATTGGTGTCAGGATTAGTACCAACAATTGCATCAACATCCATTGGTGAAGGTAAAATTTCCATAACCATATCAAGCATTGCTTGAACTCCCTTATTTTTAAATGCAGAACCACACATCATTGGAACAACTTTTCCAGAAATTGTAGCTTCTCTTAATGCATTTAATATTTCTCTTTCAGTTAATGAATTTTCATCTTCAAAGTACTTTTCCATCAAAGTTTCATCAAACTCAGCAACAGCCTCTAAAAGCTCACCTCTATATTGTCTTGCCTCATCAATAATATCAGCAGGAATTTCAACTTCTTTAAAAGTCATTCCTTGATCATGCTCATTCCAAACAATACCTCTAAAATTAATTAAATCAACAACTCCTTCAAATTTATCTTCAGCACCAATAGGAATTTGCAATGGTAATGCATGAGATCCTAACATCTCTTTTACATCTCTACAAACTGCTAAGAAATTAGCACCTTGTCTGTCCATTTTATTTACAAAACCAATTCTTGGAACATTATAATTATTTGCAAGTCTCCAATTAGTTTCTGATTGTGGCTCAACACCATCAACAGCAGAAAATAAGAAAACTAACCCATCTAAAACTCTAAGCGATCTATTTACCTCTACAGTAAAATCAACATGTCCAGGAGTATCAATAATATTTACATGATATTCTTTCTCTCTATAATCCCAAGTTAAAGTAGTGGCAGCAGAAGTAATTGTAATTCCTCTTTCTTGCTCTTGCTCCATCCAATCCATAGTAGCAGCACCATCATGTACTTCTCCAATTTTATGAGAAACTCCTCCGTAATAAAGAATCCTTTCAGTAGTAGTAGTTTTTCCAGCATCAATATGAGCTGCAATACCAATATTCCTAGTGTATGTTAAATCTCTAGCCATATCTAATTAAAATCTAAAGTGTGAAAATGCCTTATTTGCCTCTGCCATCCTATGAGTATCTTGCTTTTTCTTATAAGCAGTACCTTCTTCCTTATAAGCAGCCATTAACTCAGCAGCTAATTTAGCATCCATTGTTTTTTCATTTCTTTTTCTTGCAGCAGTAATCATCCATTTCATCCCTAAAGATATTTTTCTATCTTCTCTTACTGGATGTGGAATTTGGAAAGTAGCGCCTCCAATTCTTCTTGATCTCACCTCTACATGAGGAGAAACATTATCTAAAGCTTTTTCAAAAACCACTAAAACTTCCTCTTCATCTATTTTTGCCGCAATACTATCTAAAGCAGTATAAAACACTTTAAAGGCAGTGTTCTTCTTACCGTCTAACATCAGATTATTTACAAACCTTGTTACAGTTACACTACCAAATCTCGGATCTGGTAATAAAATTCTTTTCTTGGCTCTTTTCTTTCTCATTCCTTATTTATAAATTATTTCTTTTTAGGTTTTTTAGCACCATATTTTGATCTTCTTTGAGTTCTCTCACTTACACCAGAAGTATCTAAAGCACCTCTAACAATATGGTATCTTACACCTGGCAAATCTTTCACTCTTCCTCCTCTAACTAAAACTACTGAATACTCTTGTAGATTATGTCCCTCACCTCCAATATAAGCATTCACTTCATTTCCGTTTGTTAACCTTACCCTAGCAACTTTTCTTAATGCTGAGTTTGGTTTTTTAGGTGTTGTTGTATAAACTCTTGTACACACCCCTCTTCTTTGAGGGCAGCTTTTTAGAGCTAACGACTTACTTTTTTTCTTAATAGTAGTCCTTCCTTTTCTTACTAATTGTTGTATTGTTGGCATATTATATCTTTACTAAAATGGGCGGCAAATGTAGTAATTTATTAATTAAATGTGAAATTGTTATTGTTTTTTTTTAAGCTTATTTTATTTGCGTATTTTATTCTAACAAAACAGTGTTAATCTTTTTAGTTTTAAAGTCAAAATAAAGAGTAAATAAAAAAGACACTATTAAATAGTGTCTTTTTAAAATTTTACAATTTGTGAATTATTCGATTATTAGTTTTTGAATCTTTGATTTTTCTCCCTCAATTTCTATTTCCATAAAGTACACTCCACTAGCTTTAGTGTTTCTTTTTATGACATAAGTAGCTTGGCTCTCTAACTTGTGGGTTTCTATTAGCTTACCATAAACATCAACTACT
>CAJQJY010000016.1 GCA_905478765.1 uncultured Flavobacteriales bacterium
CCAAATATTGTTTTGTGGCATGGTCTGGACTATGGGGAGCATTGTAAGATAAATACATAAAAAATGGAGTATCTTTTTGTTGTTTAATAAAAGACAAGGCTTCATTAGTGAAGTCATCCGTTAGGTATGTTAGCTTTTTAGGATCAACATTTTTACCATTGCGTTGAACATGCATGGTTTTATTTTTACTGTACGGGTATCCCCAATAGTTCATATGTCCTCCAGAAAAACCGAACCAATGATCAAAACCTCTTTTGGGCGGTAAAAAACTAGGGTGATCACCCAAATGCCATTTTCCAATAGCACATGTACTGTAGCCTACTTCTTTTAATTTTTTAGAAAGAAATACTTCGTTTTTTGGTGTACCCATAGTTGAATCTTGGGGAGAAAAAAGAACATTATGTTCATGCCCAAAGCGTTGTTGATAACGCCCAGTCATTAATCCAGCTCTGGAAGGACTACAATAAGGATGAGAAACATAACCATCAGAAAATACAACACCCTTTTTTGCAATGTTATCTATGTGAGGTGTAAGAATATCTTTTGAGCCATTAAAGCCTACATCACCATAGCCTTGATCGTCTGTTAAAATAAGTATGATATTTGGCTTATCATTGCCGCTTTTGAAATCACTGTTTTTTGAAGTTTTATCCTTGCATGCCAAGAAGGTCAACAAAGCAATAAACAGTATAATTCCAAGTCTATTTTTCATACAATAAGAAATAAAAATTACTTCAAGAAAAGTTCAATAACAGGTATCTCTACATCTGGTTTTGTAACAGGGATTGTAATTGTTAGGCCATTATCATTACTTTTCACATCGTCAAGCCAAGCCCCTTTTTTTGTCTTCAGTTTTAGTTCTGAACCATCATTTAATATTTGTGCATAAGCAACTTTATCGGCTAAGCCAGGAAGATAAATTGTTTTAAACGGCCATTCTAGTACATGTACATAAAGCCTTTTTGTTTCAGGATTATATGTTAATAAACAATTATCTGGTTTTTTGAACTCCTCAGGGGCCGCTGTGCAACCGTAAATAGAACGATTGTGATATTTCATCCACTGGTGTGTAGCTTCAAGCCTATCGACAGCATCCGCTTGTATTATACCCCTAGCGGTTGGTCCCACATTGAGTAATAAATTACCCCCTTTGCTAACTGTTTCAATCAGCATAACAATAGTTTGTTCTGTGCTTTTCCATGAGCGGTCGTCTCTGTGATATCCCCAAGAGTATCCAGAAAAAGTTTGACATGTTTCCCAAGGTACTTTTTCTCCTTTGTAGGTAACCCATTGTTTGGGCATAAATTGTTCGGGTGTCATAAAATCCCAACCACCTTCTTCTCTTAAATCAAGTCTGTCATTTATTATGATTTGCGGTTGGAGCTTTCTTATTTGTTTGTACAAATCTTCTGAATTCCAATACGATTTTCCTTTTCCGTTTTCTTTTTGCGGGTAAGAAAAATCTGTAAATAAAATATCAATTTGTCCGTAATTTGTGAGGATTTCTGTTAATTGATTTTTTAAATACTTTTGAAATTTTTTAAGGTCTCGACTCGAGTCTTTTGCTAGTTCTTTTTTATTGTTTTTTTCTGGATGGATAGGATCTTTTACCAGAAAATCTGGATGGTGCCAATCAATGAGAGAATAGTATAATCCAATACGAATTCCTTCTGCTCTAAAAGCGTCAACCAGTTCTTTCATAACATCCTTTCCGTAGGGTGTGTTGGTTACTTTATAGTTTGTATATTTTGAATCATACATCGTAAACCCGTCATGATGTTTTGCAGTGAAAACTACATATTTCATCCCTGCTTTTTTCGCTAATTTGGCCCATTGTGTTGGATTGTATAAATCGGGGTCAAAATAATCAGCGTATTTTTCATATGTTTTCTTTGACATTTTTTCATTACTCATTACCCACTCATGTCTAGCTGGTAGAGCATATAGCCCCCAATGGATAAACATTCCAAAGCGTGCTTTTGTCCACCACTCCATCCGTTCCATTTTTTCAGTTTTTGTTTCTGAATTTATTTGTGCCAAAGTATTTAATGTCATCGAACAGAAAATAACTAAACAGATTATTTTTTTCATAATTTAAATATTTAAACAAATAAAGTTAAATCTATTATAGTCTTTTTATTGAGATGTTCTGAACTATACAATAAATTGATTTTTTAATTCAAAAAACGATGATTCCTTTTTTGGTTTATCTGTTTGTGATTGTTTAGCTGATTATTGATTTGATAAAACTTATAACTTTAATTGAATATATGTTGTAGATAAAAGCACATTACTGATAATCTGTTATTATAGTTATCATTTAATTTGTTTAAAATTTAAAGTGAAAATTAGACATTCTTTTTTTGTTGTTGAATTGTCTTGTTTTTATAAAAAAAAAGTTGGTTTGAATTTTAGTATAAAGCAATACTAAATGATAATTAAAAAAGCTAAGGTGATTTTACATTTAAAACAAAAAATTATGAAAATTTTTTTTACACTAATACTTTTTATTACCGCCACAAGTTTTTTAGCTGCTCAAACAACAACAGGCTTTTCTGCTGGTGAGGGGTATGCCGATGGTTTACTTAGTAACAATACAAATTGGGGCGGGCAGTTTTTTTATGTTAACACGACCAATGAAAGCGTAGCTACTCAGTCCAATACTGCAGAAGCTTTTTGGGGGCAGTCTCAACCAATATCTGAAGGTGAAACAATTACTTTTGAAGTTGATATGAGTTTTGGAGGTGATCTTGGATATACTGTTAATAATTTTGTTGCTCAAATTGGTTTTAATGCAGGAGGGACAACTTCTTCAGGGGGTAGCGACAGACAATTTATTTATCTCAAAGCACTAACTAACGGTAAACTTAAAATGGAAAGACGTGCTGGAGGTAACTTACAATCCACACCAAGTTATAGTCAGGGCCCAAGTATTGATACCTGGAAAAATGAGGATTTGACTGTTAAAGTATCTTTTTTATTGGGTAATAGTGCATCAACCTCTACAGTAACAGCTAGGCTAATCAATAGAACAACCGGAGAATTTACTGATGCTTCATTTGACCAAAATGGTATTTTTAGTACAACCGTTTACAATGGGGCTGTTAATGGTAATTTGTATGGTTTTTTTAGAACACTTACCCTTCAAGATGGCGATGGTGCTACAACTGAAAGTTTCTCGGTATCAAGTGTGAAATTGATAAATGAAGATACATTATTCCCAAGTATTTTCACCAATACTACCAGCGATAATCAGTGGGCAACAGCAGCCAACTGGGATTCGGGTAAAGTGCCATCATCATACACAGACGTTACAATATCATCTGGTCAGGCAATTGAAGCTGGAAACACTACAGCAGCTGTAGCCAATACTATTATTGTTGATAGTGGAGGTAGCCTAACAATAGACGAGACTTCATCTCTAACCGTTTCTGGAGATTTTACAAACAATGGTACAGTTACCCTAAACTCAACAGCAGATGATTTCTCATCTTTAATTGTAGAAGGAACAGCTACAGGAAATGTTGTATATAACAGGTATGTCAATTCTTACAATGCTACTGCAGGTGGTGGTTGGGACGGCACAGGCTCGCCAGTTGCCATGTCTATTGCAGATTTTATTTCAGATAATACGAGTGTTATTTACCTAGTTGGTGATACCTATGCCCTTGGACCTTTTAATAATTTTACAAACCAATACGAGTATTACACCACTACCACTGGGCCTTCTGCAGGAGCCTTCACTGCCGCAAAAGGATATACTATGGCAACTGAC
>CAJQJY010000017.1 GCA_905478765.1 uncultured Flavobacteriales bacterium
AAACTTACAACAATTTGTTGGTGAGTACACTAAATCAATTGATTTAGAGTCTTACACTAAAGGAGTTTACTTCTTAGAAATTACAACAAATAGTGGTGTAGTTAACAAAAAATTAATCCTTCAATAAAGAAACTGACCTTAATTAATCTAGAAAACCCACTCGTTAGAGTGGGTTTTCTGCTATTAAGTAGGCTTCACGTTTCTTATTTCTAAATTTTTTAAAATTTTTTTAAGTAAGTTTGCTTTATGAACAAATTACTATACATATTACTTTACATGCCAATAATTAGCTTTACACAAAATCCTAATTATTCTGAAGATATTGCTCCAATAATCTATGGAAAATGTTTGCAATGTCATTATAGTGGTGGTATTGCTCCCTTGTCTTTAGAAACATACCCAGATGCAGTTGCTAATGCGGGATTAATTCAGCATGTTGTTTCAAATGGAGAGATGCCACCTTGGCCACCAGACACTACATATCAGCGTTTTTCCTATGAAAATATATTATCCCTAGATGAAATAACAATGATTACAGATTGGATTACATTAGGTGCCCCTATTGGAGATACTAACTTATTACCTCAAATCCCGATATTTCCAACTACTTCAAGTTTAGGTAATGCTGATTTAGAAATTCAGATTCCAACTTACTCAAGCACCGCAACTTCAAATTCTGATGATTATGTTTGTTTTTCCATACCAACGGGCTTAATGCAGAATAGAGAGATACGAGCTATTGAGGTAATACCTGGAAATTTACAAACAGTACATCATGCAATAATTTCATTGGATGCTTTTCCAAATAGTTCTATTGTTACTACACCAAATTGCATGGGACCTCAAGGAGGTACCATTTATACCTGGGCACCCGGATCTGTTCCTTTAATTTATCCTTTAAGTCAGACATATGATTTTGGAGTTAATTTACCAGCAAATAGTAGTTTGTCTATTTCTATGCATTATCCTGAAGGAAGTTTTGGACAATTAGACAGTACTAAAGTAAAAATTTATTTTCACCCTGTAAACACAGCAATTAGAGAAATATATAGTGATTATTTAATAAATGAAGGTCTTTTATCCCAACCATTTATATTACCTCCAAACCAGATAACTGAAATAACAGGAACATTTGGACCTACTAATCAAGATTATTCTTTTATGTCAGTATTTCCCCATATGCATCTTCTTGGAAAAAGTATTGAGATGTTTGCTGTATCACCTTTAAATGACACCATAAATCTCATTAAAATAAATAATTGGGATTTTGAATGGCAAGGTGCGTATTTATTTAAAAAATTTCTAAAAATACCATCAGGAAGTATGATATATGCTACTGGTTTTTATGATAACACACAAAGTTTATCAAATCCAAACCCTGTAACTGTTCAATCAGGTTTAAACACACAGGATGAAATGTTTGTTGGTATTTTTCAGTTTTTAGATTATGAGATAGGTGATGAAAACATTATTTTAGAAAGTACTAATATTGTATCAAGTAATAGTTCAAATCTTCCATTTAATTTAAACGGCAAATTTTCTAAAGTAGTTGATATATTAGGAAGAGAAACAAAAGAATCAAAAAATATCCCGCTTTTTTATCTATATGATGATGGAACGGTGGAGAAGAAAATAATTATTGAATAAATAAAAACCCACTCAAATGAGTGGGTTTCTTTTTGGTGGAGCTGGGGGGTATCGAACCCCCGTCCAAACAAGGAATTATATAACTTTCTACATGTTTATCTTATTTTGGTTTTCGAAATCAGGTTGGAAATAAGCAATCCAAACCTAATCCTTAGCTTTTTAAAATTTTGCAAGTATATAAAAGCAATAGACCCACTATCCTGATTTTGATTATGTTTCAAGATTTATAGGAGACAGGAAGTCCTATAAAAGAAACAAAAGCTTACGTAATTATATAAATTAGGCAGCTAAAGCGTAATTATTTTCGCCAATTAAAAATGTGAATTTTAATATTTACGAGCTAAAATACAATGCTCGACATGCTTACTACAAAACGCACTTGCAGTCAAATCCAGTCAGCCCCAATAAATTAATGAACTTTTGCAAAACTACAAAAATCACTAGTTAAGTGTTGTGCTTTTTTTACTTTTGTGAACGAAATATATATAGATTATGAAGATAGGCGTTTTAAAAGAAGAAAAAGTACCAGTTGATAAGCGTGTTCCACTAACGCCAAAGCAATGTAGAGTGCTGCTTAATACTTATCCTAGCCTCGAGATTGCAGTGAAAAGTAGTAGTATTAGGTGCTTTTCTGATGATATGTATATAGCAGAAGGAGTACAAGTTGTTAATGACTTGTCTGATTGTGATGTGTTAATAGGAGTGAAGGAAGTGCCAAAAAGTTTACTAATACCTAATAGAACATATTTCTATTTCTCTCATACTATAAAGGAACAGCCTTACAATAGAGGTTTGTTATTAAAAATGATGGCACTTAATATTAGTATGGTAGATTATGAGGTGCTGAAAAATCATAAAGGAAAACGACTTTTAGGATTTGGAAGATATGCTGGTATTGTTGGTGCTTATAATGGCTTTTTGACTTATGGGTTGAAATCTGGTAAGTATAACTTGAAAACAGCTCATAATTGTGAGGACAGAGTAGAAATGGAAGGTGAGATGAATAAGATAAAGCTAAGCAATGAAAAGATAATTGTAACAGGAAATGGTAGGGTAGGAAATGGTATTTTGGATATAATTCAGAAAGCAAATATAAGAGAGGTTTCAAAATCAGAATTCCTAAACAATACGTTTAATGAAGCTGTTTTTATTCACCTTAATACTATGGATTACAATGTTAGAATTGATGGTTCCAAATCTAATAAATATGAATTTTATAAGCAGCCAGAATTATATTGCTCCTCCTTTATGAATTATGCTAAACAAGCTGATATTTTTATTGCAGGACATTATTATAGTTCTGGTTCTCCTTATTTATTTACTAGAGAGGATATTAAACATCTAGACTTTAAGATTAAAGTTGTAGCTGATGTTTCTTGCGATATTAATGGGCCTATTGCTTGCACGATAAGACCTTCAACTCTTTCTGATCCGATTTACGGATATGACAAACAAACTGGACAAGAAGTAGATTTTAGTAACGAAGATGCAATTGCAGTTATGGCAGTTGATAATTTGCCTTGTGAGTTACCAAAAGATGCTTCTGAAGATTTTGGAAATGAATTGCTTGAAAAAATATTACCTTCATTAATTATTAGTGATGATGAGCAAATTATTGCAAATGCTACTCTTTGCAGAAATGGAGATTTAACACCAAATTTTGAATACTTACGAAATTACGTAAACGGAAATTAAATTACTTTTAACTCAGCAATAGTATCAGTAGGATTATCTGATTTAAATATAAAGCTACCTGCTACTAACACATCAGCACCTGCGTCTAATAATTTTCTTGCGTTAGATGAAGTTACCCCACCATCAATTTCTATATGTGTATTTAGACCTTGATTTTTAGCCATCTGTCTAAGTTTTCTTACTTTGTTGTAAGTCATTTCTTCAAACTTTTGTCCTCCAAATCCTGGATTTATTGACATTAATAAAACCATATAACATTCAGGTAAAATATCTTCTAAAACAGTTACTGGAGTTGTTAAGTTTAGGACCACACCAGCTTTACATCCCGCATCTTTAATCTGAGTAAGTGTCCTGTGTAAATGTACTGTCGATTCGTAGTGCACAGTAATGATATCTGCACCAACTTTTGCAAACTCTTCAATATAGCGTTCCGGCTTTTCTATCATTAAGTGTACATCAAGCGGTTTTGTAGCGTGTTTTTTTATAGCCTTAATCACTGGCATTCCATAAGATATATTTGGTACAAAATGACCATCCATTACGTCAATATGAAACCAATCCGCTTTGCTATTATTTATCATTTCACAATCTCTTTGAAGGTTTCCGAAATCTGCTGCTAATATTGAAGGTGCTATTTTGTGTGACATTTTTAATTCTTTTTTGCAAACATAGATAAAAAAAGAGGGCTAAAAGCCCTCTTTCAATTTATCCTAAATAAGTTTTCAAGATTTTACTTCTTGATGTTTGTTTTAGTCGCCTAACAGCTTTCTCTTTAATTTGCCTAACTCTTTCTCTTGTTAAATCAAATTTCTCACCAATCTCTTCAAGAGTCATTGCATGTCCAGCATTTAATCCAAAATATGAAGAAACAACATCAGCCTCTCTAGCTGTTAAAGTGTCTAAGGCTCTTCTGATTTCTTCTCTTAGTGATTCTAACATTAGCAGTGCATCAGGGTTTGGGCTGTCTTCTGAACCCATAACATCATACAAGTTACTATCTTCACCTTCAATTAAAGGGGCGTCCATTGATACATGCCTTCCTGTATTTTTTAATGATTGCTTAACTTCAGTTATTGAAAGCTCTACTAAATCTGCTATTTCTTCAGCAGTAGGAGGTCTTTCAAATTTTTGTTCTAAAGCTGCATACGCCTTATTAATTTTATTAATAGAACCAATTTTATTAAGTGGTAACCTAACAATACGTGATTGTTCCGCTAAAGCTTGTAAGATTGACTGACGAATCCACCAGACAGCATAGGAAATAAACTTAAATCCTCTTGTTTCATCAAATCGCTTTGCTGCTTTAATAAGTCCAAGATTTCCTTCATTAATTAAATCAGGTAGAGTTAATCCTTGATTTTGATATTGCTTAGAAACAGAAACAACAAATCGTAAATTTGCTTTGGTTAGTTTTTCAAGAGCTCTTTCATCACCAGCTTTAATTTTTTGTGCTAACTCTACTTCTTCTTCAGCAGTAATTAAATCTACTCTTCCAATTTCTTGTAAGTATTTATCAAGTGATGCAGTTTCTCTATTAGTAACTTGCTTTGTAATTTTTAGTTGCCTCATTTCTTTTTTTTTATTTAGTAATCTTGTGCACAGCCATTATACGATCAGTTTTGCAAAAGGTTACATTTTAGTATAAAAAATATTATTTTCTTTCTGGCTTAGGTAAAAGTACTTTTCTTGATAACTTAAGTTTACCACTTCTTTCATCAATAGCAATTAATTTTACTTCAATTGTATCACCTTCTTTAAGCACATCCTCAACATTCTCGACTCTTTCCCATGCTAACTCAGAAACATGAACTAATCCATCGGTGTTTGGAGCAATTCCAACAAAGGCGCCATAAGGCATAATTGATTTTACTTTTCCTTTATAAATTTCACCAACTTCTGGCATAAATGCAATTGATTTAATTTTTTCAACTGCAGAATCAATACCATCTTGATCAGTTCCTAAGATCTCGACTACACCCATATCATCAATTTCTTCAATAGATATATTTGTTCCTGTAGATGCTTGTAATTCTTGAATGATTTTTCCTCCAGGACCAATAATCCCACCAATAGTTGATTTTGGAACTTTTAATACTACAATTTTTGGAGTTTGAGGTTTTAACTGAACTCTTGGCTCTGCAATTGTTTCAATAATTTTTTCTAAAATATGTAATCTCCCCTCTTTTGCTTGGTTTAAGGCCTTATCTAAAATTTCGTAAGATAATCCTTGTACTTTGATATCCATTTGACAAGCAGTAATACCATCAGCAGTACCACAGATTTTAAAGTCCATATCTCCTAAATGATCTTCATCGCCTAAAATGTCAGAAAGTACAGCATAGTTGTTTGGGTCTTTCTCATCAGAAATTAACCCCATTGCAATACCAGAAACTGGTTTTTGGATTTTAACTCCTGCATCCATTAATGCCAAAGTACCGGCACAAACTGTTGCCATTGAAGAAGATCCATTCGATTCTAAAATATCCGATACAATTCTTACTGTATAAGGATTCTCAGTAGGAATCATCTTCTTTAATGCTCTTTGGGCTAAATTTCCGTGTCCGATTTCTCTTCTACTTACATTAAATTTCATTCTGGCTTCTCCTGTAGAGAAAGGAGGGAAGTTGTAGTGTAAGTAGAAACTTTCATGTCCTTGATGGGTTACTCCATCTAAACGGTTTACATCAGTAGCTGAACCTAAAGTTACAGTTGTTAATGATTGAGTTTCACCTCTTGTAAATACAGCTGATCCATGTGGACTATATAAATAATCTACTTCACACCAAATAGATCTTATTTCAGTTGTTGCTCTTCCATCTAATCTCTTTCCTTCTGATAACACCAGATTTCTTATCGCTTCTTTTTCAACATCATGGTAGTATACCCCAATTAATTTTGAATCATATTTTTCAGCCTCATCTGCTGATAAGCTTGCAATCCAATCTGTTTTTACAGCTTTAAATTTAGTTGATCTCTCATCTTTACCTAGTCCTTCTGATGCTACAGAATAAACTGCATCATAAGTTTCTGCGTTAATTTTATTTTTTAAATCTTCATCATGATTTTCATGACAATATTCTCTCTTTTCAGTAGAAACACCAACTTGAGCAGCTAATGCTAACTGTGCAGCACATTGTACTTTAATTGCTTCATGTCCAATTTTGATTGCTTCAATCATTTCAGCTTCTGAAACTTCACTCATTTCTCCTTCAACCATTGCAACACTATCAGCTGATGCTCCAACCATAAGGTCAATATCTGCATTTTCTAAGTCAGCTGCTGATGGGTTAATTACATAACTTCCATTAATTCTTGCTACTCTACATTCTGAAATTGGTCCATTAAAAGGAATATCAGAAAGTGCAATTGCAGTGGAAGCGGCAAGTGCAGCTAAAGCATCAGGCTTTACATTAGGGTCATGTGAGTTTAAGGATATCATAATTTGCACCTCAGCATGATAATCACTAGGAAACATAGGTCTTAATATTCTATCAACCAATCTCATCACCAATATTTCTTGGTCAGTTGGTCTTCCTTCTCTTTTTAAGAATCCTCCAGGGAATCTGCCATCAGCAGCAAATTTCTCTCTATAGTCTACTGTTAATGGTAAAAAATCTACTCCTTCTCTAGCTTCAAAACTAGAAACTACAGTTGCAAGCATATGAGTGTTTCCCATTCTTAATTCAACTGAGCCGTGTGCTTGTTTTGCTAATTTTCCTGTTGAGATAGAAATTTCTCTTCCGTCTTCTAATGTAATAATTTGTTTTTCTTCTTTTATCATCTTGTCTTCTTTGTTTATAAATTAAAAAAGGCAATAAAACTATTGCCTTTTTTAAGTTTGTTTGTCTTTTATTATCTTCTTAGACCTAAATCCTTAACTAACTTCCTATAAGCTAAGATGTCTTTTCCTTTTAAGTAGTCTAATAATTTTCTTCTTTTACCAACCATTAATTGTAATGATCTTTGTGTTCCGTAATCTTTACGATTGCTTTTTAAGTGCTCAGTTAAATCAGATATTTTCTTAGTAAATAATGCTACCTGGGAGTAAACTGATCCTGAATCTTTGGCGTCTTTACCAAATTCTTTGAAAATGTTTTCTTTTTTTTGTGTTGTTAAGCTCATATTCTTCTTTTTAAAACCTCTTTATTTATGGGCCGCAAATTTAGTAAAATATTTAATAAATTGCCTTTTTGATAATTTATTTATTTTTTGATAATTCTGAATAGTTGTGCAAGTTTTTCTTTTAATTCTTTTCTGTCAATAATCATATCAATAAAACCGTGTTCTTGTAAGAATTCTGATGTTTGGAATCCTTCAGGTAAATCTTTACCAATAGTTTCTTTTACTACTCTAGGCCCTGCAAATCCAATTAGTGCATTTGGTTCTGCTATATTCATATCTCCAAGCATTGAAAATGAAGCAGTTGCTCCACCAAAAGTAGGGTCTGTACATAATGATATATAAGGTAACCCATCTTTTCCAAATTGTGCAAGTTTTGCTGATGTTTTTGCTAATTGCATTAATGATACTGCTGCTTCCATCATTCTTGCTCCTCCTGATTTTGAGATAATAATCATTGGATGTTTGTTCTCTCTTGCATAGTCAATTGCTCTAGCAATTTTCTCTCCAACCACCGATCCCATTGATCCTCCAATAAATTTGAAATCCATACTTGCAATAACAACTGCTTCTCCTTTTAGTTTTCCATGCGCAGTTCTTATAGCATCTTTCAATCCTGTATTTTTTTGCATTGATTTTAATCTATCTGTATATTTTTTCTTGTCAGAAAACTTTAAAGGATCTAGTGAAGTCATATTTGCATCAAGCTCAGTAAATTGATTATTATCAAATAATAATTCAAAATATTCTTTTGAGCCAATTCTAGAATGGTAATTACAATTAATACAACAATGAGAATTCTGTTGATGTTCCTCTGTAGTGATAATTGTTTTACACTTTGGACATTTGTACCAAAGCCCATCAGGAGTTTCTTTTTTCTGATGAGTTTCGGTGGTAATTCCTTCTTTTATTCTTTTGAACCAACCCATATTATGCGTTTGTATTTATGTTATTTAAATCTTTAAATGATCTTGTTAATCTTGTTTTAAAAGTAAGCTCAGCCTCTCTTAAATATTTTCTAGGATCATAATACTTTTTATTAGGTATTTCCTCTCCTTCAGGGTTGCCAATTTGAGTTTTTACATAATCATTTTTCGCTAAAAAGTAATCTCTTACTCCTTCAGTGAATCCCCATTGTAAATCAGTGTCAATGTTCATTTTGATTACACCATATCCTATAGCTTCAGTAATTTCTGCTTGACTCGATCCTGAACCACCATGAAAAACAAAATTAATTGGCTGCTTTTCAGTTCCAAATTTTTCTTCAATAAATTTTTGGGAATTATCAAGAATTTTTGGAGTCAGCACTACATTTCCTGGCTTGTATACTCCATGTACATTTCCAAAGGCAGCTGCAATAGTGAATTTATCACTTATTTTCATTAATTCTTCATAAGCATAAGCTACCTCTTCAGGTTGTGTGTATAGTTTAGAAACATCAACATCTGTGTTGTCAACTCCATCTTCTTCCCCACCTGTAATTCCTAACTCAATTTCTAAAGTCATGTCAATAGCACTCATTCTTTTTAAGTACTGTTTACATAATTCAATATTTTCTTCTAAAGGTTCTTCCGATAAATCAATCATATGTGAAGAATACAATGGTTTTCCGTATGCTGCATAGAATTCTTCACCTGCTTCTAGTAGCCCATCAATCCAAGGTAATAATTTTTTTGCGGCATGGTCAGTATGTAAAATGATACTTGCTCCATAAAGTTCTGCCATCTGATGAACATGCATTGCTCCAGAAATTCCTCCTGCAATAGCTGCTTCATGATTTTCATTAGACAGCCCTTTTCCTGCATAAAACACACAGCCCCCATTTGAGAACTGAACTATAGAAGGTGAATTTAATTCTGCTGAAGTTTCCAGAACAGCATTTACTGTACTTGTATTACTAACATTTACAGCTGGTAAAGCATATTTATTTAGTTTTGCATCTGCAAATATTACTTGTAATTCTTCTCCTGTAAGCACGCCTGTCTTAAATTTAGACATAAGATTATATATTTTTAAATTTGGAATAACAAAATTATAAGATTGTTGTTAATTTGAGCACGGATTTTCCAATAATTTCATATTATTGATTATTAATAAAAAACAAAGCTAGTGATTACTAAAAATCAGATTAAATTTATAAAGAGTTTGTCACTTAAAAAGAATAGAATAAAGGAACAATTATTTATAGCTGAAGGGGAGAAGATAGTTTCAGAGCTATTGAAGTCAGATTTTGAAATTAAAGATATTTATGCAACAAAAGAATGGAAAATAAATTGTGATAGTATTACTCAAATTAGTAAAGGAGAGTTGCAAAGAATTAGCAACTTAAAATCTCCTAATAAGGTGTTAGCCATTGTTAATTTTAATAATCATAAAATTATAGAACATGAAGGGATAACTCTTGTTTTAGACGAAATAAATGATCCAGGAAATTTAGGTACAATCGTTAGAATCTGTGACTGGTTTGGTGTAAAACAAATTATTTGTTCTAAAAATACAGTTGATATATTTAATCCTAAAGTTGTGCAATCTGCAATGGGTTCTGTATGTAGAGTGCAAGTTAATTATACAGATTTAGAAAATTATTTATCAGAAATTAAAACACCTATTTATGGAGCATTTATGCATGGTAATCATCTAAACGAAGTTAAGCTTCCTAAATCTGCCCATTTAGTAATGGGTAATGAAGCAAATGGAATTTCTCCTGAAATTAATAAATTAATAACAGATAAAGTTTCAATAAAAAATATTGGAAAAAGTGCAGAATCATTAAATGTAGCGGTTGCTACTTCAATTTTATTGCATGAGTTTTGTGATTAATCTTACCCAAAATAAATTGTTCTTACCACCTCAATCCTTCCCAGCCACACGTATTACAAACATATCGTCTAGCATCAAATATTCTGAAAGTAAAATGGTGTATTAGTTGATCTTTTTGTGTTCTTCTAACTCTGTTTAAAGCTGCATGGCAATCAGGGCAATAATTATTACAATGACCATCAGATTGTTTTTTTCCTATTTTTAGATATCTCGCAAAAATTAATAGTATAAGATACACTATTACAAGTAGGAAAGTTACTAAAAATTGATCCATTAAGTTGTGGTTTTATTTTAGCAATATTACATAAAATATTAGCAGGTTTTTTATTTTTAGCAAAAAATCTACCTAAATTATAAAATGACAAAAAATAATTTAACTTATTAAAATGAAAAAGATTTTAATTTATTCAAAAGTAAACGAAAGCATCCAGCCGTTTGTTGTTAATCGATTAAGTGATTGATTGTAAATAGATTCGTCCTTTGAAAGCAAGTTAAGTAATCCGTAAGATAATTTTATTTGTGGAGAGAATTTAAAGTATTCTAAATAAAAATCTAATCCAAAACCAACTTCACCCATTAAATCATTTTTTTTCAATTTTACAATTTCTTGCCCTTTATCATCAATTTTATCTTGAGAAGCAATATCTATACTGTACTTTAATCCTCCAATTACATATGTTCTGAAATTATTATATCTGGCAGATTTGTATTTAATGTAAATTGGAAAATCAATGAGTGTAGATTCTATTCTCTTAATACGCATATCATCTTTTTGTTCTTCATCTATAAATCCATAATATAAATGTCTTTCTCCAAAAACTAAAGTTGGTACAAATCTTAAATCTGTATATTTTCCAATTCTGAGGTTAGATACAATACCCAAATTAAATCCTTTTTGACTTTTTGAATGCAGTGTTTTTAAAGTGTCATTTGTAATAGTATTCGAATTCTTCTGCATGTTAAAGTTTAAATCATTTATTCCTAGTGTAAAACCAAAATGTAATTTTTTGAAATCGTATTGTATTAAGTTTTGTGCTCTTTTATTCCTTTGAGCTTTAGAATTAAGTGTCCCTAAAAACAAGGCAAGTAAAAGGAAATATATAGTGAGTTTTTGCATCAGCCCCTAAACGAATTCTGTTTTATTTTATTGCGATATAAAGTGATACAATTCCAAATGTGAGAGGGATGTGCTTACAATCTCTAAATCCTACATTTTTAAGTTCAACAATAAATTTTTCTCCTGATGGAAAAGCATCAACAGATTCTGGCAGATAAGAATATGCTGATTTGTCCTTAGAAATCCATGCCCCAATAGTTGGCAATACATAATGAAAATACAATTTATAGAATTGTTTTAATGGAAAATATTTTGGAGTAGAAGGCTCTAAAATTACTAATATTCCATCCTTATTTAAAACTCTATTCATTTCTGATAAACCTTTATTAAGATCCTCAAAATTCCTAACACCAAATCCTGCTGTTATAGCATCAAATGTATTGTCATTAAATGGCAAGCTCTCAGAGTCTGCTAATTGAAGAGAAATTCTGTTATTGAGGTTTTTTTTCTTTATTTTCTCAATCCCAACATTTAGCATCCCTTGTGAAATATCTACGCCAGTAATTTTTGCATCTGTGTATTTTGCTGCACTTACTGCAAAATCTCCTGTTCCAGTTGCAATGTCAAGTATTATTTTAGGATTATTTGTTAGCTTTTTAATTGCAATTTTACGCCAAACATTATCCATTCCTAATGATAATGAATGATTTAAAAAATCGTAGCTATTGGAGATATTATCAAACATTTCAGAAACTTGTATTTTCTTGCTTTTTGAACTATTGTAAGGTGTCACTTTTGACATTATTAAATATGTTTTTTTGCTTCAGTAAGCAATTTGTCTTTATTAATTGGTACTACTCCAACTTCCTCACAAACTATTCCACCAGCTAGATTAGAAAGAATTGAGAGTTGTGTGTAATCCATTTTTGAAGCAAGGCATAATGATGCTACAGATACTACTGTATCTCCAGCTCCAGAAACATCAATAATGTTTCTTTTAAATGCAGGTGTATGTGTAAAGTTCTCTTTTGAGATTACACAAATACCTCTTTCTGATAAAGTTAAAAGGATACCATTAGCATTTAATTTTTCTCTTAGTTTACTTGTTGCTTTCTCAATTTCATTTACTTTATCAGCATTAAAGTCAATATTCAGTCCATTTTTAATCTCTATTAGATTTGGCTTAAATATGGTACAGTTTTTATAGGAATTGAAATTCTGTTTTTTAGGATCTACTATTGTTGGTATTCCTTTTTTATTTGCTGCTGATATTACGCTTTCAATAACTTCAGAAGTAAGTATCCCTTTGTTGTAGTCTTGTAAAATAATAACATCAATATTAGCCATTAAACTTTCGGTAAGTTTTAAGAATTCTTTAGCTTGAATGATAGGGTGAGTTTCTTCCTCATCAATTCGTAATTGGTGCTTTTTTTCAGCAATTACTCGAGTTTTTATAGTTGTTTTCCTTTTGCTATTAGCAAGAATTCCTGCTGTTGAAAGGTTTGATTCTTTCATTAATTTTTTAAACAAAATACCTCTATTTCCTGTACCAACTAATGAACAAAGTATAGGAGTTGCTCCAAGTGCTTTTAGATTAAGTGCAACATTTGCTGCTCCACCTAATCGGTTTTCATGTTTTTTCACTTCAACAACAGGAACAGCAGCTTCTGGAGACATTCTATTAATTTCTCCCCACATATAAGCATCAATCATAGCATCACCTACAATAAGGACTTTTTTATTGTTAAAATTCTGAAATAATGTTTCAAAATCCATTAGCTTAATTTTGCTAATTGATTCTTAATTCTTCCCATTGCCTCCATCAATTTATCATCTGCTGCTGCATACGAAATTCTAACACATTCAGGGTTACCAAAGGCATCACCAGCTACAAAAGCAACATAACAACTGTTTAGTAAATACATACAAAAATCATTTGCATTGTTAATGTTAGTAGTGCCGTCAGATTTACCAAAATAATAACTCACATCAGGGAAAACATAAAACGCTCCTTGAGGGATATTACATTTGATTCCTTCAATATTATTTAGTTCATTTAATATCATATCTCTCCTTTTTAGGAAAGTAGCTTTCATATCAGTAGTAACTTCTTTAGGATTGGCAAGCATAGCTGTTTCAGCAGCTTTTTGTGCAATTGCACAAGTTGCTGAAGTTATTTGCCCTTGAATTTTGTTACAAGCTTTTGCTATCCAAAGTGGTGCGCCAATAAAACCAACACGCCAACCTGTCATAGCATATCCTTTACTTACTCCATTGACAGTGACTGTTCTTTCTTTCATGCTAGGGATTGTTCCCATTGAAAAGTGCCCTTCAGTAAAGTTAATATGCTCATAAATCTCATCAGCAACAACATAAATATTAGGATATTTCTCCAGCATTTTTGCGATAGCCTCAAGTTCATCTTTTGTGTAAACCGTTCCACTTGGGTTACAAGGTGAACTGAACATCAATAGCTTAGTGTTGGGTGTAATTGCAGCTTCTAATTCTTCAGGTGTAACCTTAAAATCACTATCAATTGAAGATGGTACTTCAACTGGTACGCCTTCAGCTAGCTTTATGATTTCAGCATAACTTACCCAGTAAGGACAAGGTAAAAGCACCTCATCACCAGGGTTTAGTAAACTCAAACATACATTGGCAAGCGACTGCTTTGCTCCGGTAGAAGTTACAATTTGATCAGCGGTAAATTCTAAATTATTATCTCTTTTGAATTTGGTAACAATAGCGTTTCTTAGTTCAGGTAAACCAGGTACTGGTGTGTAGTGAGAGTAATTATCTTCAATTGCTTTTTTGGCTGCTTCTTTTATGAAATCAGGTGTGTCAAAATCGGGTTCTCCAAGGCTTAAGGCAATTACATCATGCCCTTTAGCTTTAAGTTCTCTACTCATTCGTGCCATTGCTAGGGTTGCTGATTCTGCAAGGCGATTTAGTCTATCTGATACTTTTGTCATGCTTTTTTTATTGTATTTTTTAGAGGTGGCAAATATAGGAAATAGTTGTTGGTTGGTTTTACTAGTTGTTTGATTTTGTTTTCTATTTATAAATTTGTAATTTTGAAGCATGAAAAAGATGATTTTAATACTTATTTTGGTAATTAGTTGCACAACAATTACTAAAGCTCAAAAAGTATTCTCAGTTGAATATGCAAGCCAAGCTGATATTAAAGTATTTGTTGCTGACTATGAAAGCAGAGCTGATTTATCTGTTTATAAGGTTGATTACGAAAGCCGAGCAGGAAAGAATGACGGGAATTGGTTTTTTGTAGATTATGCAAGTAGGGCAGACAAGAAAATCTTCTTTGTGGAATACGCTTCACAAGCTGATATTATCATTTATTTTGCAGATTACAGTAGCGGGGCGGGATGGAAAAAGAAAGAAAAAATGCATTTATTTTATTAAATCAAAAAATTACTATACACACTATTTTCAGCATCTATAGTTTACTTAATAATTGATAAATAGAAATCCCTTTAATTAATTCTTTCTCTAGTAATTTAAGTTTTCCTTCAGCTAGAAATAAATTGTATTTTTTGCTGCCTAATTCTTCTTTTACTAAATGATGTAGCCAGTAATTATTTTGGTTTTTTCTATTTTCATTTTTCCATCCACTGCTTATCATTTGTGTATCAAAATTATTTATTGTTTCAAATATTTCTAATACACCAATATTTTCTAAAGCTGAGCAAGTGCTAACTTGTGGCGTCCAACCATTTTCCATAGCAGGGAATAGGTGTAATGCTCTTGTGTAAGCTAGTGCAGCATTCTTGGCATTTGTGATGTTATCGCCATCCGCTTTGGAAATTGCAAGTGCATCAGCTAGTTCCATTATACCTCTTTTAATACCTTGTAATTCATCACCAGCACCTGATAGCATCAATAGTAAAAAGAAATCTACTAAATAGCTTACAGTGGTTTCGCTTTGTCCAACACCAACTGTTTCTATAAGGATAATCTCAAAGCCAGCAGCTTCACATAAAATAATACTCTCTCGTGTTTTATTTGCTACTCCACCTAGCGTTCCACTACTTGGGCTCGGTCGGATAAAAGCATTTTCATCAGCTGCTAATTCATGCATACGGCTTTTATCACCTAATATGCTACCATGGGTTCTTTCGCTTGTTGGGTCAATAGCCAATACAGCTACTTTTTTTCCTTGGCTAGTAAGTAGTTTTCCAAAGGACTCAATAAAAGTACTTTTACCAACCCCTGGCACTCCTGTTACTCCAATTCTAATTGATTTTCCGCTATATGGTAAACAGACTGTAATTAAATCTTGAGCTTGTTTTACATGCTCAGGCAAAGTACTTTCTAATAGAGTAATCCCTAGCCCTAAAGCAGTTCGGTTTCCTTCTATTATTTGCTTAGCGAGTTCCATTATTTTACTGCTATTACCGATATTTCTACATTTACATTTTTTGGCAATGCCGATACTTGTACTGCCTCACGTGCAGGAGGATTTTCTCCAAAAAATTCAGCATATACTTCATTTATGGATGCATAATCGTTCATGTCCTTCATGAATATACTGCACTTTACTACATTGCTAAAGTCCATATCCGCTGCTTTAAGTACTGCTAATATATTCTGCATTACCTGAGTTGTTTCAGCTGTAATATTTTCTATTACTAAGTATTCTGTAGCTGGATTTATTGCAATCTGTCCAGAGCAATAAAGCGTATTATTACTTAATATAGCTTGGCTATAAGGCCCAATTGCTGCAGGTGCATTTTTAGTTGATATTACTTTTTTCATGTTATTTGTTTCTTTGCCCAAATATAGCACTTCCTACACGAATCATAGTACTACCTTGTTCAATTGCTAAATTATAATCTCCACTCATCCCCATAGATAGGTTAGTGATGTGGTCATTTTGTATAATATTGAATACAGTTTTAAGGTTTTTGAATTCTTGTGATATTTGCTGAGTGTCATCTGTAAAAGTTGCCATGCCCATCAATCCTATAATTTTAATATTCTTAAATTCTTTTGCTTGATTTAGGGCACTTTCTACTTCCTCAATTCCAAAACCAAATTTACTACTTTCAGTAGCGATATGAACTTGTAAAAGGCAGTTAATTATCCTATTATTATGCTCAGCTCTTTTGTTTATTTCATTTAATAATTTTAGGCTGTCCACTGCATGAATTAGAGAGACAAAAGGAGCAATAATTTTTACTTTATTCGTTTGCAGATGCCCAATCATGTGCCAAGCGATATCCTTAGGTAATTCCTCAGCCTTACGTGCTAATTCTTGTACTTTATTTTCTCCAAAAATTCTTTGTCCTGCATTATAAGCCTCAAGTATAGCAGTATTTGGTTTCGTTTTGGAAACAGCAACTAAAGTTACCTTACTTGCTAAGCTACTTTGTATTGCTTTTAAGTTACTAGCAATTGTCATTAGTCTATTGAGTATATGATAAGACCCGATCGTAATTTTGGTTCGATATAAGTGCTTTTTGGTGGCATACTTAAGTTATTATCAGCTACTTCTTTTAATGCATTTATAGCAATAGGTTTTAGTATAAAAGCCACTTCAAATTCTTTACTATCTACTTTATTCTTAATTTCGGATAGTGGAGTTGTACCTGATTCAAATACTATGTTTTGATCCGTTTTCTCATCTGATATATTAAGGATAGGTGCTAATATGTTATTCGACAATATAGCAGGATCTAACTTGCTTACACAATCTTTTTTTACTGTGCTTTCTTTTGCAATTAAGGAATACCAATCACCACTTAAATACATCGATATTTCATCTATTAAAGTAGGGGAGTAAAGAGTATTTCCTTTTTTTCTTACAGTAAATGATTTGCCAATTTCAGTAATTAATTCTGGAGCATTTAATCCATTAGTATGTTTTACTAATCGGTTAAAATTAATAATATTTAGTTGATTTTCATCAATCAAGAAACTCATAAAATACTGACTGTTTTCTTTATTGCTTGTTTCTGATAATAGAGCAGAAGAAGCTGACCTATGGTGCCCATCTGCAATATATAAATTATCAATTGTGGCAAAAGCATTTGTAATGGTATCAATGTCATCCGTATTATTTACTAACCAGAGTTTATGAACTACTTTATTAGTTGTGGTAAATTCATATTCAGATCTAGTTCCTTTGTACTGCTGTATAATAGCTGTTATAGTTGTATTTTCTTTATGACATAATAAAACAGGTTCTGCATTGAACCCAGTAGTATCCAAGTAGCTTTTGAACATATCTCTTCTAGCTGTAAGCGTATGTTCGTGCTTTTTTATATTACCATTTAAATAATCAGCCACAGCAGTAGCTCCAATTATTCCTTCAAATGTATGGTTTCCGTGTATTTGCTGATAAATATAAAGAGATTCAGAAGGTTCAGTTATTAAGAAACCAGCCTCTTTAAATTTATTAAATTTTTCTTTTACAGCTTTAAATTTTTCTACTCCATTCAATTTTATTTTATCATCATAATCAGGATTAATAATGTGTAAAAAAGTAAAAGGGTTGTGTTCTAACTTCTCCTTTAAAGTTTCATCTGAATAAGATAAATACGAGCGAGAAGCTACTAAATTTGCTTTATCTCTTGTTGGTCGAATGGCTTTAAATGAGCGAACGATAGCCATTTCTATTTATTAAAATGAGTTGCAATTTGATCAGCTAATTCTGTCCCAATTCTCTCTTGTGCTTCTAGAGTTGCTGCACCAATATGTGGTGTAAGAGAAATTGCATTATGCATGCAAATATGTATACTTGGTGTTGGTTCATTGTCAAATACATCTAATCCAGCATAAGCTAGTTTTTCTTTATCCAATGCAAACATTAAGGCAGTTTCGTCAATTACTCCACCTCTAGAAGCATTCACAATTCCAGCACCAGTTTTCATCATTCCTATTTCTTCAGCACCAACTACAGCCTTATCTCCAATTTTAGGAATATGTAAAGTAATAAAGTCAGAATTTGAAAGCACTTCTTTTAAGCTTTCAGTTTCAATAGTAAATGATTTTTTATCTCCATTAAAGAAGTCTAAAGTAATGTTAACTTCCTGAATAAATTTATCGTGAGCAATAACCTTCATTCCAAGCCCAATTGCTCTTTTTGCCACCTCCTGTCCAATACGACCAAAACCGATAATTCCTAAAGTTTTTCCTGCAAGTTCTCTACCATTAGCGTAGGACTTTTTTAAGCCTTTAAAATCCGCATCTCCAATTAATGGCATTTGACGATTACTATCAAATAAGAAACGCACCATTCCAAATAAATGAGCAAAAACAAGTTCAGCGACTGAAGCTGATGAGGCTGCTGGAGTATTAATTACATTAATTCCTTTTTCACGAGCATAATCTACATCAATATTATCCATTCCTACACCTCCTCTTCCTACTATTTTCAAGTGAGGACAAGCATCAATTAATTCTTTACGGACAGTAGTAGCACTTCTGACTAAAAGTACTTCATAGTTTTCAATATTAATAACATTTATTAGATCCTCTTGTGCTACTTTTTTAGTTATTACTGCAAATCCTTTTTCTGTTAAAGCATCAATCCCAGCTTGTGAGATTCCATCATTTGCTAATATCTTAGTCATCTTAATTTTGTTCTAATTTATTCATTACATCTACTAATACTTGTACGCTTTCAATTGGCATTGCATTGTACATGGATGCCCTAAAACCTCCAACAGATCTATGTCCTTTTATTCCTCTTATTCCTGCTGCATTCCACATAGTGTTGAATGCTTCTTCTTTGCTGCTATCTGTTAATAAGAAACAAACATTCATATTTGAACGATCTTCCTTTGCAGCTGTTCCTTCAAACAAAGGGTTTCTATCAATTTCTGCATATAATAAATCTGCTTTATCTTGATTCATTTTTTCAATTACCTCTACACCTCCTAAGTCTTTTAACCATTGTAAAGTAAGCATAGATACATAAATAGGGAATACAGGAGGAGTGTTGAACATACTATCCTTACTGATATGCGTATTGTAATCTAATATAGTTGGAATATTTCTTCCTGTCTTTCCTAAAATATCATCTTTTACAATTACTAAAGTTGTTCCTGCAGGACCCATATTTTTTTGAGCCCCTGCATAGATGATGTCAAAATTACAAACTTCAATTTTTCTGCTGAAGATATCCGAACTCATATCACAAACCATGAGGGTAGGGCAGTGCGGAAATTTTTTCATTTGTGTTCCGTAAATTGTATTGTTGGAAGTACAATGAAAGTAATCTACATCGCTAGGGATTGTATATCCTTTAGGGATGTAACTGTAATTTTTGTCAGATGAATCACCTAATACTATTGCTTCACCTAAACTATTGCCTTCATTAATTGCTTTTTTTGCCCATGTCCCAGTATTAGTATAAGCAGCTTTACCACCTACTTTCATTAAATTCATGGCTACCATCAGAAATTCCATACTCGCCCCACCTTGTAAGAAAAGAACTGAATATTCTTTAGGAATATTTAAAAGTTCTTTTACTAGAGAAATAGCCTTATCCATTACATCTACAAAAGGTTTACTTCTATGTGAAATCTCAATTAAGGATAAATTATCATCATTAAAATTAAGCACAGCTGCCGATGCTTGTCTTAAAACTTTTTGTGGTAGTATACATGGTCCTGCTGAAAAATTGTGTCTTTTCATTATTATTTTATTCTTTCTAAATAAGCTCCTTTTTCAGTATCAATTTTAATATTATCTCCTTCATTTATAAATAAAGGAACATTTATAATCGCACCACTTTCTGTAGTTGCTGGTTTAGTTGCATTTGTTGCTGTATTTCCTTTTACACCTGGTTCAGTAAATGTAATTTCTAATATTACCTGAGAAGGGACTTGTGCTGATAAAGGCATACCCTCATCAGCATGAAAAAGGACCTCAACTGTTGCTCCCTCTTTTAGGAATTGTACATTTTCAATGAAGTCTTTTTGCATCATAATTTGTTCGTAATCATCATTATTCATCAAATGATAATCATTACCCTCAGCATACAAAAACTGATATTTTCTATTTTCTACCCTAATTACATCAATTTTTACTCCGGAAGTAAAAGTATTATCTAATAGCCTTCCTGTATTTAAATTTCTAATTTTTGTACGTACAAATGCAGGTCCTTTTCCTGGTTTAACATGCAGGAAAGATTCAATTTTCCAAGGATCTCCATTGTGATTAAAACATAATCCGTTTCTAAAGTCTGCTGTAGTTGCCATAGTTTTTATTTTTGATTATAACCTTTCATAATTCCTCTTCCTGAATTCTGTACAAAAGAAATGATTTCATCTCGTTCTGGTGAGGCATTTATTTCAGTTTCAATTTTTAATAATGCTTGCGTATTGTTATTGTTGTTCTGAAATAAAATTCTAAAAATTGCTTGAATCTCTTTTATTTTATCGTCAGAAAACCCTCTTCTTCTTAATCCAATAGAGTTAATTCCCACAAATGATAAGGGCTCACGAGCTGCTTTTATGTAAGGAGGAACATCTTTTCGTACTAAGGATCCTCCAGAAACCATTGCATGTTTTCCTACAGATACAAATTGATGAATTGCAGAGAGTCCTCCAATGATTGCATAATCACCTATTGTAACATGACCTCCAAGAGCTACTGAGTTTACAATTACGCAATTATCTCCAATAATGCAATCATGTGCAATGTGAGCATATGCCATAATTAAACAATTATTTCCAACTATTGTTTTACCACTTGCTGATGTTCCTCTATTAATAGTAGCACATTCTCTAATTGTACAATCATCTCCAATTATCGTTAGGGATTTTTCTCCTTCGAATTTTAAATCCTGAGGTATAGCAGAAATTACTGCACCAGGAAAAATTCTGCAATTTTTTCCAATTCGAGCCCCTTCCATTATGGTAACATTACTTCCTATCCAAGTTCCACTGCCAATTTCTACATCTTTTTCAATAGTAACAAATGGTTCAATTACAACATTTCTTGCTATTTTAGAGTCAGTATGTATAAAAGCTAATGGCTGATGCATAATATTATTTTTTAGGTGCTATTTGTGCTAATAAATCTCCTTCTACAACAATTTTTCCATTAACAAAACCTTTACCATGCATGTGGCAAAGTCCTCTTCGAATAGGGGAAATTAAGTTTAATCTGAAAATAATTGTATCTCCAGGAATTACTTTTTTCTTGAATTTTGCATTGTCAATTTTCATAAAGAAAGTCAAGTAATCCTCAGGGTTTTCTAACGAGCTTAAAATTAAAACCCCCCCTGCTTGAGCCATAGTTTCCAATTGTAAAACTCCAGGCATTACAGGCTCTCCTGGAAAATGACCTTTAAAATAATCTTCATCAGCTGTTACATATTTTACTCCTACAATTGATTCCTTTTGTATTTCTCTAATTTCATCAAGAAATAAGAATGGTTCTCTATGTGGTAAAATTTTCTTAATATTCTCTTTGTTATACAATGGAGCTTCTTCAAAATTGATTACTGGGGCAGTTTTATTCATGTTTTCAATCATTATTTGCTTTAATTTTTTAGCAAAATTAGTATTATTTTTATGTCCTGGTTTAGTTGCAGTAATTTTTCCTTTGATAGATTTTCCTACCAATGCCAGGTCGCCTATTACGTCTAGTAGCTTGTGTCTTGCGGGTTCGTTTTGATGTCTTAAAGTTAAGTTGTTAAGATATCCTTTTTTATTAACTGTAATCTCAGTTCTATTAAATGCCATTCCTAGCTTAGCAAGTTTCTCTTTTGTTATTTCATTTTCAACAACAATAATTGCATTATTTACATCACCACCTTTTATTAAGTCACTGTCTAATAAAACCTCAAGTTCATGTAAAAAACAGAATGTTCTGCTTGCGGCAATTTCAGTATTAAAATCTGTGATCGAATCTAAAGAAGCATTTTGAATCCCTAAGGTTTCTGAATTATAATCAATCTCTACATCAATTTGATATTCATTGGAAGGAGTAGCGATTAAGGTTGTTCCCGTTTCTTTATCAGTGTATGAAATTTTTCTATTTATTTCAAAGAATTGTTTTTTTACATTAAGAGTTTGAATTCCTGATTTTTGAATGAGAATTGCAAAATCCTTTGCACTTCCATCTAAGATAGGAATCTCAATATTATCGACTTCAATAATGAGATTATCAATTTCAGCACCAACAACAGCTGCTAAAATATGTTCAACAGTATTTATTTCAGCTTTTCCTTTTTTAAGCCCAGTACTTCTATCAGTAGAAAACACATTATCAATATCAGCCTTTATTACTGGATTTTCTTCAAGGTCAGTACGGATAAATCTAATTCCTGTATTTGCATCAGCAGGAACAAGTGTCATATTTGTAAAAACACCTGTGTGAATTCCAACTCCTGAAATAGAAACGCTATTTTGAATGGTTTTTTGTAGTTTAGGAGTCATTTTCTTTTTTCAGTTTATAGAGCGTTTGATACATCTGTGGTAACTTTTTAAAAATAATATATGCTCTTTGATAATCTCTAATATCAAAAGCCATAGGTCCTTGAACTATCGCTCCTTTCTCATTAATATTTGAAGCAATCCCACTTTGTCCAGCAATTTTTACTTCATCAGCAATTGTAAGATGACCAGATACTGCAACTTGCCCACCAATCATACAATTTTTTCCAATTTTTGATGAGCCAGCAACTCCAGTTTGTCCAGCAATTACTGTATTTTCTCCAATATCTACATTATGAGCAATTTGTATTAAATTATCAAGTTTTACTCCTTTCCCAATTTTTGTAGATCCCATTGTAGCTCTATCGATAGTAGTATTTGCTCCAATTTCTACATTATCAGCAATTTCTACATTTCCAATCTGACTAATTTTGTTGTAATTATTGTCTTCATTAGGAGCAAAACCAAAACCATCAGATCCAATTACAACTCCAGAATGAATGAAGTTATCCTTTCCAATTTTACAATCATGATAGATTGATACATTTGGAAAAATAATAGTGTTTTCTGAAATGCTGACATTCTTACCAATGTAACAATTTGGGTAAATTTTTACATTTTTTCCAATTGTAACTCCCTCACAAATTGTTGTAAAAGCACCAATATAAACATCATTAGCAATTGATGTGTCTTTGCAGATATCAGCTTTGTTTGATAGGCCAACTTTATTGAATTTCATCTTATTGTAAATCTGTAATAATTTACTAAATGAAGTGTAAGCATCTTCAACTTTTATTATAGTAGATTTTATTGATTTTTCAGGTGTAAATGATCTATTTACAATTACAACGGATGCATCAGTAGTGTAAATGTACGGAGTGTATTTTTCATTTGCTAAAAAGCATAAATCCCCAGAGCACCCTTCCTCAATTTTAGCAACTGAAGTCACTGCAATATTCCCATTCCCCTCTATGTCTCCGTTAAGTAAATCAGCAATTTGTTGAGCAGTAAATTTCATTTGGCGAATTTAATAATTTTAATCGTTTTAGATGTTAAAATTAAATCTTGTTAGGATAGCATAAAAAGTATTTATTTACCGTTTTGTTTAAAGCATCAATATTGAATTGATCTGATGCTGAAGTAATATCAATTACGTCTCCATTTTTCATTAAAATATTGATGTTAGATTTTTCAATGTTGTAAGTGCTATTACTAACCTTATCAGTAAAGATAAAGTAATTTACTTCTTCTGATGATATATTATTTTTTTTAAGAAGTTCCATTTCTTTTTCTTTTATTTCGGACTCAATAAAGGAGTTTTTTTGGACTTTAATTTTAAGAATATTTCTGTTTAGAATCATCTCAGATAAATTTGAAAGCACAAAATCCTCTTCTTTTTTCCAATATTTTAAGCAAATAAAAATATCATTATCATCAAGTTCAGCAAAACTCTCAAGAAGGTTATCATCATTTTCAAAATCAGAGATACTAAAATTGTTTTTTAAGAATAATGAAAGTGCTGGAGTTGCAAAAATATCATGATTATTCATCATTAAATATTTAGCTCTTTTAAGTACTTTAATTAACATATTTTCAGCCGCAACAACAGTTTTGTGTAAATAAACCTGCCAATACATTAGCCTTCTTGCAATCAAGAATTTCTCAATAGAATAGATTCCTTTTTCTTGTACTACAAGTTTATCATCAACAACATCAAGCATATTTATGATGCGTTCTGTGCCGATATTTCCTTCAGTTACTCCAGAAAAGAAACTATCTCTTTTCAAGTAGTCAAGCCTATCCATATCCAATTGAGAAGAAACTAGCTGGTGTAGGAATTTCTTTGGATGTTTATTATTAAAAATATCAATAGCTAAAGATAATTTTCCATTAAATTTTTCGTTAAAATTGTGCATAAATTGTGAAGAAAGATGTTCGTGTGAGACATTAGAGACAATTGAATTTTCAAGCGCATGAGAGAACGGTCCGTGACCGATATCATGCAAAAGAATAGCAATTTTCAGGGCCTCTGATTCTTCATTGGAAATATCGTGTCCTTTTTGTTTTATCTGATTTATGGCTTTGCTCATTAAATGCAAACAGCCAATTGCATGATGAAAACGTGAGTGATGAGCACCAGGATACACGAGATATGAAAGTCCTAATTGTGAAATTTTTCGTAATCGTTGGAAAAAGGGGTGGTCAATTAGGTCTGTAATTATTCCGTTTTCTAGGGTTACAAATCCATAAATAGGGTCGTTAATTATTTTATCTTTTTTTTTGGAATGCATATAGGCAAATAACGGATTTTTTTTAATTTTTGTAAAACATAAATCAATAAAATATGATAAAGATACTTTGGGCAGATGATGAGATAGATTTATTAAAACCCCACATTATTTATTTAGAAAATAAAGGGTATGATTTAACACCTTCAAAAAGTGGTGATGAAGCATTAGAAATACTAGAAGAACATAAATTTGATTTGATTTTTTTAGATGAGAATATGCCAGGTTTAACTGGTTTAGAAACTTTAACTATAATTAAAGAAAAACATGCAAATATACCTGTAGTTATGATTACCAAAAGCGAGGAAGAGAGTATAATGGAGGAGGCAATCGGCTCAAAAATTGCAGATTATTTAATTAAACCAGTAAATCCAAATCAGATATTATTAGCAATTAAAAAGAATATTGATTCAAATAGGCTGGTTGAAGAGAAAACCACAAGAAATTATCAGCAAGATTTTAGAAATATTAGCACTAAATTATCATCATACCTAAATAAAGTAGAGTGGTATGATATTTTTAAGAAACTTACTTTTTGGGAATTGGAGTTGGAAAAATCGGTTGATAATAGTGTAGAACAAATTCTTGAAATGCAGAAAACTGAAGCAAACTCTCAGTTTTTTAAGTTTGTAAAACAAAATTATAAAGATTGGATACAAGGAAATGAGGCACCTTTAATGTCACATAATATTATCAAAAAGAAAGTTGTACCATTAATGAGTGATAGAAAACCCACTTATATGATTCTGATTGATAATTTAAGATACGATCAATGGAAAATTATTGAACCTTCAATATTAAAAGATTTTGAAGTTCTAAAAGATGAGATGTATACTAGTATTTTACCTACTGCAACTCAATATGCCCGTAATGCAATTTTTTGTGGAATGTTACCATCTGAAATTCAGAAAAGGTTTCCTGATATGTGGAAGAATGATGAAGATGAAGGTGGGAAAAATATGTTTGAAGAGGAATTTCTTTTAGATAATCTGCAGAGACTAGGTAAGAGAGCGTCTAAATCATCTTATACAAAAATAACAAATCTTGATTTTGGAAGAAAAGTAGTGAATAAAATTCCAAATATGAAAACTAATTCATTGAATGTGATAGTTTATAATTTTGTGGATATGTTATCTCATGCTCGTACTGATATGAAGGTGATAAAAGAATTAGCTGATGATGATGCTGCTTATCGTTCTTTAACCGCTTCATGGTTTGATCATTCTCCATTAAAAGATATTTTAAAACAGATTGCCAAGCAAGATGCAAATTTAATTATCACAACTGATCATGGGACAATAAATGTAAATAAACCTTCCAAAGTTATTGGCGATAGAAATGTAAATGCTAATTTAAGGTACAAGCAAGGAAAAAATTTGAATTATAAGGAGAATGATGTTTTTGAGATGGAAAAACCATTGGATTTTTATTTACCAATCCAAAATGTAAGTAGTAAATATATATTTGCAAAAGAGGATATGTATTTTGTATATCAAAACAATTACAATCAATTTGTTAAATTTTATAAAAACACTTACCAGCATGGTGGAATTTCAATGGAAGAGATGATAATACCAATAATTACTTTAAAAACTAAGTTATGAGTTTTACACTTATTGTAGATGATTTAGAGCAACTTCCTAAAATTACAAAAGAATTTCTGACAAGAACTTCCCCTCATAAGAAGTTCGTTTTTTATGCTGAAATGGGAGTCGGAAAGACAACTCTAATAAAAGAACTATCTTCGCAGTTAGGAGTGAATGATGTTGTAAGTAGTCCTACTTTTTCAATTGTTAATGAATATCTGACAAAAGAAGAGTATAAAATATATCATTTTGATTTTTACAGATTAGAAGATGAGCAAGAGGCATTTGATATGGGATATGAAGAATATTTTTTTAGTGATGCTTATTGTTTTATTGAATGGCCTGAGAAAATTCCTAACTTGATAGAAGATGATATGGTAGTTGTAAAGATGCATCTTGATGGAAATAAGAGAGTGATTAATGTATTAATTTAGTTATGTCAAAAGAAAAAATATTCAGTTCATTTGGTTTGATGCCAAAAGAAGAAATGCTAGAAGTTAAACCAAACTTTAAACAATTACAAATTGGCATTCCTAAGGAATCATCATTTCAGGAAAACCGAGTAAGTTTAACTCCTGAATCTGTTGGTTTATTGGTAGCAAACGGACACAGTATCATCATTGAAAAAGGAGCTGGAGAAGCAGCAAATTTTTCTGACAAACAATATGCTGATAATGGAGCAGAAATTGCTTATACCAAAGATGATGTTTTTAAGGCAATGTTTATTCTTAAAATTGAACCTCCTACAAAATCAGAATTAGAACTTATGCATAAAGGCCAGGAATTAATTTCTGCAGTTCAAATGTGCACTCAATCAGCAGAATATTTTAAAACCATAAATAAAAAAAATATTACAGCTTTTGGTTTTGAGTTTATTAAAGATACTCAAGATAAATTACCTATTGTAAGGAGTATGAGTGAAATTGCTGGTAGCACTTCATTATTAATTGCTGGTGAGTATTTATCTAACGTAAATAATGGAAAAGGATTGATGCTTGGAGGGATTTCAGGCATAATGCCAACTAATGTTGTTGTAATAGGTGCAGGAACTGTTGGAGAATATGCATGTAGAACAGCAATGGGGCTAGGTTCATCAGTTATAGTTTTTGATAATTCTGTTTCAAAATTAAGAAGATTGCAAAACAATATCAATCAGAGAGTTAGTACATCTTCAATTCAGCCAAAGGCTTTAATGAAAGCATTGAGAAGAGCAGATGTTGTAATATCAGCATTGCGAATTGGTGATGGTAGAGTACCTTGTATTGTAAGTGAAGAAATGGTTCAACAGATGAAAAAAGGAGCTGTTGTAATTGATGTAAGTATTGATCAAGGAGGTAGTTTTGAAACTTCTATGGTTACTACTCATAAGAAACCTACTTTTACAATGCATGGTGTTGTTCATTATTGTGTGCCAAATATTGCATCAAGAGTTTCTCGTACAGCGTCAATGGCAATTAGTAATATTTTAACTCCTATTTTACTTAGAATATCAGAAGAAGGTGGAGTAGAAAATACGATAAGAAAACATGAATGTTTACGTAATGGTATTTATGCTTACAAAGGAAGTAACACGAATGAATTGTTAAGCAGGAATTTTAAAATTCCGTTTAAGGATTTAGAACTAATAATGGCAACAAGATAGCACTATGAGAAGAAGACTTTTATTTTTTGGATTTGGAGCATTGATAAGTATTTTCTTCCTCTCAATGGGGCCAGAAAACAGATTAAAAGACACCTTTTATGCATACATGGATTACTTTGATATGGACAAGAGAGTAATTACTCATCTTTATCCTAATTCTACTGATACTGATGGAAATGTAATTGCAATAGCAACTGATTTTACTACTCAGGCTGAGTGTCAATTAGTGTATTATAATATCACAAAAGAAGATATACTTACAGTATTAGAAGATGGAGAGGTAAATTTTGATTTATCAGAGGAAGATGGAGAGCCTTGCCAATATTATGTAATTGAAAACTCAGTAAAAGGATATAATTTAGCAGTGACTTTTGAGCTTTGTTATTATGATGATAAAAGCGTAAAAGTGATGAGGTTTAAAGCTAATAATGAAGAGGGAATTTGTAATTTTTAAGCGTTTCTCCTCCTTTTTTTCTCTTCAATGATATTTGTAAGTTCACGCCCCATTTGACCTGCTATAGAAGTGTTTTCTTCAGCACGCCTAATTAAGTAAGGGATTACATCTTTTACTGGCCCGTAAGGAACATATTTTACTACATTAAAACCTTTTTTAGCGGCATTATATGAGATATGATCACTCATTCCTAATAGTTGAGATAAGTAAACTCTTTTATCATCTTTTGAGATGTTATGTTTGTTAAGTAGTTCCACTAAAAAAGCTGAACTTTCTTCATTATGTGTTCCTGCACAAACTGATACAAAATCAATATTTTCAATACAAATTGTAAGAGCTTTGTTGTAATCAGTATCAGTATTTTCTTTAATAGTATGTACTGGGCAATTATATCCTTTTTCTTTTGCTCTTTCAATTTCTTGTTCATGGTAAGCACCTCTAACAAGCTTCAGGCCTACAAAGAATTTTTCTTCTTCGGCTAGTTTAACGAGCATTTCTAAATAGTCAACTCTATCATATCTGTAAAGCTGTAAAGTATTAAAAATCCAAGCTTTATTTTTATTGAATTTTTTCATCATTTTTATTGCAATATCATCTATTGCATCTTGTATCCAACTTTCTTCCGCATCAATAAATAAAGGAACTTTATTGTCGCTTGCAGTTTGGCAGATATTCTCAATTCGCCCTTCAAAGATAGTTTTTTCAATTTCTTCTTCTTTTGTAAGATTTGAGTTGTTGTTAATTTTTTCTAAGAGATCAAAACGAGCTAAACCTGTAGGTTTAAATACTGAAAAAGGTATTGAAATTTCTGATTTTGCTTTTATTATTGAAGCAATAGTCTCAGTCATTGCAAGGTTAAAATCCTCCTCATTTTCTTTTCCTTCAGCAGAAAAATCAAGAATAGTACCAATGTTTGATTCCCAAAGTTTGTCTATTGTTGCTTGACTATTTTCTATAGTTGTCCCACCACAAAAATGCTTGTAAACAGTTGCTTTTATTGCCCAACTAATTGGCAAATGCAGCCACATAGCTAATTTAATAAATGCAGTAAGTATGTTAGAAATACTTGAGTTGCTAATTGTTTTAAATAGGAGATAGGCTCTACTTAAATCCTTATCAGATTTGTCAGCAAAAGCAACTTTGATATTCTCGAAATTTATCATCAGTAAAGTTTTAACAAAAATATAGTTTTAATAAGAAGACTGTTTGTTTTAATGCAATTTTGTTATTTGATTTTTCTACTTATCATTAGGCCATCTCTTATAGGTAAAAGTACATTTTCTACTCTAGGTTCAGCTAAAGTTTTTTTGTTGTATTCATTTATAGCTAAAGTTTCTGTATCCATTTTTTCATTGGTTACATTTCCGCTCCAAAGCACATTGTCAGCAATAAGATAACCACCAATATCTATTTTATCAATCAGCAAATCAAAATAAGTGGAGTAATTTTCCTTATCAGCATCAATAAAAGCCAGTTGGAAATTACATTCAAAAGTTGGGATGATGTTTAAAGCATTACCAATGTGTTGTTTGATGTTATTTGAATAGTCAGAACGCTTAAAGTATCGATCTGCAACTGAAGTATATTCTTGATTTATATCTAGTGTATGGAGGGTTCCATTACTTTGTAATCCTTCAGCCATACAAAGCGCACTATAACCAGTGTAAGTGCCAATTTCAATAATGTTAGTTGGGTTAATCATTTTACTGAACATGGATAAAGCTCTCCCTTGCAAATGTCCAGAAAGCATTCTGGGTATCATTACATTTGCCCAAGTTTCTCTATTTAGTTCAGCTAGTAGTTTTGGTTCTTGTTCAGTATGGCTTACTGAATATTTTTCAATATCTTCTGGTAAGAATTCCATAGTTGTGATATAAAAAAAGCCACACAATCGTGTGGCTTATATAATGTTAATATTTAATTATTCTTTTGAAGAATTATCTTTCTTAGGTGGAGGAATATTACTAAGATATTCATCACTTTTTAAAACCTTTTTTGAACAGCTTTTTTTACAGCTTTTCTTAGATTTTTTGCTGCAAGATGATTTTTCACCTGAATAATCATTAGTTGTTCCGTAATCAAACTCACCTTTCTTTGATTTAGAGCATTTAGATTTACTTTTTGAGCAAGCAGCTTTTTCTGATTTAGAACAAGATTTCTTATTTTCACCTTTACAACATGTACCTTTTTTCTTATTTTCACATGTTGCATCACAAACTTTCCCTGATTTAGCACAAGTTTTTACTTCTATTATTTCTTCTGTTACTACTACAGTTTCAGTAGTTGCGTTAGGTTGAGCGTTTACATTAGCGATTCCAATAAAGAATATAGCTAAAAGTAAGATTGATATTTTTTTCATTTTTTTCATTTTTTATTTATTTTAGGCAAATATAGTAAAATAGTTGAAAAGATATCTTATAATTAGTAATTAGCAATTACACTTTGCCCTCCAATTACTTTTTCTTCTAGTTGTGTATTTATCTTTGTGCCAATTGGGAAAAACAAATCTACTCTAGATCCAAATTTAATAAATCCGAATTCATCAGCTACTTTAGCTCTGTCATTTTCTTTTGAGTAAGTCATAATCCTACGAGCAACTGCACCTGCAATTTGTCTGAAAAGAATAGAGATCTTATCATTCTCAACCACTACAGTACTTCTTTCATTTTCTATTGATGCTTTAGGATGCCAAGCGACTAAAAACTTACCGGGATGATATTTCGTGTATTTTACATTTCCACTAATAGGATACACTTGGTTGTGTACGTTAAGTGGAGACATAAAGATACTTACTTGTATTCTTTTGTCTTTGTAATATTCCTGTTCAGATGTTTCTTCAATTACAACTACTTTTCCATCACATGGAGCATAGACGACTCCTTCTTTTCTTTCAAATTCACGCTTAGGGATTCGGAAAAAGTTTAAAGTCATAATGAATAGAAAGCCTGTAACTATAAAAGTAAAACCGACTATATATTTGCTTCCATAAGTGTAAGCTAAATAGTTGAATAAACTAAAAACTAAAATTTCAAGTATTAGGGTTGCGGTTCCTTCTTTGTGTAATTTCATATTAAATAATATGTACGTAAATGTATAATACTGGGATGGTAATCATAAAAGCATCCATTCTATCGAGCATTCCTCCATGTCCTGGAATAAAATCCCCAGAATCTTTTACACCTGCTTGTCTTTTGTAATGTGATTCTATAAAATCTCCAAGAGTAGCAGTGAAAGGTAGAAATATGCTAATGACTATTGCGTGATTAAGTCCTAAGCTTGGAAAGTAGCTTACCGCAAGATAAGCAGAGATTATTGTAAAAATAAACCCTCCCACAAAGCCCTCCAATGATTTTTTAGGAGAAACAGAAGGCATGATTTTTGTTTTTCCAAATCTCACACCAAATAGGTAAGCAAAGGTATCGAATGTCCAAGTAAGTACAAACATTAATAGGATAAGAGATGGATCAAAAGGGGAGTTGGGATTGTCATGATCCGTCATTCCAAATAACTGAATTATAAAAAATGGTATAAGTACATAAAGGAAAGCAAGAACCTTATTTTTTCCTTTTCTGAGTTTCCACATTTCATAGATAGAAACAATTCCTAAAACAGCAAAAAGCAAACTAAAAGTAGCTTCAGAATAAGAAGTGCATAACCACATAATAGCGACATAAACTACACCAGATAAAGCTCTTTTAAGCGTTTCGTTCATCTTCTATTTCTTTAAGTATAGCAGTTGCATTCTCTTTTTGGTTTTCAGGAACAAACAATTCAATTGCACCAAACATATTATATGATGAATCTTGCTTATTTAGTAGTACAACATTAATATTGTTTTCTTCTAACATTTGTTTTGTTATTTCAGCTTTATTAGGATTGTTAGTACTAAGAATCTTTATCATCTTATTCTTCTTTAACCTCAGTTGTATCCTCTTTCTTTTCTACTACAATTTCCTTTTTAGCTTTTTTGTCAGATTCAGCTTTTTCATCATCTAACTTTATAAGCTGTTCTTCTTCATATGATTTCCATTTTCTAGCTCCAAATATAGTTTCTAAATCAGCTTTAAAGATCACTTCCTTTTCTAATAGTTCAGCACCAAGTTTTTCAACTTTATCTTTATTACTAATTAGTACTTCTTTAGCTCTAGTATATTCATATTCTAATATTCCACTAACTTCTTTGTCAATTAGCTGAGCTCTTTCCTCAGAATATGGTTTAGTAAACCCAGATTGTTGCCCTGAAGAATCGTAATAAGAGATATTTCCTACTTCCTTGCTTAAACCATACATACTTACCATAGCGTAAGCCATTTTTGTTACTTTTTCAAGGTCAGATAAAGCACCAGTTGAAATTCTACCAAAGAAAACTTCTTCAGCAGCTCTCCCTCCCATAGCAGCACAAATTTCATCAAGCATTTGTTCGGTAGTTGTTAATTGTCTTTCTTCTGGCAAGTACCAGGCAGCTCCTAATGACTTTCCTCTAGGAACAATAGTAACTTTTACTAGAGGAGAAGCGTGCTCTAACATCCAACTTACTGTTGCATGTCCTGCCTCATGGTAAGCAATAGTTTTCTTCTCGTTAGGAGAAATAATTTTTGATTTCTTCTCCAATCCTCCAATGATTCTGTCAACAGCATCTAAGAAATCTTGTTTCTCCACTTTTTTCTTTGATTTTCTTGCAGCAATAAGTGCCGCTTCATTACAAACATTAGCAATATCAGCACCACTAAATCCTGGCGTTTGTCTTGCTAAGAAATTAATATCCATACTCTGCGAGAGTTTGATAGGTTTTAAGTGAACTTCAAAAATTTCTTTACGCTCTAATAAATCAGGTAAATCAACAAAAATTTGTCTATCAAATCTTCCTGCCCTAGTAAGTGCTTTGTCAAGTACATCAGCACGGTTAGTTGCTGCCATTACAATAACCCCTGAGTTTGTACCAAAACCATCCATTTCAGTTAGTAATTGATTCAAAGTATTTTCTCTCTCGTCATTACTACCCGTCATAGCATTTTTACCTCTAGCTCTACCAATTGCATCGATCTCATCAATAAAGATAATGGCTGGGGATTTTTCTTTAGCTTGCTTGAATAAATCACGAACACGGCTTGCTCCAACACCTACAAACATTTCTACAAAGTCAGAACCAGATAAGGAGAAGAAAGGAACTTTAGCTTCACCAGCAACAGCTTTAGCAAGTAAAGTTTTACCTGTTCCTGGAGGGCCTATTAATAATGCTCCTTTAGGTATTTTACCTCCAAGTTTGGTGTATTTTTCAGGTGATTTTAAAAAGTCAACTATTTCAGTTATTTCTTCTTTTGCACCTTCTAAACCTGCAACATCTTTAAATGAAACTTTAATATCTGCTTTATCAACTAATTTCCCTTTCGTTTTTCCTATGTTGAAGATTTGACTTCCGCCACCTCCAGCACCTCCACCCATTCTTTTCATAATAAAAAGCCAAATGAAAATAAAAAAAGCTAAAGGTAAAATCCAGCCTAATAGGTCGCCAAATACATCTTTTCTGGTTTCGTAAAATGGTGAAATCTTTTCTTCATTATCAAATTCAATTTGTGCTTCTTTTAGGTTGTTGCTAAAGGTTTCAACTGATCCTATTTCAAAATAATAGTGAGGTCCTAAATTTAGCGCATCACCAAATGTTCTTTTGCTTACTTCTCTATATTGTTCTTCTGATAAAAATTTCTTTTTAATATAAATATAGGCCTTTTCTTTATTTACAATTACTACTTTTTCAACTTTTTGTTGTTGTAGCATGTTCTGATTAAATTCTTGCCAATTTGTTTGCTTCGTAACTTCAGTCCCCATAAAGTTCAAGCCAATAAAAAATACAAAAATTAAGGCATAAATCCAATATATTTTGAATTTAAAGCCTTTTATTCCACCAGGTAAATTTGATTTCTTTTTGTCATTCATAGTTTATTCTTCGTCTTTATAATTTCTAAATTTGGCATCTCCCCAAAAATCTTCAATGTTGTAAAATGCTCTTGTTTTTTTCTGAAAAACATGCACAATAATATCTGAGTAATCCATTAAAACCCATTCGCCAATATTATTACCTTCAATATGAAATGGCTTTTCACCTAAATCTCTTGAAATCGTTTTTTTTATATTACTTTCAATAGAATTTACGTGCGTGTTAGATGTTCCTGTGCAAATAACAAAATACTTGCAGATAGCTGAATCAATTTTTCTTAAATCTAAGGAAACAATCTCTTTTCCTTTAACATCCTGAATCGCGTTAATTATGTTCTCTAACAGAATATTTGTTGCATCAATTTTTTTAGCCATATATATTTTTAAATTTGCGGTTGCAAAAATACATTTTTTAAACTAATAAATTCTGAATAATTTATACTCATTTGTTTACTGATAATAACATAATATTAAAGAAGGGAGGTTCAACAAATTCTTATGCTTTGAAGCTGAAGAATACAGCTGTTTTTAAAGAGGGATTAGTTGTTACTGCTGATTTTCAAACTAGAGGGAAGGGACAAAGAGGTAAAGAATGGGAGAGTAATAGTGGTGAAAACTTGTTGTTGTCAGCAGTAATTGAGTCGAATATTTCTATTAATAATCAGTTTGACTTAAACATCGTATCTTCTTTAGCGGTAATGGATTGTTTAAAAAGTTATGATATAGATTCTCAAATAAAATGGCCAAATGATATTTTGGTTAACAAATGTAAAATAGCTGGAATTCTGATTCAAAATTTAATTTCTAAAAATAGAATAACTCATACTGTAATTGGAATTGGGTTAAATATAAATCAGATTGAGTTTACTAATTTTTACCCTTCAGCTACATCAATTCAAAAGGAATTAGGTGCAGTAATAAAAATTGCAGATGTTAAAGATAGTTTGCTTAATGCACTGCAACTTAGATTGGAAAGTTACAGGTTAAATTCTGATTTAAAGCAGGTGTATCTATCAAATTTGTTTCAGAAAGATAAAGTTGCAAATTTTGAAAGTAGTAATCAAAAATTTATGGGCATTATTAGAGCAGTAACTAAAAGTGGTTTGTTGCAAATTGAAACTAAAGACTCCATAAAAGAATTTAATTTACAAGAAGTTAAAATGCTGTTTTAGAAATTCTGCATTTTACTTGCTAAAACATCTAAAAACTGAGTAAGAGGTTTTTCAACCATCTTTTTCATCATCATGTTCAGTTCAGCATTTATTTCTAATCTTGCTTGGCATTGCTCCCCTTTTTCAGTTATAAAGCAATCTAATGAAAATGGAACTTGACTGTCCTTTGTAGTTAATGATATTTTAGAATGCTCAATTTTTTCTCCAATTTCTAAATATAATTTTGGCATTCCTTTCATTTTAAAAGAACAAGTAGTAGCTGTGCTTTCAAAATCTTCAATTTGTGAAGGCATTATTTCTTTTAAATTGTTTAAGTCTCCAATTTTTGTAAAGAAATCCTCAGCAGTTCTGTTTACTATTACCTCAGGTGATTTGAATGTAGCCATAATTTATTTTTTCCAGATTGCGGGGTTATCTCTCCACTTATTAAGTACAGTTAAATCAGATTCTTCAACATATTGTTGCTCTTTTGCTATTGGCAATAAAGTGCTGTAATCACATAATGACACATATTCGCATTCTGCTTTTTTAAAGTTTTCGGCTGCAGCATCAAATCCATAAGTAAATATGGAAACAATTCCTTTGACATTCATTCCAGCATCTTTTAAAACTTGAGCAGAATCAAGACTACTTTTACCGCTACTAATTAAATCTTCAACTAGTATTACTGATTGTCCTTCTTCAAAAAACCCTTCAATTTGATTTTGTTTTCCGTACTCTTTTGCTTTTGACCTTACATATATAAACGGTAATCCTAACTCCTCAGCTACTAATGCTCCATGAGGAATTCCCGCAGTAGCAACACCAGCTATTACATTCGCTCCTTTGTAATGGTTTTTCACAATTGCAGCTAACCCTTGCTTAATATTCGTTCTAATCTGAGGGTAAGAAAGTGTTTTTCTGTTATCGCAATAGATTGGAGAATTCCAACCTGCAGTCCATTTAAAATGATTGTTAGGTTGTAAAATAATTGCGTTTATTTGCAGTAACGATTTTGCTACTTGTTTAGCAATGTCAATATCATATATCATAATGCAAAAATATAAAGTTTATATAAATAACAAACCTAAAATTATAACAGATAATTGGAAAGAATTTTGTTCTGATTACACCTTAATTGAGGCAGCAGGTGGATTGGTATATAATGCTATAAATCAAATTCTTATGATTTTTAGAAATGATAAATGGGATTTACCAAAAGGGAAATTGGAGGTTGGTGAAAATATAAATCAATGCGCAATTCGTGAAGTTAAGGAGGAATGTGGAGTTGATAATTTAGTAATTATTAAACCCTTAAAAGATACTTATCATACATATGAAATGAGTGGAGTTGCGATACTTAAAAGAACTTATTGGTTTAAAATGAAAACTAATTTTACTGCTGATTTAATTCCACAATTAAAAGAAGGAATTACAAAAGTAGAATGGGTAAGCAAAGAAGGTGTTTCAACAAGATTAGAAAATTCTTATGGAAATATTAATGAGATTTTTGCTGATGAATAATTTAAAATACTTCATAAAGTTATTTGCTTTTTGGTTGTTTTACTTTTTTGTAAATCGCTTGTTTTTTATTGCTAATTATTTAGAGGAATTCTCTAAAGTTTCTACAGATGAATTGCTTCAGATTTTCCCAAAATCAATTGGATTAGATATTTCGTTTATTGGATACTTATCAGTAGTAATTGTTTTGTTTTTATTTCTTAATTCTTTAGTGTTAAGCAAAAGGATCAATACTTTTATTAGTGGTATCATTTATTGGATAAATGCTTTCTTTATAGTGGTTTCTGCTCTGATAATAGGTGGAGAAATCTCGCTTTATGCTGAGTGGGGCACGAAACTTAATTTCACTGCATTGAGTCATTTTGCAAATCCATCAGAAGTTTTTGCTACTGGCTCTATTGCAAACTATGTTATAATGCTTATTGCACTTTTAATTGCAGTAGTTTTTGTTAAAATTTATTCGCTTTATGTACATCAGTATTTTATTGCAACAAAATATAATGTAAAGCAGTTTGTGTACAAATTATTAAAACTGCCATTGGTTTTAGGTATTTTACTTTTAATTGTACGGGGAGGCTGGCAAGAAATACCAATAAATTTGAGTGATGCTTATTTTTCAAAAAACATAATTGTAAACGATGTGTCTGTAAATCCGAATTGGAATTTATTGCAGAACATCCTTAAGAATAAAAGCAATTTTAAAGGAAATCCTTATAAAAAACACTCTCAAGAAAAAGTAGATGAATTTATGAATAGCGTAAAAAATGAAAGCGATTCTACTACTTATATTTTAAATACTAAAACACCAAATATTGTTTTTATCCTACTTGAAAGTTGGTCAGCCGATAATGTTGAAAGTTTAGGTGGACTTAAAGGAATTACTCCTAACTTTAAAGCACTTGAAAAAGAGGGTTTACTTTTTTCTAACTTTTATTCTAATGGTTGGACTTCTGACCAAGCAATGAGTTCTATTTTTTCTTCTTTTCCAGTATTGCCGCATGCATATATTATTAATCAAACAGATAAAGCTAGAAAGTTACCGTCATTTAATAAATCCTTAACTGATTATCATTCATCTTATTTTTTTGGTGGACAACTAACCTATGGGAATATCAAAGGCTATTTGCTTTCCCAAGGATTTGATAAAGTAAAAGACGGTGCAGATTTTAAGCATTTGAAATCAGGTAGTTTGGGGGTGCATGATGAGTATATGTTTACTCAATTTAAAGAAGAATTGAATGATTTACCTCAACCATTTATGAGTGCACTTTTCACAATTAGCTCTCATTCTCCTTATGATTTTCCTGATGAGCATAAACTATCTTTCAATAGTAAACAAGATGAATATGTAAATTCAGTTGCTTATACCGATAAATGTTTGGGTAATTTTATGAAAAGTGTTAAAAATGAGAATTGGTATGCCAATACCTTATTTGTAATTGTTGCCGATCATAGCCATAATTCTCCTATCAAAAGAAGATTTGCACAAAAAGAAAGATTTAAAATTCCTATGCTTTGGTATGGTGAAGTTTTAGATGCAAACTATCAAGGAAATGAGTGGAATTCTTTATCTTCTCATCTTGATATTGCTCCTACTATTTTGAATCAGATGGATATTAATGTTGATAATGATTATTTTGGTGCAGATATCTTAGGCAATAATTCTGGATTTATTTTTTACTGTTTTGGTAGTGGTTATGGTATTATTAAAGAAGATGGCAATTCTGCTTTTTCTATAAAATATAATAAGTTTATTGAAAGTAATTTTAATGATAGTAGTATTGTATCTGAAGCTGAGATGTTCTTACAATATTCATTTGATGAATATTTAAAATATTAAGTCGTTTTTAATAAACAAGATGATATTTCTATAGTCCATAGCAATATAGATACTATTACTAATAGTATTAATAATTCTAACCTATTTCTCCAGAAAAATTGAACTAAACGGAAACTCCATAGGGTTCGCAAAAAAAATATATTAGTTCCTTGCAATTTATCAGAAGCTTCAGGAGTAATAATTGTATCTAATTTAGTTTGACAAAAATAATCTAGACCTTCCATCTGCATATTACTTTTCTCTCCATATCTATCTCCTAGAAACCTTCTATCAACATAAGTAAATGGAATAACTTTTTCAGCTAACCCAATCTTAGAAAGTTCATGAGAACCACAAGAAGCAAAATCTCTGAAGTTATCAAATTGATCTTTGCAGATTACTTGAATACAAGACTCTGGGAAGCAGTATTTATTAGCCCATAAGCCTGTCCAGCCGGTCTTTAAACTATTTATATAATCAAACATCCTATTAGAAATTAAAAATGCGTCAGCCTCAATATGCACGATTTTTTCGTAATTATATTTTTCAGCTATTTCTAGTGAAGCACAGAAGCTTCTCCACCAACCCTCATTATTTGCAGAGTTATGAGACCAGTTCAATCCTTTTCTATTATTAAATGAATATAAATTAATTTTATTTGTTTCTTGAAAGTTGCCTAATTGACCCTCTTTTATAATATGCACCATATCATCTGTCATCACTTCTAAATCAGAACTGTCATCAATTAAATACATGTTCTTGTCATTAGTAAATGGATGATGATTATAATAATCAATCCATTTTTGGTATCTTTTAAGATACAATTCTTCCGTATCAAAGTAGGATGTACAAAAGATAAGTGTCTTCATTAGTTATGTAATATTAAAAATAATATAGGGCAAAGGTAACTAAAAAGCACATTCTTATCTAAGCATTAGCTTACTGCTCATAACTTTGAATAATACCACCAGTAATTTTAAGTAGCGCAATTTTGCTTTCCACTAAATTATAAGCAGCTTGCTGTGCATTAATACCTGAATTAATAAAAGCAATTTCAATATCCCTAAGCATAAATGAATTGATAACTCCTCTATTTTTTTTGTCGTTAGCTAGAAAGTAATTAGTTTCAGCAATTTTAAAAGCTTTTTGGTTTAAACTAAAAGCTGATATTCTGCTGTTGTATTTGTTATTTATCAAAGATAATTGATGCAATACTTCTCTTTTAACTTTTTCGTATTGTAAATCGTTTATTTCCTTTTGTACTTTTACCTTTCTTAAGGTGCTGTATAGTTTTCCTCCATCAAATAATCGAAAATTAACTGAGAAATTTGCAAAATAATTTAAGCTTTCTCCAGTGTTGTCCATACTATTACTAAGCTCTCCAATATCATAAGTACTCTCGTTATAAGCAGCTCCTGAGTTTACTGAAATCATAGGGTAAAATACTGCTTTTGATAGGCGAATATCTTGCTTTGCTAGTTGTATGTTGTAATACTGATTTTTGATATTTGTATTATCAGCAAGTGTGCTAGCTTTTAAGTTATCATATGAGAATAATTGTATTTCAGTATCAATCTCATCAGTAAAGTTCCAAGTTGTTTCAATTTCTTTTCCTAGAGTAAGATTAAGGTTTTTGATTGCATTATTATAGTTGAGTTCTTGCATAATAAGATTTGAACTATCTGTAAGCATAGCATTTTCAATTTGTAATAAATCAATTTTACTACTTACTCCAATATCATATTTTGTTTGCAGATATTCCAAACGATTATTTGCCAGACGCACAACTTTTTGTAATAATTCTAATCTTTTCTTTTGCAGTACACAGTTGTAGTATTGTAGGATGATTCCTTGTATGGTATTTTCTATGCTTAGTGTTGCATTATTACTACTTCTTTCTTCCAAATTTCTTAGTTTAGCTTTGTTTGCTCTAATTGCAAATCCATTGAAGAGAGTCCAGCTGAGATTAACACTACCATTTATTGAAGTAGAGCGTAGCTCTTGTTGTATAAATGAGGCTGGATTATTAGATTGATCTGATAAAGATTCTTCTTTTCTTACTGATAGGTTTATAGCAGGTAATGCGCCAGCATTAGTCCAGTTGTTATTTATTTTATTAATATTCTGTTTTTTTGTACTTATTTGTATGTTATAATTTTTCCAAAGTCCTATTTTAATTGCATCCATTAAGCTAAGTGAGTCTTGGCCATAAAGAATATTAGATAGTAATAATAGTAGTATGATTTTCTTCATTATTTTTCTATTTTATTTTGTCTCATTTGTATTTTTGTAAACGGCTCAACATCCATCTTAGTAGGTGGTGTTTCTCCTCCAATCCATAACCACCATCTTACACGCCTTAAGTCATTAAAATACATAATTAAAGAAGGGAAATAGAGTAGAAGTAGTATTGTTCCAAATAAGACGCCAAATGCTACTGATATTGCCATTGGAATTAGGAACTGTGCTTGAAAACTTCTTTCTAATATTAGTGGAAACAACCCGACGAAGGTTGTTATGGTTGTAAGTATTATTGGTCTGAATCTACTTGTTCCTGCTGATATTGCAGCCTTTTCTATTGCCATTCCCTTTTTTAAATTTCTATTATATTTGTCAAGCATTACTACAGCGTCATTAACTAATATTCCTATTAGAGCAATTACTCCCCAAACGCTTAAAGTTGAAAATGGTCTCCCCATTATACCATGACCTAGAATCGCTGAGAACACACCAATAGGAATAACCATTAAGATTAATCTTGCTTGATAGAATGATTTAAAGTTTAGTGATATGGTAAGTATAATGAGTATTAAGCTTAATAAAAATGCAATTCCTAATCTTCTTCCACTATCAGCAGCTTCTTCAGCTTGCCCCATTATTTTATACGTCACTAGGGGAAATTCATTTTTCATAATGTTTAAATATTCTCGTTCAATTTTTTCATTCACATCTGCTGAGAATTCTGAATTGTAGAGATTAGCATCAACACGTATTTCTTTAGTTCCATTTATATGATTTATTTTAACTTTCCCTCTTTTAAATTGATAACTTGCAAGCTCTTCAAGGGGATACATTTCTCCACTAATAGTCTTTATTTTTACTTTGTCAAGATCATCAATACTATTCCTATTTTTTTCTGGATATCTTAGCCATATTTTCACTTCGTCTCTTCCAATAATAAGACGCTGTACTTCTTCTCCAAAGAAACCTTGTCGTATTTGTTTCATAATATTAGCTTGGTTTAATCCAAGTGCATACGCTTTTTCTTTAAGTTTGATATGAATTTCTCGACTCCCAACTCCTGCATTGTCCATGACTTCTTTTACCATGTTGATTGAGTTAATTCTTTCTTTTAACCATTTTGCAGCATTATTCAATTCTTTATCATTGTTAGATTGTAATGATATAGAGACAGCTTTTCCAAATTGTTGAAATCCTCCAACTGATATCTTTTCCATCATGGCAATAGAGTCTGGATCTATTCTTTTTTGCAGTTCATTTGATATTTCTATTGTTGAAATTAAGTCATTTTCTTTAATTGCTAGTCGTAATCCTCCTGCGTGAGATCCTGACACTCCTAGATCTTCAGTAAAGCCAATATTTAAAGATACGTCAGTAAATATTGAATCATTAAATCTTTCTATTAACTCATGATGATAATCCTTGATTATAGAATCAACGTACAATAGAAAGTTTTCAGTTCTAAATTCCCGTTCACCAGGTTTATAGCAAAACTCAATCTTTACCTCATTGAAAGGAACAGATGGGAAGAAAGTGTACCTAATTAGCCCAGATGCACTCATGCCTATTACGATAATAATTAGTAAGACTGGAGTCCAAACATGTTTGCGATAGTTTTTAATGAATTTTGTATTTAACTTAGTGTAGGCATCTCTCATCCTGATGACTCTTTCCTCTACTTTTTCTTTAATTTTGCTAAAATATGATGTAGTATCTTTTTCTAGTACTGATTTAGATGATAAGTGAGCTGGAAGTATTAAAAATGCTTCAATTAATGAAAATAGAAGCGCTGCAATGACACTAAAAGCCATCTCTTGCATCATTTCCATTTGTCCGCCTACAAAGAGTAATGCGGAGAAGGCAAATACAGTGGTAATAACTGATGTGAAAACAGGAGTTATCACTTCCATTGTTCCATCCAGAGCAGATTGCATTGGAGATTTACCTTTTTCAAAATGAGCATATATATTCTCTGCAATTACTATGCCATCATCCACTAAGATACCTACAACTAATATCATTCCAAATAATGATATCATATTTATAGTCATTCCATAGAATATTCCAATAGCAATCATTCCAACAAATGAGAAAGGTATCCCAAAAGCTACCCATATTGATAATCTAAATGAAAGAAAGAATCCTAGAATAATTAATACTAATAATAATCCTAATATTAGATTTTCACTTAGAGTTGCTATTCTTTGATCTAGCATGTCTGCAAATTGAAATAATGTAATTATCTTATATTCTGGATTTTCTTTATTGAAGTTGGAAATATATTTTTGTACTGATTTAGCAATCTCTTTAATATCTTC
>CAJQJY010000018.1 GCA_905478765.1 uncultured Flavobacteriales bacterium
TAAAAACTCCATTTGCATTAATTGTTACTGTTACATCTGTTCCTAGTAATGTTGTAACTACTTGATTATTTGACAACATCCCTGACATTGCAGTTGACCCAACAACATGGTGCTTTAATATGTCTGTAAATTGTGGTATGTCATTAAATAATGCCGTAACTGCTCCCGCTGGAAGTGAATTAAATGCAGCATCTGTTGGTGCAAATAATGTAAGCGTACCTGGATCAGACAAAACAACATCTAAGGCACACGCATCAATAGCAACCTTTAAAGTAGTGTGATCATTAGAATTAGATACAATATCATAAATTGAATTTGAAGCATTATTTCCTGTCTTCCAACTAGCACCATCTACATCAGAAAATTGACCTCCTGAAGATAGAACCGTACCGTTTCCATCAGTTACAGTAAAAGAACCAACACCATATCCTGCATCTATTCCATCTCCGTAAGAATCATAAATTGTAAATGTATAACAAGTATTAGATGCTAAAGTTCCAGAAACAGGTGTTTCAGTAGTTGTTCCTGCCGCACCTAAATTAGAATAAGGACCTCCTGATAAAACTACTGCGCCATTTACATCAGTAATATCCCATGTTGTTTCAGATCCATAAGCATCAGTAACAATTTGAACAGTTACAAAAGTGTTAGTGTTTTGAGTTGCTAGTTCAACATTAAATACAACTGTTGGATTATTAGATGGATCTGCATCAACTGTTCCATTTGGATGAGCAGTATTGATAGCTACAACATCATTACTTGCTAATCCTGTTAATGCAGGTAATGTAATATTATCTGTAGCATATGTTGCTAAGTTGCCAGTCCATGGCGTAGTATACATTATGTTTCCATTAACTGAAACTTCAATAGATAATGAAGTAAGATTAACTAAGCCATAATTTTGAATCATAATTTCAGGCACTAGATCTCCCTCACATGTTAAAGTTTCACCAGCATAATCAAATATTCTCGCATCAAAAAGATGGATTGCAGGAGCTGGGCATGCGCTTACTAAAGAATAAGGACTAGCGGCCTGTCCGCATTCAGTTAATATTCTGTCAGGGCAGATTTGGTAAACAGTTGGCCAGTAACCAATTTGATAATCTTGAGTAACTTGTGCAGGATTTGACCCAGAATATGTAGGTAATATTGGATATGGAGTACCAGTTATCCAATCACCTTGAGAATTCCCTCCTCCTTGTAGTTCTGCTAAACTTCCTCCGTCACCTTCAATGAAAAATACCATAACATCATCTGTTGTATTTGCATTGACATTTGGCATTCCAGCAGGACCATGGTTCATATATAAATCATCAAAAGCACCAGAAGTATGATAGTTCCAACATGGCGGGCACCATATTGCTGAGAATTTTAGAAAAACAGTATAGCCATTATCTAATAGGCTATATAAATTGTGACTTGTACCATCTAAGTCCGTTAAAGTAAAATCTGGAGCTACTGATCCATCAGTTAATTGCGCTTGAGTATTTTTGAATGATAATAGAGTAACAATTAAAAATAGTAGAATTTTTTTCATAATAGATTTTTTTGAATAATTTATACAGCAAAAATAAAAAAAAATATGAGCTGCAAGATTATAATATCTAATTATATCACTAGATTATGGTGAACTTTTAAACTAAAAATTGCACCGCTAATCAATCTACTAAAACAAGCTTAAGTAATTTTACTTAAACGTCTGAATAATGAGTTGTTTTTTTTAAAATAATTTATTTTTATTAATATTGCAATAATTAAATATACTAAAATGAAATCCTACAAAACACTATTGATAATATTTTTATTACTTAATACTTCAATTTTTGCTCAGAAATATTCAACACTGAAAATTGGCCAAGAAATGCCTATGCAAAATGTTGAAATATTTGACATTAACGATCAGATTACCACACTTAGTAAAAACCTCAAAAAAAATGGATTACTAGTTGTTTTTACTTCAAATTCATGTCCATTTGTTGTAATGTGGGAAGATAGATATAAATTACTTGAAGAAAAATGTAAGAATAGTGAAATCGGTATGGTATATATAAACTCAAATCAAGCAAAAAGAGACGGTGATGATTCTGTTAAAGAAATGAAGAATCATTCTATTAAAATGGGCTATACCTATCCATATTTGATTGATGAAAACAGTAAAATTGCAAATTCATTTGGAGCAAAAACAACGCCTCACATTTTCTTATTAAACAACAAAAGAATATTAGTATATAAAGGAGCAATTGATGATAATTATAAATCAATTAATGATGTTACTAAAAACTACTTATTAGATGCTATGCAAGAAATTAGTATTCAAAAAAATGTTAGTGTTACTGAAACAAAAGCAGTTGGTTGTAGTATTAAAAGAATTAGAAAATAAAGATAAATAGGTCACTCTCTATTTTATAAAGAAAAACTACGCACATAAAGTTCAAGCTAATTAAATCATTATTAAGAAATTAATAATAACATTAAGTGGGTTTACTCAATATCATCTGATAAATCAAGGTTTTTAAAATCAGGGAATTTAAGATTTGTAAATCCAACAGAAAATAAAGTCATAATACCACCAAAAATAACTGCCGGTACTGTTCCCATTAATTTTGCAGTTAGACCACTTTCAAAGGCTCCTAACTCATTTGATGATCCAATAAATATTGAATTTACAGAAGCGACTCTTCCTCTAAATTCATCAGGAGTTTTTAATTGAAGAATTGTTTGTCTAATAATCATTGATATGCCATCAGTTAGGCCATATAAAAAGAGTGCAAATAGTGACAAATAAAACATAGAAGAGATTCCAAATATTATTATTGAAATTCCAAAACAGAAAATAGCAACTAGTAATTTCATACCTGCATTTTTAGTTACAGGAATATATGCAGATACAAACATTATTATTAGAGCACCAACAGCTGGTGCTGCCCGCAACATACCAAAGCCTTCTGGACCAACATTTAAAATTTCCTGGGCAAATATTGGAAGCAAAGCTATTGCACCACCAAATAATACCGCTACCATATCTAAAGTTATTGCAACTAGTATTAATTTTGTTTTAAATACAAATGATAAACCTGCTTTAAGACTATCCATAATAGGCTCTCCTATCTTAGGATTCAAGATTGGTTTTTTTTCAATAAACAAAGTTAATATCATAGAAAAAAATACAGAAAGAAACACAAAACCCATAGATACATGAATACCAAACCAAGCAATTGAAAATCCAGCAAAAGCTGGACCTAAAACAGAAGCAAATTGCCAAGTGGAACTACTCCAAGAAGCAGCATTTGGATAAGCCTTTTTAGAAACAATTAATGCTACTAGTGAGAAAATAATAGGGCCAAAAAAAGCACGAATAAATCCTCCCAAGAAAACTAATAGATATATGCTAATTAATATTTGTTTTGATGTATAGTTTAAATAAGCATAATTACTAGTAATAGAAAAAAAAGCAAACGATACAAATAGAAAAGCAGTGATTGTAAGTATAAACAATTTTTTTTTCTCATTTTGATCAACAATATGACCTGCAAAAAGTGACATAGAAATAGCTGGTATTATTTCAACGAGTCCTATTAAACCAAGAGAAAGAGGATCTTTAGTTAAATTATAAACCTCCCATTCAATTATTATAAATTGCATTGACCAAGCCAATACAAGTAAAAATCGAATTAATAGAAAAAAATTAAACTCTTTAAAACGTAATGCAGCATAAGGATCATGTTTACTCATCTAAAAAAAATATTTCGTAATAATACAGAAAATTTGTGTTAATATTAAAAAGAATAGTCGCGATGTAGCAGGATTACAACCTCTACTCTTTACACTAGATTACAGCAAGCTCAAAAACTAAAATTTGCACCACTTTTTGCACCGCTAACCAATCTACTAAATCAAATTTAAGAAATTAATTTGATTATCTGAGTAATCACTTATTTTATAAAAAATTAAATTTGAATTCGAGATCAGAAAGGCCCACCAAAAAGAAACCCACTCGTTTGAGTGGGTTTTTTATTTATTCAAGAATTATTTTCTTCTCAACCGTTCCATCATCATAGATGTAAAAAAGAGGTTGATTGTTTAGCTGTTCACTTTCTCTACCTAAAACATCAATAATCCTAATAACTTTGGTATTCTTAACTTCTTCTATAACTTCACTCATACCACCTGTTTTCCACACCCTAATATAATCAACATAAGCACTAGTTAAATATCCAATTGGTTGACTTGTAAAATAATTTCCTGACAAACCAAAACTTGCTCCATCTGAAAGGTAAATATATTCATCATTTTGTGGAATCCACATTTTATTAGCATAAACAACTTTAAGGCTATTATCATAATATATTTTGATAGAATCTGCAGTCCAGAAAACCCCCCATATATGAAAATTATTATGAATTCCAGGTGTGTTATACTGCCTAGTGTCTGCCTGATGACTTGCTCCATAACCATCAATATGTATTACTGATTTTGTGTAATCCCCTAACCATGCAGATTCAAAAACATCAATTTCTGCCCCATCATTACCAGTGCCATCAATCTGAGACATTGCATCCCCTTGAAACCAAAAAGCAGTATGAGTCCCTTTAGCAGCCTCTGCAATTTTCATTCGAACCTCAAAATATCCATATGTTGTTTCAAACTTATTATTTGAATTTACCGCTCCACAATACATAGTATTTGTATCTTCTTTTATTACATCTAAAACAAGATATCCAGAATCCAAAGAAACATTTTCCTCTTTCCAAAACCAGTCGTCAATACCTAAGTCTGGTCTGGCAGCTCTGCTTGAAGGGCTTTCTAATTTACTCCACTTATTTGAGTTTAAACTATCTTGATTAAACTCATCTGAAAAATGAAGGACCCAATTTGAATTGATTTGAGAATTAACAGGAAAAGTGTTTGGAGGAGTATCAGGATCAATAAACTGAGCATTAACAAATAAAGAAAATCCAATAAAAAGAAAGAATAGTAAAAACCTTTTCATAAAGCAAACTTACTTAATAATTTTCTAAAAAAGTTCGAAACTGGGACCGAGAGGCCCACCAATAAAGAACCCACTCAATTGAGTGGGTTTATGTTTATTCAAGAATTATTCTTTTCTCTACTGTTCCATCATTATAGATGTAAAAGAGTGGTTGATTAGTTTGTTTTGTTTCTCTTCCTAATAGGTCTGTTACTTTAAGAAGTTCTTTGTTTGTAGTGTTCTCTTGTATTGAGGATATTCCACTACAGTTAGTACTATAGTACTGATAAGTTGTGTCAAGAAATTCAATAAAATTATTTTGCCAACAAGATAAATCAGTTACTTCAATACAATTTAGATTTGGATTTTCACTAAAGTCAGATTCATTAATTTGTAGAGCACACGAAATTTGAGATAAGTTTAAAGATGTTAACTGATTATTATTGCAAACCAAACTAATTAAAGATGTGTTTTGGCTTACATCAAGATTAGCAAGTTGATTATTCCAAGCATACAAACCCTCCAGAGCAATAGCACCATTTAGATTAAGGCTTGTTAACTGATTATCATAACAACTCAACCAGGTTAATGATATATTTTGGCTAGTATTAAGTGTAGAAATCTGATTATTTTGACAGTATAAACTTGTTAAATTTATAAAATATTCTATTCCTGTTAAATCAGTAATATTCATATTTTCACACCAAATAGTTCCATTAAATGTATTTGCCTCACTTATTTGAATTTCAGTATCTCCATTTGTATTAATTAAAGTCTCTCCAACTAAATATGTTTTAAAGTTAGAATCAGGTATGTTTACATTCTGCCCAAAACCAATCAGAGGCAAACAAAGTAATATTAGTAAAATCTTTTTCATCATTTTTTTTAATTAATAATATGCAATTATGCGGCAAATATCTAAAATTCACTTCACGTCTAAGGGTGAAGTTTCTAATTATTTTAATTTTCTAAAAAAGTTCGAACTTAGCACCGTAAGGCCCACCAAAAGTAAAGTTAGAATCACTTTTATCGTAAAGAATACTTCTAATATCTAAAGGATTTACTAACAAGAAATTTATTGATATATTCAATTTGTTTTGATTATTTATTTTTTTTGAGTAATAATAGGTTTTCCATTTAATGCTTGAACTAGCGTTGTTGTTGCTAAAATTCCGTAAAATATTGAAATAATAATTGTTGTTTTTGTGCTTTTAAAAAAATAGAATGAAAGCAATGGTAGTAACTGTAAAGCATGCATACCTATAAAGTGTGAAACTCTTAAATCGCCTACAGTTTTACTCCAGCCAATAATCCACCAATTCGAGTTATCATTTAGCGCACCAACGCTATGACTCATCTTAGAACTCATTAAAGCTCCTTCAAATGAAAAAACAACAAAAATCAATATCCCTAAACGAATGGACCAAACATAATAAATTGGTAAATTAGGAAAGGACTGTGAAAAAAAGAGGAACCCGATATAAGCAGTATAAAGTGTAACAATGACAGCTGCTAAACCCATTAACGAATACAATACAGAATAAAGTGGTGTATTAAAGTTATAATGTGATAATTGTCCTTTTGATGCTTGAAATGCGATATAGATAAGCTCAAAACCAAACAATATAATAACTACCCAATTAAAGGGTACTACATTAAAATTTGGTAAATAATGACAGTACCAAAGCATTGTCCAAGAAAATAATGCTATTGAAATAGAAAACTTAAAGGGCTTAAACCAAGCGTTTATTGCATGAACCTGGGTAGTAGTAAGTTTAGTTAAAACAATAAATATTATAGAAAGAGTTAAACAAAACAAACCGAAATAAAATAAGGATTCGTTCCGAATTTTTAATTCCTTAATAAAACATAATACACCTTCAATCATTAACTGATTATTTTTTATTAATCGTAAATTTTGGTACAAAATAATTTAAGCAATAAAGCATTGCTGCGTATGTAAAAATTAGAGTAGGCATATTGGTATTAAATCCTAAATCAAATTCTGGAATACTAAATAACTCTCTAAATGATTTTGTTGCAATCAGTAGCATGAAAAAGATTCCATAAGCAAAGACAGAAATAATTGCAATTCTATTTTTTGTTGTTCTAATAATGCCTTTTTTTGCTTCTTCTGCAAAGAAGTACCATAATGCTCCAATACTGAATAAAGCTTCTATTAAAATAGCTAAATAAGCATTAGAGGCATATAACCCAAGACCGGCTTCCATTGTGTCTGCTCCAAAAATATGGTGCGTATGACCTGAAAAGAAATCTAAAACAAAATGGATTGAAACTAACACCACACTTACTAAGCCTATTTTTGTGCTTTTGAATAATAGTTTCCCAATTACGAACACAATTGCCAACCAAAATATTTGAGGTAACAAATCGTGGCTGTACAACATATCTACTACCATATTACTTAAAGTAGCATCAAAGGCATCACTTGGACTGGTTGGTTCCAGTTCTAAATAATGAAAGATAAACCACAAGAAATCTTGTAATTGTGATATAATTAGAAAATAAAGTAACTCACCTTTTGGGAATTTTTGTTTTGCTATTAATGCGGTTGTAAAATGTCCTGCTAACATAATTTCTGTAATTTTTTATTATTGAGTGCAAAGATATATATTACTATTGAATTAATAGTAATAATACGTGAGATGATAAAGATATTTGTTTTGACTACGCAAACTCTACTACCCTTGATGTTAAAGGCGATAAATGATCTTTGTTAATAATTAGCGGTAAGATCATTAAACATAAAAAATTTAATTGATTTTCAGAGTAAGGAGTTGTTTTTAAAAATAACCTTAACTATCCTCCAAATCCTGGTCCTGTACTCATAAGTCCAATTAATAAGCATCAAGAATTAATTTGATTTTCTGAGTAGTCTTTTATTTTATAAAATAATTATTATATAGCTATTCTATTGCCTGCTGATCTAAATTATTACCTCTAAAATATCAGTAAAACGTGTAGTATAGCAAGGAGATAGTTTTTCTTGTTTCAATTTCCACTTCCTACCAGTCCCCTGTACGGCTAAGTAAACTTTATTCTTTCCCATCAAAGAATTAATTTTATCGACTACTCTATTAATATTCTTACGTTTTTTTCTATCTAAAGCATCAAAAATACTTAATTGTATTTCCTCCTGAGGAACAGCTCTTCCAACAATTACTCCTGCTTTCTTATAAATGTATTCATCTCTATAAATACTTTCTAAACCTTTAATAGCAATTTTAACTATCTCCATACTATCATTAGTAGGAACTTCTAATTGAATCATTTTATAAGGGTTATATTGTTTAGCTTGTGGCTTAAAAGGATTAGTGCTTAAAAAAACACTAACAGTAGTGCAACAACTTTTTTCTTTCCTTAATTTAGTAGCACAAGTATTAGCGTGAGAACCTATCGCTTCTTTTAATTTTGAGAGTTCTTTAATCTCAGTTCCAAAGGAACGAGCAGTACAGATATTCTTTTTTCTCTTTCTTGTTACTTCAATAGGATAACATACCTCTCCATAAAGTTCCTTTTGCAACCTAACTCCATTTACTGATAAGTGTCTTCTTATCCAATTACTATCACATTCTCTGAATTGTAAAGCAGTATGAATACCCACAGCCTTTAACTTCTTGGTATTCTTTCTGCCAATTCCCCATAAATCCTCAACCTTAAACACATTTAAAGCCCTTTTGATTAAATCTTCGTCATCAAACATAAAAACACCTGCCTTAGTATATTTCTTTGCTATGTGCCCTGCAACTTTTGCTAAAACCTTAGTTGGGGCAATACCAACTGACACAGGAATACCAGTCCATTGCTGTACTTTTTTCTTTATAGCAACTCCCCTTTCTTTGGATGCGTAATCCGTAAGATCCAAAAAGGCTTCATCAATAGAATAGATTTCTATCTTATCCACCTCAGCACTCATTACATTCATTACCCTTTTGGATAAATCACCATACAATGCAAAATTGGTAGAAAATACATTAATCTTATATTTTTCAATAAGATTTTTGAGTTTAAAAGCAGGTTCTCCCATCTTTATCCCTAATGCTTTTGCTTCATTACTTCTTGCAATTACACAACCATCATTATTAGAAAGTACTATAACAGGCTTATTCTCAATCTTTGGATTAAATACTCTTTCACAAGAGGCATAGAAATTATTACAATCAACCAAAGCAATCATACTACACTGCTTTATGTATTATATAAGTAACTACTCCCCAAACTTGAAAGTCCATTTCCTCTGTAATTTTGATGGGAGAAAAATTACTATTTTCTGGCATTAAATAAAGAGCATCATCATTTACATTCACTCTTTTTACAGTGAACTCCCCATCAATAACTGCCAGTACAATACTTCTGTTTTGTGGTTCTAATGATTTATCAACTATCATAATATCTCCACTTTGGATTCCTGCATCTTTCATACTCTCTCCTATTGCTTTTACACAAAAAGTAGCAGAAGGATTTTGAACTAAATGGTCATTCAGATTTAAATCCATATCCATATGGTCTTCAGCAGGAGAAGGAAATCCTGCCTGCACAGCATCAGAAAACATTGGGATAGATGAAAAAGCATCTTCATCAACTGCAAAGAAATCTAAAGTATCAGTATGTTTAAGGTGTTTTAGTTTCATTAATTTTAATTGAAATTTGAGTTGTTAAAATTAATAAAATCAAGCATCAGAAAACAGGATGTTAGTAAAAAAATTGGACTAGTAAAATTATATTATACAATCATCTAGTAACGCTTGGTATTCTTCAAATTTATGTTTTCTAATTGGCCTAAGATTAGGGTCTGTATTAAAATATAGTAATAAACATGGAGATATATCCTTATATTTATCTACATATTCATACTTAACTAATTCACGATTCCTAATACGTTGTTTTATTTTGTTATGATATGGATACATAAAAACAAATATATATAAAATTTATAGGATATTTTATAGAAAAAAAGTCGGGTTAGCAGTACTATATTCTACTAAGTATGACAACTCAAAAGTTAATCGAATAGGTCATTCGCTATTTTATGCATCTGAGTTACACAAATTTGGAATTGGCTGAAACTTTAGGAATGAGACATCAATATATAAAAGCTAGAGATACTCTTTCTTAAAAAATTTTATTGCCAAATATCCAATCTTATTTAGGATCTAAAATCCAGCTTCCTTTTCCATATGCGTTTCTAAACTGCTCCGCATCTACCCTATATTTAGAGCTAAATGCAAACACATAATACTTCCCATTTACTAATGTATATTCCAAATCAGCATCATTGCTATAAGTATAATCAATAGCATTACTAGCATCAGTAAATACTTGCACAATTACTAAATACATTCCTTCAATTGGGTTTTTGCTAATAACTGTAGGACTTTCAGCTTTAGCTGATGTAGTCTCTACCTCATTAACTACAATAGTATCAGAAACTACTACCTTAGTTTCAATAACAGTATCTTTAATAATTATTGGTTGTTGTACAATAACTTCATCATAATCAAGAATATCTACTACATTATTATTAATAGTATTTAGCAATGAGTCATACTCTTCTTGTAAATCCTCAGCTGAAGAATCATCATAAAGGTGGTATTTAATATCAAACTCCACCCTTCTATTGTCAGCTCTTTCCTGCTCAGTTGTATTTTTGTTTAATGGTGTGTCTTCACCATAAAAATCAATAATTAATCTTCCTTTATTAATACCTCTACTAATAAAGAAGTTTTGTACAGCTTTAGCTCTCCTAGCTGATAAACTTAGATTATAAGATGCAGTTCCTTCTGAAGAAGCATGCCCTTTAATAAGTAAATATATTTTAGGGTTCTTGTGCATTAATAACGTTAAGTCTGTTAAAGTGATATAAGATTCCTGTTTAATTAGATCTTTATCAAAATCAAAGTTTAGATCTCCTAACGCTCTAGTAAGTATTAAATACTCAGCTGTAGATAACTCAGGACAGCCTTGCGAATTCGCATTACCAAATAAATGGGGACATAAATCAAATTTATCAGGTATTCCATCTTTATCAAAATCAGGGCAACCATTAGCACCTTTATAACCAGCAACATCAGGGCATAAATCCACATTATCATCTACTCCATCTTTATCCTTGTCTTTAATTTCAACTTCTATAATCTCCTCTTCTCTATTTCTTTCTTCTAACTCAGAATCTGGGATAAAATCGTGACCAAAAGTAAGCTCATGCGAGCCATTGCTATAATCAGCAACCTCATTAGTAGAAATATCTAATGAATAAACTGATAAAAGTTTACCAAAGTCAATTCCTACATAAATTGTAGGTCCGAAATCTTGCCTATATGAAGTTCCGAACCACAACTTGTTTTTTAACTTAAAGTTAATGTTTGCATCAATTTGATTATGGTTAGCAGTGGTTTTAACTAATATAGAAGGATAAGCAGTCCAATCATCACTTAATTTTTTAGTGTAAGAAATCATACTATAAAGATGCCTATCCACTATATTATCAGCTGACTCTGAAAGCTCCATATTAGTTGCTAATAAACCAGGTATTGATATTCCTATTTTTAACTCATTAAACGTGTAATACATTCCAAAGTTAAATTCAGGGATTACATCATCATTTGATAAAAGTGCAGGATCATCAAGTGCTGATAAGTTAATTTTTGAAGCCCCACCAGAAATTCCAAAATAGAGATTAGAAGTTTTAAACTTCACTTTATGAGAGTAACTAATTGCAGCACCTGATTTATTGAAAGCACCACCAGTTTTATCATTAAAAACAGTAATTCCCAAACCATTAACTCCAAAACCCTTATTAATTGTTAAAATTTGAGTGCTAATTGGATTATCAGTTAATCCCACCCATTGTTCCCTAAATGAAGCTCTAGCTCTATAAAAATTGTTTTCACCGCTAGCTGCAGGATTAATTGTTGGATAATTAAACTGGTATTGCGACTGCAATGGAAATTGCTGAGCAAAACCAATTGTTACAAATACACTTACTAAAATTAATAAACTTATCTTTTTCATATTCTTATCTTATTAATGTAATTACCCCTGTTCTACCCGGATAATTATTATCTTTAAATTTAATGATGTAGTAGTAGTCAGTTGAAGAAAGCTTATTGCCATTAGTACTTAATCCATCCCACTCAAAAACTAAACTATTACCTGAGTAATAAAACTCTCGTTCTCCCCATCTATTCAATATTATCACCTCAATTTCTGTGTCAAAATCATAAATCGGATGCCAATTATCGTTAGTGCCATCACTATTAGGTGAAATAATAATTGGTTCGTCAATGCAATCATAGCCCCCTACATAATCAACATTTATAGTATCAACTAAAGTACAGCCATTATCATCTATTAAACTAATTGTATGCAATGAAGCTGATAAATTATTTATTATATAACTACTAACAACATCATTAGCTAAAACAATACCATCTACCGATAATTCATAAGGAGGATAGCTACCACTAATAGAATAAATTTCAATACTACCATCAATTACAGACAAACAACTTGCATCATACACTGAGTATTCAAACAATTCATCTATTGTAAACGAATCCACTTTAGTACATCCAAGCTCATCAATTACAGTTACATTATATGTTCCTGGAGTTAAATTGTCAATAAATACTGAGTCCACTTGATTTTCCCAGAAGATATTATAAATCCCAACTGCATCAACAACATCAACTGCCAATGTTCCATAACAAGATTGCTCTTGGTTAATACTTATTTCATTTGGAGATTGAATTGTTACGGGAAAAGAAATAATACAATTATTCAAATCATTTATAATAAACTCATATTCACCAGCACTTAAGCCATTAACAGCTGCTGTACTGCCAACTATATTACTATTCATATCTAATAATTGATACTCATAAGGTATATTTCCACCTTCAACCTCAACAACTATTACTCCATCAGAATACCCATAACAAGTAGCACTTACAGAAGTTATATTACTAGTCTGTAATTCTAAAGGATTTGTTAAATTGATAAAATTACTCTCAACACATCCATTTGCATCGATTACAAATAAAGTATCACTTCCTGCAGACAAACCTGAAATAATAATTGAATCGGTAGTTGGGTATGAATTAACACCACTACCATATATTGCTTCATAAGGTAGTGTACCTCCATTTATCTCCAAAGTAACAATCCCATTTACATCATTATAACATAATGGATTAACAGCCGAAACAACATAAGATAATGGAGATGGTTCAGTTATTTGCAAAGTGTCATAAGTTGTACATGAGTTATTATCCGTTACAGTTATGATGTAATCACCAATTCCTAAATCAGTAATAGAACCAAGATTTGAACTATATGAATTAGGTCCTTGCCAAATTACATTATAAGGCAATACTCCTCCTATTGTTGTATTTATAAGACTTCCATCAGAAAGGCCATAACAAGAAATATTAGTTTGATTTATATTGCTGATTAGTTGTTCTGGCTCGCTAATTATAATTGTATCATAAACCGTACAAAGTGCCGCATCAGTTATAGCAACAATAAAAGTATCAGCAATTAATGTAGTTACATTTGGTGTAGTTTGCATATTTACATCATTCCATAAATAAGAATAAGGTTGAGCACCACCATTCACGAAAACACTTGCAAAACCATTATCACCTCCATTACAACTTACATCAGTTGTTACAACATTAATAATTGATAAGCTAGTAGCGGATTCAATAATTTGAACTGTATCGGTTATCTCACATCCATTTGCATCTGTAATAATACACCAATATTCACCAGAAGCTAAACCTTGAATACTTGCAGTGGAATTTCCATTATTCCATAAATAAGAATAAGGTGACGTACCACCAGTTGGGTTTGCTGTTGCCGTACCATCTGAAGAACCTGTACAGCTAATTGTAGTTGTAGAAATATTAGAAAACATTACAAAATCAGGTACTATTGTAATAGTATCTGTTCCTGTACAACCGTTAAAATCCGTTACTTCTATAAAATATAAACCTTCAGATAAACCAGCAATACTATCATTTACCCCTAAGTTACTCCATAAATATGAATAACTTCCAGCACCACCTTGAACTATTGAAGCTAAAGCTCCATCATTTGCACCACTACAAGTAACAGTGTTTAATATTGTAATGTTTGGATCTAATTCATCAGGTGCAATTATTTCTACACTATCAATCAAAATACATTCATTTGCATCTTGTGAATATACTGTATACCATCCAGAACCTACATTTAAAAAAGTAGAGTCAGCTAACCAAAAGCTCCCATCTGCAGAATAAGTATATGGAGCATTACCACCATTTGCTGATACATTAACAGAACCATCTGTACTATTATTACAACTTACATTAAAACCATTATAATCTGACATTGTAAAGTTTATTGATAAAGCATCTGGCTCAGAGACAGTTACTGGAATTCCTGTAATACTACAGCCATTTGCATCAGTAATTGTCACATAATAAGTTGTCGATGCATTTAAACCAGTACTTGTAGCAGTTGTAGAACCTGAACCTGACCAAATATAGGAGTAAGGGGCATTTCCACCAGTTGGTGCAGCTGTTGCACTCCCATCAGAAGATCCATTGCATAGCGTAGAAGCTGTTGTAATATTTGATATTATTGAGTCTGGGGATGATAAGGAAACTGTTGCAGTATCAAAACAACCATAAATATCAGTAACTACTACACTATAAATTGATGCACCTAAGTTTAGTGCAAAACTATCTGTAGAAATTGTATTATTTAATGAATCTAACCAATTATAACTATATGGTTGACTTCCTCCTATTGCAGTGACATTAACACTACCGTTTGAATACCCTACACATGTTGGGTCGGCAAGTACAGCAGTATTTAATGTAATTGTATTAGGTTGTTCAACAGAAAATGTAATTTGGTTTACTAATGTTGCACAACCCGTATTATCAGTAACAGTTACATTGTATGATCCGCTTTGTAATCCTGTAATAGAATTGAGAATTGTATTATCAAACCACAAAACATTATATGTTCCACTTCCTCCTGATGGATTTACAATTGCTGAACCATCAAAAGTCCCATTACAACTTACATTTGTTATACTAATGTTTGCTAATATCTCAGATGGCTCATTTATAGTAGTTGTAAAAAAATCAGCACATCCGTTTGCGTCTGTTACAGTACAACTATAATTGCCCGAAACTAAAGCTGTTGCTTGTTGCATTATTTGTCCATCAGACCATAAATAAGTATAAGGTGCTGTCCCTCCTGTTGGAAAAATTTGAGCAGTTCCATCTGAGAAACTATAGCAACTAGCATCAGAATTCGTAAAAGTAGCAGCTAAATTAAAATTAGGCTCAGTTATTACAACTAAATCCTGTCCGGATAAAGGGTTACAACCAAATGCATCAGTTATTAAAACATAGTGATTTCCTGCATCCAATGATGTAACTGTTTGAGTAATTAATCCACTAGGAGACCAGTTATATGTATATGGAGCAGTTCCACCATTAATATTAACTGTAGCAGTACCATCATCATTACCTAAACATGAAACATTAGTTGATGTAATAGTAGTTGTTATATCTACAGGTTCTGAAATACTAAAAATCTGATTAATAGAACAACTATTAGCATCAGTAAGTATAAATGAATAAATGCCGGCAGATAAACTATTAGGGTTTGGTAAACCAATAATACTATATCCGGGCGTTCCACCTTCAGGTGTAATAGTTACAGTCCCATCAGTACCACCAAAACATGTTGCTGCTGTAGTAATAGTATTTGCAATTAAAGCATCCGGCTCAGTAATTGTTATGTTTACTAAATCCACACATCCGTATTGATCACTTACTTGTAGCGCATAACTACCTACCGATAATGATACTGATGATGAACTAAAGCTATTGTAAATAATTGCATTAGTATTTAAGTTAGTAATAGTATTAGTATAAGTCCCTCCACCTCCTGAGTTTGTCCAAATAACATTTCCATTATCCCCAAAACAATCAGGCTGACTTATTGAACTATTAATTATTACATTACAACTAGCTTCACTAATTAAAGTAGATTGACTGGAACTACATCCATTCGCGTCAGTTATAGTTAAAATATAAGTACCAGCATTAAGATTCGTAATATTCTGAGATATTGCAGTAAATCCATTAGGACCTGACCAATTAAATGAATAAGGTGATTGTCCTCCTGAAATTGAAGTTGTACTAACCCAACCATCATTAGCACCATTCGAAGTAATATTGTTTGGATTTAATCCAAATGATATTGTTGATGGATTAACTAATAAAACAGATCCTTGATTTATACATCCGTTTATATCTGTAGCAATTAAACTGTAAGCGCCATTAGGTAAATTAGAAACTGACGGATCTGAACTAATTACAGTATTAGGATTAGTTAAATTATACCAATTATATGTTATTGGACCAGTACCTGTAATTACAGTTGATGATAATGATCCATCGCTTGCATCAGTACAACTTACTGCAGTTTGTTGAATACTAATATTTAGAATCGGAGCGTTATTAATCTGTACATTATTAAATATAGTTTGGCAATTGTTTGCATCATATATATATGCTGTATAAATACCATTAGTTAAACTTTGTGCTGTCTGTGATGTTTGTCCGTTTGACCATCCATAAGTATATGGTAACATACCTCCAGATCCATAAATAGTAGCAGTTCCATCATTACCTGTAGCACAAGATACTAAAGTAGTTATTACACTATCCACAATTAACTGACTTGGTTCATTTATAGTATAATTTATTATACCAGAAGAACAACCATTTATATCAGTTACAACAATGTTATAGTTTCCTGATAATAATAAGTTAGGATCTGTAATTCCCCAATCAGTATTGTATGGGGAAGTTCCTCCTGAAATTACAACACTTGCTGTTCCTGTATTTTCATTAAAACAAAGTACATCAGTTAAAGAAAGTTCTAATTCAATTGAATCTGGTGTTGATATCTGTATATTCCAAAGATCACTACATCCTGAGGCATCTTCAACAACTAAATCATATACACCTGAAGGAAATTGCAGTTGAGTATTTGGATAATCAAACTGAGCTCCATTAATTAAAACCGTTCCATCTGAACTAATTAAAGTATTAGTATAAGGAGCTAATCCTCCACTATTTTGCCAATATACTGTAGCCATATCTCCATAGCATAAAGGATCAGTAAAGGTCTCTGCAATTGAAACATTACAATTTGGTTCGTTAATTACCTGACTGAAAGTCTGAGAACAACCACTTGCATCAGTAACAATAAGAATATAATGACCACTTTCTAAAGAGTTAATACTTGAATTGCTATTTGAATAATTATTTGGTCCTGACCATGAATAAGAATATGGAGGATTTCCTCCAAAAATATTAGCAGAAATATTGCCATCAGATGCCCCATTTACAGAAATATCTGAATACGATAAAGTAGCTGTAATTGATAGTGGCTGAGTTAAATTCTGTGAAAATGTATTCGAACATCCATTTCCATCTGAAATAGTAACATAATAAGTTCCTGCAGTTAAATTCTGATTAATTGGATCATTATGCCCATCTGACCAGTTATATGAATATGGACCTGTCGTACCTGTTACACTATTTACTGTTATATTTCCACTAGAATCGCCATTACAAAGAATATTAGTTGGTGTTAAAACAGCACCCACCTGTATAGGCTGACCTATAGTAACAGATAAAGATTTTGCACAACTATTACTATCCAATACCATTACACTATATGTTCCTGCTATTAAATTAATTGCTTGTTGAGTAGTTTGACCATTCGACCAGTTATAAGTGTATGGAGCTGTACCTCCTTGAGGAATAACGTTAGCTGAACCATCATTATAACCAAAACATGAAGTTGCAACTGATGAAGATGTTAAAGTGAGTTGCTGTGGCTGATCAACTGTTCCTGTAGCATATGCAACACAACCATTATTATCAGTAATTGTGCATAAATAAGTACCGATGGGTATGTTTGTTAGTGCTTGTGAATTTTGTCCGTTTGGCCAACTATAGTTATATGGAGATGTTCCTCCAATCGTTGTTAGATTAATACTTCCATCAGAATTTCCAAAGCAACTAGGAGATATTACATTTGCAGTAGCTGACAATGAAGTTGAAGGTTCATGTACATCATATGTAAAAAAGTATTGACAGTTAGTTGAATCAATAACTTCTACTGTATATTGCCCTACGACTAAACCTGTAGCATTTTGTGTAGTTTGTCCATCAGACCATAAAAAAGTGTAACTTCCATTACCCCCACTTATACTCAAGCTAATTAAACCGTCATTACCTCCGAAACAAGAAACAGAATCAACATTAGCTGTTGCTGTGATTACTGATGGCTGATTAATTGTAATTGAAGATGAAACAGAAGGGCAATTGATTGAATCTGTTACAGTAACAGTATAAACTCCAGAACTTAATCCAGTAATAGTTTTTGTAGTCATTCCATTATTCCAAGAATAAGTATAACCAGGATTTCCTCCTGTTGGATTAGCAGTAGCAATTGCATTCCCTCCACCATTACAACTTACATCAGTTGTAAGTATAGGTACAACAAGTGGTGTTGACTGATCAATAAAAACGCTCTGACTGACAGTGCAGTTATTTGCATCCGATACACTCACAGTATATGTGCCAGTAGTCAATCCAGTTATCACTGTATCTGTTACTGAATTTGACCAAAAATATGAATATGAAGGAAATCCACCTACAGCGTATACAGTAGCATAGCCATCATTACCCCCATTACAACTTACAGCAGAGGAATCCATTGTTATTGTTAAGAGAGAAGAGGGTTGAGATATATTTGCAGTTGCTTGTTTAGTGCAACCATTCGCATCAGTAATAGTACACGTATAATTTCCTGCAGTTAAATTATTAATTGTTTGGTTAATTGAACCATTACTCCATAAAAAAGTATAACCTGGATTACCACCACTTACATTTACTGTTGCGGATCCATTGTTCCCACCCCTACAGCTAACCATATTTGTAGCTACTGAATAAAATAAATCAGTTGGATTATTGACATTTGTGGAAATAGTAGGAATAATACAACCATTTGCATCTGAAACATCACAAATATAATTCCCAGATGTGAGATTATTAATTGTATTAACCGTTGCGCCAGTGTTCCATATATAATTGTAGGGAGCAGTACCACCAACAACAATTATTGTAACATCACCATCATTTCCATTAAAACAACTTACATCATTAATAGTAGTTGATTCTAGTAACGGATTAGGTTGAGTAACTGTTATATTCTTTGTAATAGAACAACCATTTGCATCTGTAATTAAACAAGAATATGAACCAAAAGTTAAGCCAGAGATAGACTGAGTTGAAGCACCATTATTCCAAAGGTAAGAATAGCCTGGTGTTCCACCACTAGTGTTCACTATGGCTTGACCATCACCCCCACCATTACAACTAACAGAAGTTTGTTGGATAGTTGAAGTTAAATTAGTTGGCTGAAAAATAAAAATATTTCCACTAGTTACAGCACAGCCTTTAGCATCAGTAACCGTACAATTATAATTGCCTGAACTTAATCCAGTAGCTGTCTGAGTAGTTTGGCCGTTACTCCATAAATAAGAATACCCTGGAGTACCTCCATTTGGATTAACAGTAGCAGTCCCATTATTTCCTAAATTACAACTTACAGCAGTATTAGTTGTATTTACAATCAAAGCTGATGGCTGACTAATAGAAATATTCCCACTATTTATAGTACAACCATTTGCATCAGTAACAGTACAATTATAATTACCTGAACTTAATCCTGTAGCTGTTTGAGTAGTTTGGCCGTTACTCCAAAAATAAGAATACCCTGGAGTACCTCCATTTGGATTAACAGTAGCAGATCCATTACTTCCTAAATTACAACTTACAGCAATGTTAGATGTATTTACAGTTAAAACTGATGGTTGACTAATAAAAATATTCCCACTAGTTATTGTACAACCATTTGCATCAGTAATAATGCAATTATAATTGCCTGTGCTTAATCCGGTAGCAGTTTGAGTAGTTTGGCCGTTGCTCCATAAATAAGAATACCCTGGAGTACCTCCATTTGGATTAACAGTAGCAGATCCATTACTACCTAAATTACAACTTACACCAGTACTAGAAGTACTTACGTTTAAAGCTGTTGGTTGATTTATGGGAACAGAAATAACATTACCACTGAATGAGCAACCATTATCATCTGTAATTGAACAAGTATATATACCAACAGCTAAACCATTAACACTAGCAGAATTTGGCAATCCATTTGACCAGGCATAATTTAATGGTGGAGTACCACCTCCTGCTATTAGATCTATACTTCCATCATTAGATCCAAAACAAGTCAAAGAATTAGGTATAGATGCAAAAAGAGAAATGGATAAAGGCTGATTAATAATATAATCTGAAGTATCAGTAGCTACACCAGAAATATCATATAAAATAATTCTATATGTACCAGCTGAAAGAGTTGGAATAAGAAAACTAGATTGTGGAAACGTAATAGTTGTTACCACGCCTGCATTAGTCCAAATTCCATTTGGCAATTGACTTTGCAGTAAATAATCAAAAGTTGATGATGCATTTGTTGTAACATTAATAGTCGCTTGGCCACCATTACAGACAATAGCAACAGTAGTATTTATATTTGTTACCGTCTGAGCATAAGAAGATAAAGTAAATATAAATATTGAAATTAGTATAAATGTCTTTTTCATATTTTGAATTTTTATAAGTGCGCTAAAGTAGTACTTTTACAGATATTAACAAGTTATTAACAAACTAATAATTAATTTATTTCAAATCATCTTTGTCTGAATACATTTTGTTGCTCGTATATATATATCAGAAAGATGTAATATCTTAAAATAATTACTAGATAAAAAAATAAACTAATTACAGTTTAATTCATCGCATTTTTAATTATTTTTTTATAATTTTTTTATTGTAAACTTCACTACCACTCCTTAGTTCTAATATATATACTCCATGAGGAAAACTCTGCAAATCAAATTTATAATTGTAATTACCTTTGAATTTTTCAATCATTTCAATACATATTTTTTGACCAAGAACATCTATAAAAAATAGAGAAATATCATTCTCATTTACAGAATCAAACTCAATATTTAAAATATTATCAGTAGGATTTGGGTAAATATTTAAATTAGCTACGCCTAGATTTTCAATTGATGTTTCTAAATAATAATACTCAACTGTATCAGACTGACAATGATTTACATCAATTGCAATACAATAATACGAACCATTTGATGTGATATTTACTGTTTGACTATTAACTAAAGGTCCAAAATCATTAAACCACTCGTAAGAATAAGGTCCTACTCCACCACTGGCAATACCTTCAAGTTGCATGCCAAGTTGTGAAATATTGAGCTCTACAGAATCAGGAGAGTTTATCTGAAAATTCTCCACAAAATAGCAGCCAATAGCATCTACAATCTCATACGAAACAGAACCTTCACATAAAAAGGCAGGATTTACTCCAAACCAATCTACAGTATATGGGCTTACTCCTCCAGTAATAGTCAAATCTATTGAACCATCACAAAAACTGTTACAGCTAATTTGAGTAATTTCTGAAACAACCTGAATACTACTAACGGAAGTTAAGGTAACTGAATTTGAATCTGCACAATTGTTATCATCATTTACAACAAATACATAATTTCCTATAGCTAAAGAGTTAGGATTACTTCCTCCCCAATCAATCGAATAAGGAGGGGTACCACCAGATATTTGCAAACTAACAGAGCCATCATTCGTATTTCCACATGATGGATCGACAACTTGATTAAGCACATCAATTTGGTTTGGTTCATTTACAATTGCAATCTCACTAAAATAACAATTATTAGAATCAGCAATTGTATAATTATAAGTTCCGGCGTGTGCATTTACTATATTCGCACCAAACCAATTTACTACAAAAGGAGGGGTTGCACCAGATATTACTAGCGATATTGAGCCATCATTAAATCCATTACAGCTTACATCTACAACATTTTCAGCAACTATAAAGGAATCTGGCTCTGAAACTATTAATGAATCGAAATAAACACAACCGATAGAATCAACAATTTGGTAAATATAAGTTCCTGATGATACTAAAGAGCTATTAATATTATTATTCCAAAACACATAATATGGAGCTGTACTACCACTTACATTTACAGATACTGAACCATTAGTAGCTCCAAAACAACTTACATCAACTGCACTTTCTTGAATATTGATATTAGGTTCTATTATCTCAATTGTATCAGATGTTATACATCCATTTTGATCCGTAACCACATAAGAGTAGGTTCCTGCTGATAAACCATTTATATCTTCTATTGTATCTCCATTACTCCATTGGTAAGAATATCCAGGAACAGAGCCACTAACCAATAAGTCTATATAACCATCTTGTGCTCCATTACAAACATTATAACCATTAATTTCAGATAATATATATAGTGATTCAAGCAGTGTTGGATCAATAACATTAAAATATGTAGAAGCGGTACAAAAGGATGAATCTGTAACATCTACACTGTAGATACCAGCAGAAATTCCAGAAATTGTTTGAGTAGTTTCTCCATTATTCCATAGGAATGTATAACCAGGCACAGAACCTGACGCACTAATATTAATCGATCCATCACTATAATCATTACAACTTATGTGATATCCATTATAATTTGAAATAGCACTAATTGTAGTCTGTAACGGTGTTGGCTCAATTAATACGAAAGTTGTATCAAAAACACACCCTTTTGAATCAGTTACTTGCAAATCATACGAACCTTCATACAAATTATACTGATCTGCAGAATTTGGATTAATAGTACTCCAATTATAATTATAAGGAGGAAGCCCTCCATTAACATCAACCTCAATACTTCCATCATTATGGCCATTACAACTAATATTATTAGAATTATAATCGCTTAATAAATATGATATATATATTTGTGGATATACGATAAAATCAAATGTTAATAAAGTCGCTTGAGTACATTCAACTAATGGAGCAGTCTCCAAAATATAAGTTCCAGTAGTATTAACGTTCAAACATTGATCATTTCCAACAATAACCCCTAAAGAATCGTACCATGTGTAAGTAGACATATTGTCAGGTCCACAGAGCGTCCCTTGACTAGTTTCATCCAAACAAATATTAGTTGGTTCAAAAGAAGTTACAGGACAGTCAACATCCAGAAGAACATACGCCCAGTCTGGACCATAAATACACCACTCAACTCTAAAAACTACTGTAATTTGCTGGCCTTGGTATGCAGAAAGATCTAATGTTACTGTATTCCAGTCGGCATATGTTACTGGGTATAGATTAGGACTATCACCATTTGCAGCTGGATTATAAAACGATGCAGGATTTGGGGTTTGAACAAAATTAGATACTCCAACTGCTCCATTATCTGTAGAATAATAACACTCATACTGTGGGCAGGGTAGTAAATTCCCCCCACTATCATAGAACTCTACCCATAACTTTGCTGCCTCAGATGCTAAATGTGGATAATTAAAAATACTCATTGCAAAATGAAAACTCATTAAAGTTTCACCATTAGCTGGTACATTTATAATCTTATCTAGCCTTCCATCCTTACAGCAGTCAAGGTCACTACTAACTTTTGCGGAGAAACTACCACCGTTGGGATAGACCCATGGAAACCCTCCATATGGATCAACTCCATTATTAATAAGCTGAACAGCTCCTTGTTGATTCCATCCATTAAGCGTTCCATTTTCAAAGCCCCAATTATCAACATTACAGTCAAGAACAGGATTAGAATTTAAGCTGGCTATAGGAGGTGCATAAAAATCTAAACTATACTTTTTATTTATAAAGCGTTTCTTTGCTAAATCCATATAAAAACTGATTTTGGAGATGTCAATACCATGGCTATTAATATGGTCAAGCTCATATTGTTCATTAAAACCAACTAGAGAATCAGTTTTTGTTTGACAAAAACAACCAAAACTAATAATGCTAAAAAGTAAAAAAAATATTTTCTTCATATCTTATCTGATTAGATTAACTTCACCTGTATATTCATGTAATGCACCAAAAACATCTTTTGTTTTTATATAATACAAATACACGCCTAATTGAACTTCAGCACCACTATTATCAAATTGCCCATTCCAACCATCCTCAATATTATCAGTTCTATATATTAAACCTCCCCACCTTGAGTAAATATTCATCTGAAATTCACTAATTCCAAAACCATAAGGCCTGAACTCATCATTAATATTATCATCTGATGAATTAGGAGTAAAAGCATTTGGAATAAATAAATCATATTCTTCAATTATTACTTTCTTTTTTATAGTATCTATACAGTTATAATCTGTTGTTACTTTTAATAGCACATCATACTCACCAATGTCCTGATATGAGTGAAATACAATGGAATCAGTACCATACGTTCCATCTCCAAAATCCCAATCCCAGTAAAGAGCATTTTGCCAAGTAAGTTCGGTCATATCAATAAATACAATAGGATCCTCAAGCTGTTTATATAGTTTCTCATAATCAGACATTATAGCAAAATCCATTTTAGGAGCAACTAAATTTGAAACTTGAATAGTATCAAATATCTGACATCCATTATTATCAATAACCTTAATATTATATTCTCTCTCAAAAAGTTGATTAGCTTCAAAAGTAGTTTGTCCATCATCCCACAAATAATTATAAGGAAGTACACCACCTTCTAACTCAATCTTAATTGCACCAACCTCTCTTTCGCAAGTATCAGGAAACATTTCAATAGTCCAAATTAATAGATCTGGCTGATCTAACACAATAAAACTTTCCCACTCACACCCATTATTATCATACATAGTTAAAAGGTGCATTCCTGCCTGCTGAAAAGGTAATGGATTTAATGTCTGAACATTATCCCAAACATATGTGTAAGGAGAAACACCTCCATTAGCTTCAACTATTATTCCACCATCGTTAAATCCATAACAACTTACATCATAACCATTATAATCATATAAGGAATTCACAACACCACCAAGCGCATCAATAGGATCATTCATTGGGAAAGAAAATTGTTCATCACAACCTAAGCCGTTAGTAATAGTAACACTATACATCCCTTCTGATAAATTATTGATATTCTGATTTGTGGAAACAAATCCATTTGGACCGCTCCAATTATAATTATAAGGTATAAAACCACCATTAGGTGTCGCATTTATCCATCCATCACTACCATTTAAACATGAAATTCCATAAGTAGAATAATTAGAGAATTCAAAGTCGATATCCTGAGAAACAGCTGTTGGTTGTGAAAGATTTATTTGAATCTCAACATCACAATTATTAGCATCCGACACTGTTAATGTGTATAAGCCAGCATACAAGTTATTTATGATATATTGATTTGAAGTGAAATTATTAGGTCCAACCCATGAATAAGTATATGGATACACTCCACCTGATAAAACAATAGCATCTATTTTGCCTGTAGGATCACCATTACATTGTAAATCAATTGTTATAATATCAAGCATTAACAAATCTTCTTGAGGAATATAAACCGTATCATTGAAAGTACAGGCATTAGCATCTGTAATTTCATATGGATAGTAACCTTCTTCTAAATTATTCTCATCTGCGTTATTCCAATCAATATTATATGCACTAACTCCACCAGTTATAAATAAACTTACACTACCATCACTTCCACCATAACAACTCACCCCATTTACAGTAGGAATTGAAGATAATTGAGGTGCCTGAGTCAAATTAAAACTGACAATATTCTCACATCCTAGATAATCATTAATTGTGCAAGTGACACTTCCAGCTGATAGATTATATATATCTTCATTAATAGAATTATCTGACCACAGGTATGTGTAATTAGGAAACCCTCCACTTACAGTTATATCAATAGAACCAGTGCTACCACCAAAACAATCAATATTATCAACAACTGAGGTAACAATAATTTGATAAGATAATATCTCAAATGTTTCTTCAAACAAACAATCATTGTCATCATAAATATCCAAATCATATATTCCTGAAGATAAATTAGAATTAATAGGGCTATTCCCATTCCAATTACTCCAATAATAATCATAACCTGGTGTCCCTCCGAAGGCTTGAATACTGATTTCACCAGTATTACCCCCTAAACAAACACTAGTCGTTTGCTGTGAGATAATAAATAAACTATCTGGTTGTGTTATTATAAATGTATCTCTTACAAAACAGTTGTTATCATCAATTTGCAAGTAATAAATGCCTGCAGAAATATTAATTCTATCTTCAAATGATATTAAGATATCAGACCATGTGTAAATAGGGTTAATTAAATTGATTGGATTAATATCAATTGTTCCATCATCAAATCCATAACAACTAACATCAGTTAAAGATGAAGATATAAGCATTTCAAAACCTGCTCCAATCACAAAGAAAGTATCTTTAATACAAAGACTTGTAATATCCGTAATCGTTAGGTTATAATTTCCCGGTGATAAGTTAAAAATATCTTTTGCTGAATCAGAGAATGAGTTTGGTCCACTCCAACTATAAGTAAAACTTCCTAGACCCCCACTAACATTTAATATTATTGAACCATCAGAATAATTAACACATAGCTCATCTGTTATTATAGCGCTTGCATTTATTTCCGGATAAATCATTAAATCTAAACTATCAATATGCAGACAACTATCAGCATTTATTGAATGAATAGTGTCAATTATTGAAGTAAAATAAGTTTGACCGTTTAAGACCCAAATAAAACTATCGCACTGTACAACTTGAGCATAAGTTGAAGTGCTATTTTTTATATCTATAATAGCTGTTGCTACACTATCACAGCCTGTGGGTGAAGAATTAAAAATAGAACTGAAGAAAGTTGGAAGACCAGCTGCAGATTGCATTCCATTTAAAAATAAACTACTCGAATTGTAACTACATGAAGAACCTATTTGGTCTGGGTATTCTATAACTCCAAGGTAATTTGATAGTAATTCTGCTATATAAATCTTTGAATCAGGTCCCAGTTGTAATGCACCTGGTTCTGTGCAATATCCAAGGTGAACTAATGAATTATTAATATCATTCTGATTACCTGCAAGTAGGTTATATTGATATATATTACCTCCAGTAAAATCAGAAACATAAAGTAATTCACTATTTTCAGAAAATTCAACTCCATACGCGTAACCAGGAATATTTAATGAAACATAATTTGAAATTATACCAGTAGAATTATCAAAGTCAAATAAGTCAACAAGACCAGTACTCCAATTAGCAGCCGTAATCATCGCACAATTACTTGAAGATTTTAGATATCCAATTAAATCAGAATATACAGGTCCAATATTAGTGACAATTGGAGTTAAATTTATACCTGAATTAGTGACCAAATATGAATGATATGTATTTGAGTTCTCTAATCTTGAAACAATCCAAAAGTCAGTACCATTCTGATGTAATATTCCTGTTATTTTTTCACATGCATTTGGAAATAATACCACATTTTTTATAGATGTAACATCTCCAAATCCATTATTCAAACTCATATCAATCTCAGAATATGCAACGCCTCCACTAGCTCCTGAAACGCCATCTGATGTAAATATATAATAGATTGACACTGATCCAGGCTTTTTGACAATAATACCTGACTGACTACTACTATTATTTCCAAGCAAACCAGTACCATTAGACATAATAATATGATTACGATCATATACAGTCATTCCATCAGTATAAAATAACAAATCTCCATTATTATCTGAGATAGAAGCACACCCCTCTAAAGTGTATAATTGACCATCAGTTAATGCAATTGGGCTTCCACTATTAAAATCTAAACCTGCATTATAACCAAAATACCAAACATTCCCTTCTTTACCATTACTTGTAACGGTTGAACCACCAAACGAGTTTGTAGTTACAAATCCAGTATCTGTAACAATAGTATCATTAAAATACCAAACACCATTCCATTCAGCACTATCACACGCTGTAATAAAAGTAAATGAGCTATCCTCAAATATGGTGAGCTGTAAAGTAACTATAGTATCACACCCTCCCACTGAAGAAATAGTATCAATATAAGAACCACTAGCATCAATAAAATTTGCATTAAACAAATATTCCCCACAAGCAGTATCTACCACTGTATTTGTAATGTAACAACTAGTGTCAATAGAAATTAAAGAAATAGGATCTAAAGTATATTCTTTACCATCAATTCCTACTGAAGAACCAGCAAAATACTTAATTCCAGTAAAAATCAAATTATTATTTTCTGCTAAAATAATAAATGGATTTAATAGCAAAAAGAATACTAAAAATAGCTTTTCAAGATGCTTCTTTTTGTGCTGGTTCTTATACCAAAGTGTAATAGTTATCAATACTTATAAAAGGTTTTGCTTTCTATTCTCTTATCATTTTCAACAACAATTAAATACATACTTGAACTTAAGTAAGAAACATCAATAGTAACTTTAATTGTATTAATAAACTTATAATTTGAAAAAACGATTTTCCCATTAATATCATAAACACTAATTAAAAGTTCAGATGAAAGTTCTTTTAATTTAATATTTAAAATACTAGATACAGGATTTGGAAAAAGGTTAAAATCACTTAATTGCTGTTGATCAAGACCAGAAACCGTAAAATTAAAAGTTTGAATATCAGTATCGCCTAATTCTGAATTAATTGTAGAAGTAAATACTAATGGAACACAAGGATTAATAAAAACATTATTGAAAGTAACACTATTTATATTTCCTGAAGTATATGAATTACCGTCAGGAATTGTTTGGGAAAGAATTTGTATACCTCCTAATGGTGAATTAGTAATAGTGAAATTCCCTAAATTTCCATTATTAATTGATGTTGGTTGAATTATTGCCTGTGAACTTGAAATAATTGAACTTACAATTAAATAAGCGTTAATATTAATGCTTCCTCCTCCTGCAGACAAATAGGCTGTTCCAATTGTATCCCCTACACTCATTGAGGATATATCGAAAGAGCCTTCATTAGATTGGAATAATGCAGTTGACATATCAACCTCACCTGAGTCTTGACTAACCTCAATAGTTAAATCCGTTAAACTATCACACCAATTGTTTGATAAAATAACATCTATATTTGGAGAAAAGTTAGCTGAATAAATAATTGAAGTTGAATCTGAACACCCATTTGCATCAGTAACAATAAAACTATAATTTCCTGATTGTAATGGATTAATTGTGAAGCTTGTTCCAAAATTATTAAAACTTGCAGCTACGAATCCTGAAGGTCCAAAGAACTCATATGTATAAGGCATTGTCCCTCCTGAAGAATTACCAGTAATAGTGTTTGCACTCCCCGTTATACTAGGAGACAAAATAAGAGGCTCAGTAACAAATATAGAATCAATTACTGAGCAATTATTTGAATCAGTAACTGTAACACTATACAAACCAGCACTTAAATTATTAATTGTATTAGTTGCAGAACCATCTGACCATAAGAATGTATATGGATTTACACCTCCAGATGGAATTACAGAAGAAGACCCATCATTAGAAGCAAAACAACTCGAATTAACTGCGGATATTGAAGTTCCAATAATTGCTATTAAACTTCCAACCGTTACAGTATCTATAGTTTCACACATACTTGAATCCCTTACCCTAACTTCATAATCACCAGCTAATAAACTATCTGGATTTACTGGCATACCATTCATATCAAACCAAAAATCATAGTATGGAGGTAATCCATTTGTAGGGCTTACAGCTGCTGTACCGAAAGGTTGACTACATGTTACAGGTGTAGAAGTTGGGTTCGCTTTTAAGATATCACAGGGAGGGCAAACTGTAATAGAAATTACCTGTGATGTATTCTCAATTGCAGGTGCAGGGCAGAAATCATCCTGAACTTTAATTACAAAAGTATAAATACTTGGGCGCAAATCATTTCCACATGTACTAATAATATGATTACAAGAAGTAATCCATTCAAATGAACCAGAACCGTACCCACCAGCAGTAATAAATGGAGGAACTACTCCTGTTGATGTTTCTTCAAAAGTTGCGCAAGGAGGATTATTACATAATGCAGGCGGACTTACATTGTAATCCATAAACTGACCACCAGAAACTGTAAATTGTAAATCTTGCTGACTTCCGTTAGGGTTAAAGTCATAATCATTTGCAATAAAATCAAATGACACAGTATCACCACAATGTACTATTGTATCCCATTGATACTGAGGTGAAGCTAGAGGGAAAAAGAAAGGAGGCTGAACTAATGGTCTAATATTACATAATGTATCAGCCCCAATATTTCCTCCTGTAGTATCACCTAAATTACATGTTGGAGGTATTAAGACAACTTGAATTTCTCTAAATACTTCGGATACTAATTGACCACAATTAAAAGCAGAAACTTTTGTACAAGTAACATAGTTTCCTACATCATTGGCGTCATACCAAGTTTTTCCTGTTTGAGGATTCATGACAATACCATCAATAGGATTTGTGTAAGATAAGGGGTATATAGAAGTGTTAAATGGTATTGACATTGCATTAGGACTTAAAAAATTATATCCATTATCAATTGGCTGAGCCCATTCATAAGATAAAGAATCTCTTTCTTCATCAAAAGCATTATGACTATATGTAAATCCATTTGAAAAAGCAAGAAGATCATAACCATTACCAACCTCTAAAATTGTCCTTGGAGTTTCATAAAATTTTGGAGAGGAATCAAAACAAGTATTTCCATTGGGATGTACTATACCTAATGAATCGGTATAAGAATACATAACTGCTCTAAGTGTAAATCCATATTGACCAGTATTATTCGATAGATTAGTAATTGCTAGATTTCTACAACAACTACTCCATGTAAAATGCCAGCCATTTGCATCAGGCGTCCCAGTCATTTGTATTGGTTCAGATTGGTAGATATGCTCTTCAACTGCTCCATTTCCATTTCCTGCACTTCCAACATTTATTCCATTACATGAAAATGCAGGGTTAGAACCATCAATAGTATCGCATATTGGAGATAAATCATTTGCACCAACATACATTAATGATATTGCCGTTAATCCTGGCACATTATGTGCAGTTAAAATCATTGATGTGTCAATAGGTATTCCTTGACAGTCCCTATATACTTTTACAGTAAAAATATATTTACCAGCATCAGGGCCAATTTTCATACATTTCCATGTGATTTCACCTCCCATCAAATGTGATGCATTTGAAGAATTTACAAATAAAAATAATATTATTAAAATTGATAAAAATTTTTTAATTGTTTGCATATTCATATATATATTAATTATTTAAATCTTTTTATTTGATGTAAAAATAACACTTTTTAATAAAACAGCTCCAATCCTTATTGTTCAATACTATTATTTTAACTTTTTCGAGCACTTATGTATATGTGTTTCTTCATTTTTTTATTTAATTTTTAATTATCTATTTAAAATATTTTTTGATGATCTCATTTTATTAAATCAACATATTACACCACTATTTGTGTGTTGTAAATTCTTTCAAAAAAAAATGCGAGTGCTATTTTTTTGACTTTTAGCAATAGAAATAATTAGCAAATTGTAATATAGCCTCTACACTTTCAATAGATTGCAATTAACTAAAGAACAAAATTTGTACGACTTTTTGAACTTTTAACCAATCTACTTATACAAACTTAAATAATTAAATAAATTCCAGAGTAGTCCAATATTTTATAAAAAAATTAAGAATTAACTACAGTTCAGCCTTATTCACAAGCTGGCTGTTTATTTCCACTGTTACTAAAAGATATTAATAATATAATAGATTTATATATCTTGAAACAAAAATAATGTCCTATTAATTTATATATTTAATTAACATTTTAGGCAAATATATAATATCAAATAATAATGCTATAACTGCGGCTATAATAGTAATTATTGATAATTGACTTATGGATTTAAATTCTGACAACAACAATGGGAATAAGGTAAATATAATTACTACTGATGTTTTAATAACCGCTTTGTAAGTATAAGCTTGGCAATGAGAAATTGATTCTTGTACACTGTACCCTTTATTTCTATACATACTGTAGGAATTAATAATATGAATTGAATCATCAACAATTAAACCAAAGACAATTGCTAAAATAAAAGCATTAGAAAGACTAAAATAAAAACCAAAAATTGACAATAATCCTATAGTACTCATTAAAGGCAATATATTAGGAATTAATGAAATTGGAAAATAATACCAATTAAAATTATTTAGTAAAACAAAAACTAGACCAATTATTATTACTGCAACAATTAAACCAAATATAATTTCGAAAGTCATTTTATTACTAATTTTATCAAATAGAAATCCTACACCAGCAATTTCTAAATCTAAAGAAAGATCTTTTGATTTCAGCAGGATGTCATCAAAAATAACCGCTGATTGACTAGAGCCTATATCATTAATTCTTGCCTTTATAATATAATCATTATTATCATTTTTTGAAAAGTCATTAAAAGAAAAATCAATAACAAAATTATGATTTATAATAATCTCCTTAAGCGAATCTAAGGTAGATAATGATGGGTTCTCATTTTTTACAACAAAAGTTACCGGTTTTATTCCTCCAAATTCTGTGTCAAAGAAATTAATATCAGTGTATAAATTGGAATTTTTATTAATTTCATCTGTTAAAAAATTATTAACTTTAAAATTATTAAATGCTAAAAAAGACAGAACTAAAAAGGACGCTATTAATATATATGAATAAGATTTTTTAAGATGAACAATTGAAAATATTATATCATCTAAAAAATCATTATTTTTAATATTCTTATTTATATTAAAGTCAATAATTAATGAATACAATATGACAATTACAAACAAAGAGATGAAAATTGTAATAGTAGTAATAACACCAAATCTAAACAAAGGAATTAAAGATGAGAACATAAAACTTAAAAACCCAATAGCAGTAGTTAGTGATGTAATAAATACAGGGATACCTATTTTCTCTAATTGTGTTTTAAATGATCTAAATTTGTTTTTATACAATTTATCAGAATTAAGTAAATGCATAAAATCTGATATGGTGATAATGAAAACTATTGCCGGTATAAGTATCATTACTAACTCGATACCACCAAACAACATGTTTGAAAGACTAAATGATAAGATTAATGAAATACTAACAGAGATGAAATTTATTAAAACTAATTTAATATTTCCTAAGAAAAAATATAATACTAAACTACATAAAATACTACTTAAAATAATAAATAAAAGTAACTCTTTAGTCACATTGTCCTGCATATAAACTTCTGACTTTATTTGACCTGTTATATGTACTTTAACATTATCCCGATAAAATTCTTTTTCTAATTTATTAAGGTAGTATCTTTTTTGTTCATCACTAACAAGATCTTTAGAATTTATAATAAATAACAATGACTGTAAATCTTTATCAGCAAATTTACTTCCGTATTTTTTTATTTTTAAAAGTGAAGTTTTATATTTATCATAATTATCAATATTAAGAATCTTTATTGCAAATGGAATAACACTTGGTTTTATCAAAACCCTTTCGTTAAAAATACTACGAACAGATTTTGTGTTTTGATCCTTAGATAAATTTAATGATACATTAGATAAATCTAACAAATCTTGATATCTCACTGAATCTTTAAATTCAACAGCTAACAAAATTAAATTTTTATCATCAAGTGATTTGTCAATTATATCTTGGCTCTCATTTGATAATTCAATTATTCTTTCACTTTCATAAAAAATTTTTAATTCACTAATATTATTTAATGAAACTATGAATAACACTAAAATAAGTGAAAGGAAGATGTATTTATTTTTCCATAAAAATTTTATCATTTTATAACATTTAATATTGTTCCATCACCACTAAAATCCTGGTCAATTATCCAGATTAACTAATCTAGAATAAAAAACGATCATTAAAGAAATATTTAAAACAGAAACATCTCGATTAATTGGATGTTTGTTTGACATTCATATTATCATATTGTTTAGTAAGGGTTAGATTATTTTTACTGCCATAAACCTAACTTCTCTATATTTATTAACCTTGTATTATGAAAACTAAGTTTGTTTAGAGAAAGTTAGATTTATTTAAGTAATATATTGAATTTAATATTTTATTTAACAAACTATTTTTAAAGCTTATTACTTTGCAAATGTATAGGTTTTTTTTAATAAAGCTATACAAAAAAAATATTTTTTGTAACTAACAAAAGCATTTGGCATACAATCACAAGAAAATAAATCTTAAAAACTAAAAAATAAAATAAGCTTAGTTAGCCTCTAATTTAACAGTCTAGTAATTATGAAGATATACTTTGAACTAAAAATTTCAAAAGCAAATTAGATATATTTAATTAAAAAAAATACAAAAACTCATCCAGAAGATAAAATAGTAAAATTCGGTGTGCCAGAATACTAAATATACCCTTTTCACCAGCTTCAAGTTAGCTTAAAAGCTAAAATTTACACACTTTTAACACCGGTAATAAATCTACTACTTCTTAAAATGATATTTATTGTAAGATTAGCTTTTTATTTATAACCTTATCATTAGTTTCTATCTCTAAGAAATAGATTCCTCTTGCATGTTCCTCTAAGTTAATTTTCTTAGTGTACTCACCAATGAACTGTTCTAAGTTTTCATTTATAAGCTCCTCTCCTATTACATTAAGGATTCTAACTTTTAAGTCCTGTACTGTTTCAGATGTAAATGTAATATTAAAGATATCTCTTGATGGACTAGGATAAACATCTAAGTTAGCAATTGCTGTTCCTCCTTCAATTCTAGAAGTTGGCTGAGTCCAGTATACTAATGGAGTCCAAGATAATGAGAAGTAAGCTCCTCCATTTGGATCACAGAATGCTCTAGCTTGACCTCTATAAGTCTCACCAGCAACTAAACCATTCTTATCTTTAGTATAAGTACCATAAGCAACTCCAGCTCCACCAATTTGGAACCAGTCAGATC
>CAJQJY010000019.1 GCA_905478765.1 uncultured Flavobacteriales bacterium
ACCTATAATATTGGTGACTACAATGTGTATATTATTACAAAAGATGCTTTGGAGCCAATAATCCTAAGCCTTAAAAAGATTGAAGAATACGAATTTGCAGATAAATTAAGTCCTGAAGAGCGAGATAATGTTTGTAGGATTATCGGAAAATTTGCCCATACTACCAAAAGAAGAATACAGATTGACCAGTTTTTTGCAGAAGAATTTTTGGACACACTTCAAAAAGCAAAACAATTACCCACAGATATCTTGGAAAGTGTTATTAAGTTTGAAAATGCTGAAAAATTAAACCCTCCTATGGAAAAAAGAAAGAAGCAAATCCTAACAAAGGACTTAAAAGAAAAGTCAGAAGAAATAAAAAAAGAAATTGAACTCAGAGATATACCTGAGATTACCACTCAAATTAAGTTTAAAGAAGATAATAATGCCTAACACTGAAGAAAAAAATTACATATTTGGAATTCGTTCCATAATTGAAGCAGTAAATGCTGGAAAAACAATTGACAAACTATTTATTCAAAAAGGATTGCATAACGATTTATTTACTGAACTCTGGAAATTAGTTCGTCTAAATAGAATAAATTACAAGCATGTTCCTTTAGAGAAAATTAATCGCTTGACAAGAAAAAATCATCAAGGGGTTTTTGCTTTTATATCACCTATTGATTTTCATAATATTGAAGATGTAGTTCCAAGCCTTTATGAACAAGGAAAAAACCCTTTAATTTTGGTGTTAGATAGAATTACAGATGTAAGAAACTTTGGAGCAATTGCCCGTACCGCAGAATGTGCTGGAGTAGATGCAATTATAATTCCTGAACAAAATGCTGCTGCTATTAATGCAGATGCAATCAAAACCTCAGCTGGTGCTTTGCATAAAATAACAGTTTGTCGTACTTGGAATTTGAAATTGGCCTTACAATTCATGAAAGAAAGTGGCATACAATTGGTTGGCTGTACTGAAAAAACACAAGACTTGATGTATAAGCCTGATTACACACCCCCTACTGCTATTATTTTGGGATCAGAAGAAGATGGTGTTTCTCCTGAATTTTTGAAAATATGTGATGCAAGAGCTAAAATTCCTTTGGCTGGAAAAATTGCTTCATTAAATGTTTCGGTTGCTACTGGTGTTATCTTATATGAAGTAATAAGGCAGAGAGGGTAATATATCCATTGACCATTTCAGAGAACATTGCCTTTCGTTTAAAGAAAAAAAGAAGAAATGCATAAAAAATTAAAAGAATAATTATGAGTTGGTTTGAAAACTGGTTTGATTCCACATATTACCATATCCTCTATAAAAATAGAGATGAAAAAGAAGCAGAAATTTTTATTGATAATTTAATACAGCACTTGCAAATCCTCAAAGGAAGCACCCTCATAGATATTGCTTGCGGAAAAGGAAGACATGCCACTTATTTTAATTCCTTGGGATTGGATGTTATCGGCTTAGACCTATCACCTAACAGCATAGCTGTTGCTACAAAAAATGAAAATGCAACATTGCAATTTGCAGTGCATGATATGCGTGAGGTGTTTCAAAAAAATAGCTTTGATATTGCAACTAACCTATTTACTTCTTTTGGTTATTTTGAAAAAGTGGAAGATGAGCAAAAAGCCATTAATGCTATGGCAAGCAATTTAAAATCAGAAGGAATTTTGATTATTGATTTTATGAATGTAAAAAAGGTAATTAAGAACTTAGTGCCTAAGGAACAAAAAACAATTGATAATATCGTATTCAACATAACACGGAAAGTAGAAAATGGACACATCATTAAAGATATTGAGATTATTGAGGGAGATAAAAAGCAATATTTTCAAGAGAAAGTAAAAGCACTAACTTTAACTGATTATTCTGAATTCATCACTACTGCAGGACTAAAAATATTTAATATCTTTGGAAACTATAAATTGGAAAATTTTAATGCGACTTTTTCTGATAGATTAATCTTAATTTGCAAGAAATGGATTTAACAACACTAGCACTATTATTTGCATCCGTAATTGCTGGAGCAATAATTGTTGAAATTTTCAACATTAGAAAAAGTAAGAATATCCAGTTGCTTTTAACTTTTAGTGGTGCATATCTTCTTGCTGTAAGTTTACTCCATTTACTTCCTGAACTTTTTGAGCACAACACATCAAAGCATATCGGCCTTTATATATTAAGTGGTTTTTTAATACAGATTTTATTAGAATATTTTTCGCAAGGCATAGAGCACGGGCATTTTCACAAAAGTAATACTATACCTTTCTCAGTGCTCATAAGTCTATGTCTGCACGCTTTACTAGAAGGAGTTCCTTTAGGAGGACATCTTCATCATCATGCACACAATGCCTTACTTACTGGAATTGTATTGCATAAAATGCCAGTAGCTATTGTTTTGATGACAATATTCCTTCAAAGTAATATAAGTAAAACAAGAGCATATTTCTATTTGTTGCTTTTTGCATTAATGTCTCCTCTTGGGGTTTTTGCAGGAAGTCTTTTTGCTGATTTAGCAAAATTTCATAATGAAATAATGGCAGTAGTTATAGGGATTTTTCTTCATATTTCTACAACAATATTATTTGAAAGCAGTGAAGGGCATAAATTCAATTCAAAAAAGATTTTTGCTATTTTGTTAGGGGCAGCTATTGCTTACTTAAGCCTTTAAAGTGAATCAAAAATACATCATAACTGGAGCTCCTGGAACAGGCAAAACTGCAATTATTGACACTCTCAAAAAAGAAGGTCATTCATGTGCTGAGGAAATTTCTAGGACAATAATAATCGAACAGATTGCAAATGGTGGAGATGCTCTGCCGTGGAAAAACTTAGCTGCTTTTTCTCAACAAGTAATCGCTCTTAGAAAATTACAACATACTAATGCACCACAAGGTAGGACTCATTTTTTTGACAGAGGTATTATTGATGTAATTGCCTACTTAAAACATGATAAGCTAGCGGTTAATAATGAAATCATGGAAATGGTAAAACAATTTCCTTACAATAAAACTGTTTTTTACACACCTATTTGGGCAGAAATCTATACAAATGACAATGAAAGAAAAGAAGATATTATCACTGCAAAAAACATAGAAAACGTTTTACTCACTACTTATCAGTCCTTTGGTTATAATTTAGTGGAAGTCCCTAAATTAACAGTTAATGAACGAATTGCCTTTATTCTATCTAAAATATAAGGTTTGTCCTTATTTTGTATTAGTTTTGCTCGAGTTTTAATAATCAAAAAATAAAAAATTATGTCAATATTAGTAGGTAAAAAAGCGCCATCATTTTCTGCATCAGCAGTAATAAAAGGTGGGCAAATAGTAGCAGATTATTCTTTAGATCAGTTTGTAGGGGAAAAGCCCGTATTATTCTTTTTCTATCCTATGGATTTTACTTTCGTATGTCCAACAGAATTATTTGCATTTCAAAATAAATTAGCTGAATTTGAAGCAAGAGGAGTAGAAGTAGTTGCTTGCTCAACAGATACAGAACAATCACATTGGGGATGGTTGCAAATGGATAAATCAGAAGGTGGTATTAAAGGAATTACTTATCCTTTAGTTGCTGATACTTCTAAAACAATATCAGCAAACTTTGGAGTATTAGCTGGAGATTATGAATTAGATGAAAATGACAACATGTGCGCTACAGGACCAATGATTGCTTACAGAGGACTTTTTTTAATTGATAAAAGTGGAATCGTACAACATCAAATCGTTAATAATTTCCCATTAGGAAGAAATGTTGATGAGGCATTAAGAATGGTTGACGCTTTACAACATTTTGAAGAAAATGGAGAAGTTTGTCCTGCAAACTGGAGTAAAGGTGATGACGCTATGAAAGGAACACATGAAAGTGTAGCTGATTATTTAGCTAAACACTAAGAATATTAAAATCTAAATTTTAAAACCCTACTCTTTTTGAGTGGGGTTTTTTATTTTTGCAATATGCAAGTTTCAAAAATTTTACTCAAATTTGTAATGAATATTTTCCCACCATTATTATTTAACAGAATAGTATTAAAGGAAATTTCTGATGATTTCTTGGAAATGAAAGTAGTATTAAGACGAGCTCTTTTTAATATGAATTTTCATAAAACTATTTTCGGGGGAAGCATCTTTTCAGCTTGTGACCCTTACTTTCCTACTATGTATTATCACATTTTTGCAAACAAAAAAAGGAAACTAATTATCTGGTTAAAATCTGCTGAAATACAATATTTACGACCTGCTGATTCATCATTAAAACTTCATTTTAAAATTACCGAGGAAGATATATTGTTAGCAGAAAAGACTTTAGATGAAAAAGGTAAATTTGAGATATGGCACAAAGTGGAAGCTATTAACAAAAAAGGCATTGTTTGCGCACAAGCAAAAATGCAAGTCTATTTAAGAGATAATAAAAAGAGAGAAGATTTAGGTTTTTAAACCTTGTGAATCAAAACAGTTGAATAAGCAGAAACTCCTTCTTCTCTACCAACAAAACTTAACTTTTCAGTTGTAGTAGCTTTTATTGAAACTAAATCAGCATCTACACTTATACAATCAGCAAGTACTTTTTGCATTTTAGGTATGTAAAGTCCTATTTTTGGAGTCTGCAAGCAAATTGTAGCATCAATATTTCCTAATTCATACCCATTTACTCTTATAAGTTTAATTACTTCTTTAAGCAACAACTTGCTATCTATTCCTTTGTATTTTGGATCAGTATCAGGGAAGTGTCTTCCAATATCCCCAAGATTTGCAGCTCCCAATAATGCATCACAAATGGTATGAATTAAAACATCAGCATCCGAATGGCCAAGTCCTCCTTTAGTATGAGGGATAATAATTCCACCAAGCCAAAAGTCTAACCCTTCTTTTAACTGATGTACATCAAAACCAAAACCGACTCTTATATTCATTTTAGTTAGCTTCTTCCATTGCACCGAAATTCCATATCATAGAAAATCTCATAGTATTTGCTAAAGGATTAGTAGCCCCAGCATCATTATTTGCATTTACTAAATAAGAAAAATCAAGTGTAAATGCACTATACTTAACACCTGAACCAAAAGTAAGAAACTTTCTTCCCCCTTTAGTAGCATGTTCAAAGAAATAACCAGCTCTTAAAGCAAACTGATTTGCGTACCAATACTCTGTTCCTATTGAATAATTAATCTCTCGTATTTCCTCACTAAAACCACCTGGGGCATCACCAAATGATTGGAATATTCCAGAAACTACACCAACATCAGAACTCTGACCTAATTTAATTTCTCCATCATCTGTAATAGGTGGAGTTGGCACTAGTAATTTATTTAAATCAAAGGCTAATGAGATTTTATTATACTCATCAATATCTGCTTCTACAGCTGAACCTAACCTCATATTAATAGGAATAAAATCTCTAATAGAAGTTTCAGTATAAGAAACCTTACTACCAATATTAGACACATTTAATCCAACTGTCAAATCCATGTCTTGCCCTCCAATTCTGACAGGCTTAGCATAATACCCAGCTAAATCAGCAGCAATTGATTGACCTGCAACTGTTTCAATACCACCTGCAGATTGCCCTCCAGTTAAATTAGAATAAATATATCTACCTGAAATTGCTAATGAGAATTTTCTTGATAACTTACGAGCATATGAAGTCCCTAATGCTAATTCGTGTGGCTTATATTGTCCAATAGTTGTGCCAAGTACATCTGTAAAAGTAATATCCCCTAATGAGAAATAACGCATTTCTAAACCAACTGCCTGATTATCATCTAACTTTCTATATCCTGCTAAATATGAGAGATTAATATCTGGAACTAAAGCTCTTAACCATGGAACATAAGACATAGAGGCTCCCATATCATCAGTAGTAAAAGCAAGTTTTGCAGGATTCCAATGCATAGAATTTGCATCAGGAGTAGTTGCAACTCCAACATCACCCATTGCACCAGCTTTAGAATCTGGAGATATCATTAAAAAAGGAACAGCAGTTGTAATTGTATTTAAACCACCAGTCAAGTCACTATAATCAATATCATTTGCTTGAGGAAAAGCAGAAAACATCATTAATGATGCACTTAAAATTCCAATTAGTTTTTTCATTTTAATAATTTAGTTTGCAAATATACTTTTTTTTATTGTGTGATTAAACGCATTTACTAAGGCATTAGTATAATTCTGATAGATTTTGATGTAAAATCTCCGTCATCTGAATAAACATCCAATTTTGCAATATACATACCTGGACTAATTTGCCCTCCATAATCATCTTTTCCATTCCAATTAATAGGACCAATTCTATAACCATTATCCGTATAATTTTCCTCAAATTGCTTTACTAAAACTCCAGTAATTGAATAAATTCTCAAGTCAACATCTAAGTTCTGATTTGGTTTATTATGCTGAAAATAAATATCAGTAGAAGAAGAAAATGGATTGGGATAAGTAATATAATCAGCAATTGTAAATTCATTTTCATCAGAAACAACAAATGAAATTGTAGCTTCTGAAGAGTTATTAAACACATCCCACACTTTTAAAGTAAGCGAATGTTCACCTTTCTCCATATTATAAAAAGGAAAACGAATAATACCTTCAGTATAATTATCTTTTTTAGCTTCATAAAAGTCATTAAGCACATAAGGATTTGAAGTATTCCCATCAAGAACAGCTGTAATATCGTGCCCGATTCCATTTCCAACAGTATTTATTCCACTCAAATCAAATATATCTGCTAACAAAACAGGATTCTCATCAGTTACCCCACCATCCTTAAAATTTCTAGTATTTATATAAAGGTTTAATTCTGCAGGATCATAATCATAAGTTATATTATCAGCATTACCTCCAATTACAAAATCATACTCACTGCCATTTGCATCTAAAGGATTTTGTTCATCATCATTAACTGCATAATATGAAATTTTTCCAGCTCCATAATTGTATGCAATATCCCTAGGAACAATAAAATTAAAAGAAAACTCTCCATCTTTAACTGTTGCAGCTCCTTTATATAAAATATTATTCTGATCACGATAAGGCATAGGGGTACAACTCTCTTGACCTAAAGTAGTTTTAATAATTTCCTTATCATATACTGTAGGATAAATTGTGCCGTTAAAATTTGTTAATAAACTGCCATTATCTCTAATTTCCCCATCAATACTAACTTCTCCTAAGGCTTTTAAAGTATCGGCAATAATTGTAGTTATTACATCATGTTTAGGATAAACCAGTCGAAGGGCGGGATCGCCTAAAAGTGTAAAATTTCTATTATTCAAGTTTGTACCACTCAACACTTTGGTTGTTTTAAATAAATCCCCCAACCTCAGAAACTTGCCATCTTTCTTTTTGAAAATATTCTGAATAAACTTTGTATTTAAGTTGTAGTTAGGTCCCACAAAAACCAAACGAGTTGTACTTAATAAAGCTATTGCTCCTCCATTTTCATTTAACAAAAGATATTCTCCCGCAGATTTTTCCTCAGGATTATCAAAACAGGAGAACTTACAAGTAGCCGTCATAAATAATGGTAGATTATCAATATTAAAACAGCTTTTAATTTGATCAACTTCTAATATTCTTTCTTGAGTCCATCCCAAAGGACCTCCATGCCCAGTATAATTAATAAGTAGAGCTCCTTTATCTATTTTGTTATTTATTGCACTTTGAGCAGCTGAACTTCTAGGACCTCCCGGGGTTGATTCCTGATAATAATTATCTAAATATATTTTCTGAATATTTATATCATCATAATTATCTGCCACATGATTTGCTAAACTATCAGCTTGCCACATATGTATATTTCCATCATTTGCATCACCATCATCAGCAATAAATGCCACATCATTACGCCAACTACCAAAAGAAGGTTTTTCATAATATCGTTCAACTTTATCAACTAGAACATTTGCTTCTTTAAGTGTAGCAACTGGAAATCTACCAATCCCAATATCTACCAAATCATTATTAAAAAGTCCCTCATCATCATCTAAAAGACCAAAATAATCATCAGTTACATAGGTTTGTGTTGGATGTGTTGAATTTGCTGACTGATAAGTTACTACAAAGTTTGTATTATTCTCTAATCTATTTTTAGGATCATATGAAGCATCTCCAAAAAGAAGTAGATATTTAAGAGCTGAATTTTCTTTATTATATTGTTGTTTTAAAAAATCACGAATTGCACTTACATCTTGCATTCCTGATGAAAACTCATTGTAAATTTGTTGAGGAGTTACAACAATTGAATTCATGTTATCCATCTCAAAATGAAAATCTGCTAAACGATTAGCTGCAAATAAAAAATCAGGATGAGAAATAATAACAAATTCAATATTATTAGAAATTCCATGCAAATCCTGATTGTTGACAGTTGAATGTAACATTGGAGTTAAATAAGCTGAAGGATTAAATGCTATGTACTCTTTAAAAGAGTTCAATGAATCATTAAAGGACACTAAACTACCACTTGAATTTGTTTGTAAAAACTTTACATTTGTAGGATTAGTAACATCCCAAACGTTCACTCCAATAGCATTCTGAATTACAAATTCCCCAATTTCATCAGATACACTTTCAACATCTCTAAAATTTAAATAATTACCAGTAAGTTTTAATTCTCTTCTTGCATTAATCTCAATATAATTCAACCATGCCTCTGCCCCACTATCAGCGGAAGTATACTCTAAATTCACATCTATATTTGTTGAATTAGAATTAAAAAGAGAATTATTTGATGCCTCTTTTGCATATTCTGTTGCATAAGTACTTACAACATTCGGTATATTTAAGGTGCTTAAAAAAGCTGAATTTGCACTTATTTTAAAGTTTGAAGATTGTAATGAGCGACCAACAACTGCAGTTTTAATATTCACAGATTCTGAAAAAATTAAATTAGGAAAGCTGAAAGAAAAATTCTGGCTATTGTCATATGAAAACCTTTCACCAAACCATTTTTTTCCAGATTGTATAATGTTTTCTAGCTCTTGCTCATGATATGAAAACGCATTATAATCTGTTATTATTCTTGTTGGATTCAGCAAGGTATTTTTTAATTCAACTCTCTTACCTTCACCCTGATTATCAACAGTTAAAAAGTAATATACCTTGTCCGAAAACAAATGAGTTGTATGCTCAAAAAGGTTGGAGGAAGTGTTAAGTTTCCAAATATTAGCAGACATACCATAAAACAAAATATAATCAGAACTCTCAAAAACACCATTATTGTTGGAGTCATAAATTTTTATAGCCATTTCTGGCAAATCATTATGCCTGAATTCTGAGTTTAAATGTGGTAACATTCCACCTCCTTTACCATATAGTTTTATTGCACTGATTTGAAGATCATTTACATCAATTCCTAAGTCTACAAAACTAGAGTAAGAAAGCTTATAAATTCCATTTTTTGTTGTTGAAATTTTATACCATTCTCCTTGAGCTAAAACAGAACTATTTTGAGCAAATAATCCTACACAAAAAACAGTAAAAAATAAAGCAATAAAAATTCTTTTTTTCATAAGTGCAAATCTATATATCCTTTTAAAAACAAAGCTATAACGCACAAAAAATGTATTTATTTTACAATTTTCTACTAGTAAAAGAGTATTTTAAATAATTTGTTTATTTTTGTGATATTGAAATTAAGAAAAAACAAATTTATGTTGAATAGATTTTCCAAAATATTTTTTGCAGTAACAGTTGCTATTTTTATGAGCAAAACCGCTAAAGCACAGGATCCTGCATTTAGTCAGTTTTACGCCAATCCACTATATTTAAATCCTGCTTTTGCTGGAAGCAACGATTGCCCTAGAGCAAATTTAAATTACAGAGATCAATGGCCTGGAATCGGAAGAACCTATATTACAACTTCTGCATCATTCGATCAACATATTAACTCAATTGGTGGTGGCTTAGGAATTTTAGTTGCTCAAGATAGAGCCGGTGCAGGGAACTTAAACACAACTCATTTAGCATTACAATATTCTTACAGATTAAAAGTAAATCATCAATTTGCTGTAAAAGCTGGCTTTGAAGCATCTTATAGAATGATTCAGTTAGATTGGAGTGATCTTACTTTTGGAGATATGATTGATGCTCAACAAGGGTTTGTTTACCCAACTCAGGAAGATATTGTTAATAACCCTACATCTAAAAGCTTCCCTGATTTCTCTGCAGGAATTTTAGGGTATTCTGAGAACATATTCTTTGGATTTGCTGCACATCACATGACTATGCCTAATCAAGGTTTTATAAGTGAAAGTGAGTTGCCAACGAAAATAACAGCACATGCAGGTGGAAATATTGTTGTGAATAAATATTCGCACAATGCATTTACAATTTCACCTAACTTTTTATACCAAAACCAATCTGAATTTCAACAATTCAATTATGGGATTTATGCTAAGAAAGGGCCTGTTGTTGGTGGCTTATGGGCAAGAAACAGCTTAAATAATTTTGACTCATTTATTTTAATGATGGGACTAATTCAAGAAACATTCAAGTTTGGCTACAGTTATGATATTACTGTAAGTAATTTAAAAAATAGCAACACACTAGGTGCTCATGAATTGTCATTTACCTTATTCATGCCTTGTCACACTAAAGGGAAATCGTTCAACACAATAAGTTGTCCGCAATTCTAGTTAACATAAAACAATAACAATCATATTAATAAAAAATGATGAAAACAAATAAATTAATTTTAGCACTAAGTATAATAATTCTTGCATCATGTTCTTCAAGAAAAGAATCATCAACTACAGGATGGGAATACAATAATACAAAGAATGGAGGTTACGAAACTAACGAGCGCTTTATTGAACAAGCTACAGGCCCTGGTTTAATGTTTGTAGAAGGAGGATCTTTCACTATGGGAAGAGTCGAGCAAGATGTAATGTATGAATGGGATAACATTCCAAGAAGACAAACTGTATCCTCTTTCTATATGGATGAAACTGAAGTAAGAAATATTGACTATTTAGAATACCTATTCTGGGTAAACAGAGTTTACGGAGCCTCTTACCCAGAAGTTTACAAGAAAACCTTACCTGACACTTTAGTTTGGAGAGATAAATTAGGATATAATGAACCTTTTGTAGAGCAATATTTAAGACATCCTGCATTCAAAAACTATCCTGTTGTTGGTGTGAGCTGGCAACAAGCAACTGACTATTGCGCATGGAGAACTGACAGAGTAAATGAGAGAATACTTATTGATAATGGTATATTACAAGAAGATATGGAACAAATGGATGATAATGTATTCACAACTCAATCTTACTTACAAGGACAGTATGAAGGAATTGTAAGAAGAAACCCAAGAAATCTTACTAATGAAAATTATGGTAGTGGAGAGAAAAGTAGAATTATCAAAATGGAAGATGGTCTTTTATTACCTTCTTACAGATTGCCTACTGAAGCTGAATGGGAATTTGCCGCACTTGGATATGTAGGAAATACTCAAGAAGAAAATACTGATGAAAGGAAATTATACCCTTGGAATGGTTCTTCATTAAGAAATGGAAGTACAAATAATCAAGGTGAGATAATGGCCAACTTCAAGAGAGGGAGAGGAGATAATATGGGGGTTGCAGGAAGCTTAAACGATAATGCTGATATTACTTCACCTGTTAGAGCTTACTGGCCAAATGATTACGGATTATACAATATGGCAGGTAATGTTGCTGAATGGGTAATGGATGTTTATAGGCCTATTATAGAGCAAACTACTACTGCAGACCACAGAAGTTTTAGAGGAAATGTTTACTTAACTCAAAAAACTGATGAGGATGGATTTTTGGAGGAAGTTGATAGTTTAGGTAGAGTACAAATGATACCTGTAGATGTTCAAGGAAATGCTTACAGAAGAAACTATAAGAAAGCTGACAATATCAATTACCTCAATGGAGATATTGAATCTCAAATGGGAATTGATTGGAATAATTTATTAGACGAAAAAATGGCAGTTGATACAGCAAGAGTTCAAATTGACAAATGGAATCAAACTGCATCTAAATACAAAGATAATGCTCCTGAAGGAAATAGTAATGAAATGTATGCTTATGGAGAATCTTCATTAATTACAGATAGAACAAGAGTATTTAAAGGTGGATCATGGAAAGATAGAGCTTATTGGTTAAATCCAGGAACAAGAAGATTTCTAGATCAAGATCAATCTACTGATGCAATAGGTTTTAGATGTGCAATGGATAGAGTTGGGTCTCCTGTTAGTAGAGACAAGAACAATCAAAGAAGAGGAGTTGATTACAATAAGAAACGAAAATAATTTCTAATAAAATAAAAAATAAAAAACCCCACTAAACATGGGGTTTTGTTTTATATAAAAATGACCACTAAAGATCTTTATAGAATTTTTCAGAAACACCCTAGCATATGTACGGACACAAGAAAAATTAAGAATGGAAGTTTATTCTTTGCATTAAAAGGCGAGAAATTCAATGGAAATAAATTTGCAGAAAAAGCAATTAAGAATGGTTGTAGTTTTGCAATTATTGATGAAAAAGAATATGAAAACAGTTCTAATACTATTTTAGTAGATGATGTTTTATTAACGCTTCAAAAGTTAGCAAAATTCCATAGAAAACAACTTAACATTCCAATAATTGGAATTACAGGCACGAATGGAAAAACAACTTCTAAAGAGTTAATTAATGCGGTTTTATCATCCGAAAAAAACTGTTACGCAACAAAAGGAAATCTAAATAATCATATTGGTGTTCCTTTAAGTCTTTTAGAAATATCAAATACACAAGAAATTGCAATTATTGAAATGGGTGCCAACCACCAAAAAGAAATTGAGTTTTTATGCTCTATTTCAAATCCGACTCATGGTGCAATAACAAACATTGGAGCTGCCCACCTTAAAGGTTTTGGAGACTTACAAGGAGTAGTTAATACAAAAAATGAACTCTACAAATATCTACATGAAAACCAAGGGATTGCATTTGTAAATTCTAATGATGAACTTTTACTTAACTTATCTAAAAATTTAGAAAGAATAACTTATGGTGAACAAGGAAAATTAAATGGAATAACAACAAAAAACATTCCATCAATAAATTTAGAATACAATAACATGTCTATTCAATCAAATCTGATAGGGGATTATCAATTTTACAATATTATGCTTGCCATATCTGTAGGAGAATTTTTTGGAATTTCAGACGACAACATCAGAGTTGCTATTAATGAATATGTACCTACAAATAATCGTTCTGAGGTAGTTAAAACGACAAGAAATACCTTAATTCTTGATGCTTATAACGCTAATCCTTCTAGCATGAAAGCAATGCTCACATCTTTTGCTAAACAAAATTACAAAAATAAAATTTGTATCCTAGGAGACATGTTAGAGTTAGGAATGTACTCAAAAAAAGAGCATCTTAAGATTATTAATCTTACAAGAGAATTAACCCTTGAGACAATCTTTATTGGAAAAGAATTTTCTCTTGTTTACAAAAATGCATTTATAAGCAGGAAAGAATTTGAAGGATTTCTTAAATCAAATCCTATTCAAAATAAAACTATACTTTTAAAAGGATCAAGAAGCATTGGGTTAGAAGAATTAAAAGTTTTGCTCTAAGCCTCAGCTAAAGCATCTTTAAAAAGTTTACTGAATATAAAGAAACACAAGGAAAGAAATCCTCCTAAAAAACCAATTAACAGACCAGCTAAAGTTTTGGATTTTTTATCTTCATCAAGAGGTAAAATTGGCTCATCAATAATATTGATAATTGGAGTTTGATTTAAAAGAGTAATCTTTGAAAGCTCAAGGTTTTTTACAATCTCCAGATACATTGCATTTAACACTTCTATCCTTCTCATTAACTGCAGCTCCTTCAACCGTCCAGATGCTTTCACAATTCTTTGGTTGATATCTTTAATTCTAGCAAAATCTTTCTCAGCTGTTTCTAGCTCTGAAAAAACAGAGTCTGCTCTATTTTGCAAAAAATCCAAAGTATTATTAGCTTGAGCAGTTTGATGAGTGATATACATTTTACTCATTTCTCCAATCAAAGATTCAACAAAACCTTTTGCAAATTCATCATTTAATGACAAGTAAGACAAAGTTATAATGTTAGATTCATCTGATTCTATCTCAACAATAAGTTTGTTTTCAATAATATCTTTCCAAATCCCACCACTAATACTATCATGAAAGAAAGTAGATTTATCATGAAATGAAACGCTATTAATATCATCATTTTTCAACCAAGATTCTTTAACTTTATTTAGCTCCAGATAATGCTCTATAAGTAAATCCTCTCTTCCATTAACTTTGATATTTTGTAACAGAGTATTTTCAATAACTCCCCTTGATTTTAAAAGTTCTAATATATTACTCTGACTGAAAGTAGTACTTGAGCCTCTACCTACATCAAAACCAAACTGAGACGCAATACCTGACATTGCTGCTAATGATCCCCCTCCTTTTTCTCCTTCAACAACAAAGGTAAGCTCTGCTTTATATTTTGTTTGAGTGTAAATTGCATTAAAAATTCCAATTATAAAGAATAAAAAAGAAAATCCAATAATGATAAATTTTTTCTTTAATAAATAGGTTTTATATTCTAATAATTTAATCAGAATATCTTTTAACTGTATGTCATCATTATACTGTTCCATTAGAATTGACCATTAACACGTTCTATTAATAAATACAATGACATAATTGCAGTGATTTTTGTTATAACACTTTCAATGTGTTTATTATAATCAACATCTTCTTTTTTCCTTCTTTTTACCTTATGTTCACTTACAACTTTAATAGTGGAACCAGGTTTTACTTTAGGGGAAATTGAAAATAACCCAAGATTTATTGATTTCTTTGAAACTCCATTTGCATGCACTACAATAGTACTTGACTTATTATTATCTTTAGAAAAACCTCCAGCAAAATTATTTACATAATAACTAGCTCTTCTGCCAAAAAATGGTGAGGAAATTGAAGTCCCATTAAGATTATTTAAATCACCAGTTATATGAACTAAATCTAGATGCTTTGGTATAATAATACTATCACCTTCTAATAAAACCAAATTATGTTTTGATTTGTTCGACATTGCTTCTTTCATATTAAAATAAACAACATCATAAAATAAGCTATCAATGTTAATGCTTTTAGATTTTAAAATTTCACGATTTAACAATTCCTTGTTATAAATATTAGAAAGTTCAACATCAGATAAAATAGAATCTAAAATAGCATCTGGTATATTTAGCTCGACTTCATCAGTTATCTGATTCAAAAACCTTCTATACATCTTTACCCCATCCAAATAAGCGTAATTCGTTAACCCTCCAGCTCTTTTAACTACTGATGAAATTTTTTCATCTTTTGATAATAAGGTATAAGTACCAGGGTATTTTACTTCTCCAGTTAAAACTACATTTTTCGCATCTTCAAAATCAGGATTTTCTCTAACAAAAATTTGATCGTACGGTTGTAATTCAAAATCCATAGCTTCAGTACTTAGAACTAAATCTTCACCTATAGAAATTGTTTTTACAACTGCTCTTCTTGGTTTTAATTTATTAGATGAAATATCATAATCCATGATTCTACTTACTTCTACTCTACTACCTTCTGCTTGATAAGTTAATCCTCCTGATTGTAACAAAACATCTTGCAAATTCATTCCAACTCCAAAATCAAATTCTCCACTACTTCTTACTGCTCCTAAAACAGATACAGAAAACTCATCATCAAAATCATCAATAGAAAGCACTCTTACAATATCATATTCTTTTAGATAGATATTATCCGTATGATTTTTATCTTTTAAAACTGATTCTAAATTTACTGATATATGTGTTTTTGTTCTATCCTCATTTAATCTAATAACATAAACTTTATCCAAGAAAGTTTTATCTGCAATACACTTAGATCTATTTAATAGATCTAATAATTTCTCACCCCTTATAAATTCATAATCACCTGCCACACCTATACTTCCTTTAATAGTGACAACATTTGATATTTTATTGGAAATAGTATTTACAATAATCTCATCTCCATTCTTAACAGTAGTAGATTTCGCATGATCATTATGAACATCATTTACTTTTATTGAATTATATTCAATACTCTTTAAAGTAACAACATCAGAAAAAGCATTAGTAGTATATCCACCAGCATACTTAATTAAGCTTGCAACAGACTCACCTGTTTTTGCTTCATAAGTATAAGGACGATTTACAGCACCACTGACCTCAATAATATGCTTTGCAGGGGGTACAAAAAGATAATCTCCATCTTGCATATAAATATCTTGTGATCTAGTTGGATTAAACAAGAACTGATAAACATCTAAAGAATCAACAGTTTTACCATCTCTTTTAATATATATATTACGGACTGTCCCTAACTGATTAGGCCCGTTTGCCGCAATCAATGCATTAAATGCAGTATTGATTGCGGGAATACTATATGATCCAGGATTGTAAACTTCTCCAACAATATTTACTGTAATCACTCTAGAATATGACAGTGTAACATCAATCTCAGAGTTTTTCATATCTAAGAAAGATCCAAACTTACTTTTTAACAGAGAACGCATTCTCTTAAAAGTAAGTCCTTTTACATAAATTCTACCATAAGAACTAGGTGTAATATAGCCTCTTTCATCCACCATTAAGTTTTCTGAAAACTCAGAATAACCCCAAACTGAAATAGATATTTCATCACCACTACCAACTTTATAATTCTCTGGAGCTTTTGCATCCAATGCTTTTTGATAAAATGATAACTCATTATTTCTAAAAACGTCTTGGCCATAAATTTTAGCTTTTGGATAAGTAGTAATATCAGTAACTAAAGTATCTCCAAAAGTTTCATAGAACTTAGACAGATTATCATCTACTCCAACTGCTTCTTTTCCATTTTTCGAATACTTACCAGTACTATTCTTAAAAGCTATTGCTTCTGCAATTTCTTCATCAGAAAGTCCCATTTGTTTAAGAACTTGCTCTGATGGAATATCAGATGGGCGCAGATCTTTCGGATTAGCATTAGAGGGTAAAAACTTCAAATAAGCTGGATTAATTTTTAATGTATCAATATCAATCTGAGCATTTACTTCAAGAACAAACAAAATTGAAAATGATAATAAGATAAGTTTTTTCATAATTTTTATTTTAAAATAGAACGAGAGATAATAATTCTTTGAATCTCAGAAGTTCCTTCATAAATTTGAGTGATTTTTGCATCACGCATTAATCGCTCTACATGATATTCTTTTACAAAGCCATAGCCACCATGTACCTGTACTGCCTCAACAGTAGTTTTCATAGCTGTTTCTGAAGCAAATACTTTTGCCATTGCTCCAATTTCATCATAATTCTTTCCTTTATCTTTCAGCCATGCTGCTTTTAAGCATAATAATCTAGCTGCTTCAATTTCAGTAGCCATATCTGCTAATTTGAAGGCAATTGTTTGGTGTTTAGAAATCTCTTTCCCAAATGCTTTTCTTTCCTTAGAATATTGTAAAGCTAATTCATACGCTCCTGATGCTATACCTAATGCCTGTGCGGCAATTCCAATTCTTCCACCTGATAAAGTTTTCATTGCGAATGTAAAGCCAAAACCATCTGCACCAATTCTATTTTCTTTTGGAATTTTTACATCCGTAAACATTAATGAATGAGTATCAGAACCTCTTATTCCAAGTTTATTTTCTTTTTGTCCTACAACAAAACCATCCATTCCTTTCTCAACAATAAAGGCATTTATTCCCCTGTGACCTTTTTCTACATCAGTTTGAGCAATTACTAAATAAACAGTTGCTGAATTACCATTTGTAATCCAGTTTTTTGTTCCGTTTAATAAATAATGATCTCCTTTATCAATTGCTGTTGTTTGCTGTGATGTAGCATCCGAACCGGCTTCTGGCTCAGAAAGGCAAAATGCACCAATAATTTTACCGGTCGCTAAAGGTTTTAAATATTTTTCTTTTTGCTCTTCAGTACCGAAAGTTTCAAGTCCCCAACAAACTAATGAATTATTAACTGACATTACAACTGAACATGAGGCATCTACTTTTGAAATTTCTTCCATTGCTAAAACATAAGAAACTGTATCCATTGCTGAACCACCATATTTTGGATCAACCATCATTCCTAAGAAACCTAATTCTCCAAGCTCCTTAATTTGCTCTGCTGGAAAAGTTTGATTTTCATCTCTTTCAATAACTCCTGGTAACAACTTTGTTTGTGCAAATTCTCTTGCCGCATCTCTCACAGCAATTTGCTCTTCTGTCAATTCAAAATTCATTCTTTTGCTTTTTAAAAAATTCATGCAAAAATACATTTTTTAAACTACTTTTGAAAATTGATGATTGAGAATGTGGAATATAGAGTTTTAGGAGTGATGTCAGGAACATCACTAGATGGAGTAGATTTAACAATTTGCACTTTTACTAAAACTAATAAATGGGCATTTGAAATAATTAAATCTGAAACAGTAAAATACTCAAATTTATGGAAAAAAACTTTAGCTGAATTGCATCTTGCAAATGAAGAAGAAATCACACAAATTAATAAAGATTACGGAAGATTTTTAGGAGAAATAATCAACTTATTTTTGTCAAGTGAAAAAGTAGATTTTATTGCAAGTCATGGTCATACAATTTTTCATGAACCTGAAAATAAATATACTCTACAGATTGGTTGTGGAAAAACTATTTCTAAAAAAACTGAAACTACAACAATCAATGATTTTAGAAGTTTAGACATCTCCCTCAATGGACAAGGTGCTCCTTTAGTTCCTATTGGAGATTTACACCTTTTTTCTGATTTTAAATACTGTATCAATCTTGGAGGGTTTGCTAACATTTCAATTAAAGAAGGAAACAATAGCATTAAAGCATTTGATATTTGCCCTGTAAATATTGTGATGAATAAAATAAGTCAAAAATTAGGCATTGAATTTGATGACAGAGGGAAAATTGCAGAAAGTGGAAAACTAATACCTGAGCTATTAATCAAATGCAATAACATATACTTTTATAAAAAGGATTCCCCTAAATCCTTATCAAGAGAATGGGTTGAAAAATTTATCAACCCCTTACTTTTAGAAGATTATAAATCCGAAGATATTCTACATACTTTTTGCGAACATATTGCAATGCAAATTGGTGTTTTTTTGAAAGATAAATCAGCATTATTTACAGGAGGTGGGGTTTTTAACACTTATTTAATGAGCCGAATTCAACACTATTCAACATCAGAAATTATTACTCCAAGTAAACATATAATCAATTTTAAGGAAGCTTTAATCTTTGGGTTTTTAGGAGTTTTAAGATTAAGAAATGAAGTAAATTGTCTAAAATCAGTCACTGGAGCAAAATATGATAATTGCGGAGGAATCATTTACAAATATTAGCATTAAAAATCTAACATATCTTATCAATTATCTGATGTCTTATTGATACATTTGCAAAAAATTTAATCGCTATATAATGGAAGAGTTACTAAAGAAATTTGAAGATAAAAAACCAGAAGTAGTTTTTGAATGGCAAGATGCTGAAACTGATGCTGAAGGATGGATAGTGATCAACTCATTAAGAGGTGGTGCTGCTGCTGGGGGGACAAGAATGAGAGTAGGTGTAACAAAAGATGAAGTTTTGGCACTTGCAAAAACTATGGAGGTAAAATTCACAGTTGCCGGACCTCCAATTGGTGGTGGTAAATCAGGAATTAATTTTGACCCTAGAGATCCAAGAAAAAAAGAAGTTTTACAAAGATGGTATGCTGCAGTTAAACCACTATTAAAAACATATTATGGGACGGGTGGAGATATGAATGTTGATGAAGTTCATGAAGTAATGCCAATGTGTAAAAATGAAGGTATATTATTTCCTCTTGAAGGAATTGTAAGAGGACATCACAAAAAAGATGAGGAAGGCACAATGAAAATCATCAATCAATTATCAGAAGGAGTGCCATTAATTGTAAGAGATGAAAAACTTACTCCTAACCCAAATAAAGATTACTCAGTTGGAGATTTAATCACTGGATATGGAGTTTCAGAAGCAATTCTGCACTACTACAATATTTATGGAGGAGAAGTTAAAGGGAAAAGAGTAATAATACAAGGATGGGGAAATGTTGCGGGAGCAGCTGCTTATTATTTAGCTCAAGCTGGCGCTATCATTGTTGGAATTATTGATAAAGTAGGTGGTGTTGTTAATCCTGATGGTTATACTCTTAATGAAATAAAATCATTGTTAGAAGATCGTTCTTCTAACTTTTTAGAAGCTAACAACATGATTTCATTTGAAGAAGCAAATAAAAAAATATGGAGTATTGGAGCTGAAATTTTTGTACCAGCTGCAGCATCAAGGTTATTATCTCAAAGCCAATTAGACCAACTGGTTGAAAATGGTTTGGAAGTAATTTCAGCAGGAGCAAATGTACCTTTTGCTGATAAAGAAATTTTCTTTGGCCCTATTTCAAAAAGTGCTGACGCAACAGTAAGTGTACTGCCTGACTTTATTGCAAATTGTGGAATGGCTAGGGTTTTTGCTTACCTAATGAAGGATGAAATTGAAATGACTGATAAAGCAATTTTCGCGGACACTTCAGAGTGTATTAAAAACGCATTAATAAAATCATACGCCATTAATAATAGTAAAACGCACATTTCAAAAACAGCTTTTGAAATTGCACTAAAAGAACTAGTCTAACTAAAATTAAATTATGGAAACAGAATTTTTGCAAATAGAATTTTTAAGTAATACTTTGCTTGATTATTCTTGGTTTATTGGAGCTATACTTATAGGTTTACTTTTCAAAAAGCTCATCTCAAAATATTTAAGTAATTTACTTTTTAAAATTGTAGGAAAAAAAGGGGCGGAAGTAGGAGTTGATAAATTTGATGCCCTACTGACCAAGCCAATTGGATTGTTCATAATGCTTTCTATTATTTACTTAGGAAGTTCACACATCAACTACCCTGAAGTTTGGAGTTTAGCTCCAGAAAATGAATTGGGATTAAAAATACTAATCAAAAAAGGGTTTTCTCTTATATATGTTTATTCTATTTTTTGGATATTCTTAAAAGTCATAGATTTTATAGGATTGATTCTGAATAAAAGAGCAGAAGCCACCGAAAACAAAATGGATGATCAACTAATTCCTTTTATTATTGAGATTGCAAAAATTATCACTTATATATTTGCATTAGTAATTGTAATGGGTAATGTTTTTGAAGTAGATATTACAGCCCTAGCGGCAGGTTTAGGGATTGGAGGTATTGCTTTAGCTATGGCATCTAAAGAAAGTTTAGAAAATTTGCTAGGCTCTTTCACTATATTTTTTGACCAACCTTTTACTGTAGGCGATACAGTTACTGTTGGAACGGTTACAGGTACTGTGGAAAAAGTAGGATTTAGAAGTACAAGAATCAGAACTTTTGACAAAAGCTTAGTGACTGTTCCTAACAAAAAAATGATTGATGCAGAGCTGGATAATTTAGGAATGCGACCTGTAAGAAGAGTTAAGTTCAATATTGGTTTGACTTACGAAACTGCTCCTGAACAAATAAAATTAATTGTAACTGACATTCAAGCAATGATTAATCAACATCCAAAAACAAATCAAGAAGGAAAGGTACGCTTCCAAGAATTTGGATCAAGCTCTTTAGATATCTTGGTTATGTACTTTGTTGACAGCCCAAAATGGAATGATTTAATTGATGTAAAGGAAGATGTTAATTATAAAATAATGGAAATTGTAAAGAAACACAATAGTGATTTTGCTTTCCCAAGTACAACAGTATATTTACAAAAATAACTTTAAAATAAAAAACTAACAAAAATTTATGATTATTACACTTATGATTATTGTATTCGTTTTAGGATACATGGCAATTGCTTTAGAGCATACAATTAAAGTTGACAAAGCAGCTTCCGCACTTATTATTGGAGGATTAGGATGGGCACTTTATGCATTCTCCGGAGTTGACGCACATCATATAAATGAACATTTATCACACCATTTGGTGGATATTGCTGAAATTTTATTCTTCCTTATGGGAGCAATGACTATTGTAGAATTAATTGATGCTCATGAGGGCTTCTCAATTATTACTAACAAAATTACAACTAACAAAAGGGTAGCTTTATTGTGGATTTTAAGTATTATAACTTTCTTCTTTTCTGCTGCTTTAGACAATTTAACAACAGCAATTGTTATGGCTGCTTTACTTACCAAACTGATTAAAGATAAAGAAGATTTGTGGATGTTTGCAGGAATGGTAATACTATCCGCTAATGCAGGTGGAGCCTGGTCGCCTATAGGTGATATAACTACTATTATGCTTTGGATTGGCGGGCAAGTAACAGCTGCTAATATCATTATATCAGTATTTTTACCGTCTGTAGTATGTGCGCTAGTCCCTTTAATTTATTTAACCTTCCGCTTAAAAGGAGAAATTACTCGTCCTATTAGAGTAGAAAGAAAAGAACATTATCTAGACCCTACTACACCTTTCGAAAGAAATTTAATTTTTTACATGGGTGTAGCTGGTTTATTATTTGTTCCCATTTTCAAAACGGTTACTAATTTACCTCCTTATGTGGGAATATTGCTGTCTTTAGGTGTGCTTTGGTTAGTTACTGAGATATTACATAGAAGTAAGAATCATGAACAAAAATCAGCATTATCTGTCATTGGAGTACTTAAAAAAGTAGATGTTCCTACTATCTTTTTCTTTTTAGGCATTCTATTAGCGGTAGCAAGTTTACAATCAGCAGGACAATTGGATATTGTAGCTACTTTCCTAGATAAAACTTTTAATGGTGATATTTATATCATCAATATAATAATTGGTTTATTATCTTCAATAGTTGACAATGTTCCTCTAGTAGCAGGAGCCATGGGAATGTATGAAATTACACCAATAGGTGACTTTGCTGTTGATGGGAAATTCTGGGAGTTTTTAGCTTACTGTGCAGGAACGGGAGGTTCAGTTTTAATTATTGGATCAGCTGCAGGAGTTGCTGTTATGGGAATCCTGAAAATTGACTTTATTTGGTACATAAAAAACATTTCTTTGCTCGCACTTATGGGCTATTTAGCGGGTGCAGCTACTTATTTCTTTATGCAATAAAAAATAAATTTATCGTTTAATCTAAAACACTTTACATGAGTCTCTTATTACAAATACAAACCGTTCCTGATAGCTTAACAAATCCTGAGATTACAGAAAAAAAACTTTCAGTGGTTGATTTAATTACTTCAGGAGGAATTGGAGGAAATCTAGTAATGGGAGCATTAGGAATCCTATCTATTTTTGCTATTTACATTTTGATTGAACGCTTTTCTGCTATTAAAAAAGCAAGTAAGGAAGATGAGAATTTCCTAAAAAGCATCCAGAATTTTGTTGAAGCAAAGGATATTGAAGCAGCAAAAACATTATGCAGAAATACCGATAGTTCTATTTCAAGAATGATTGAAAAAGGAGTGAATCGTATCAACAAACCTATGACAGATATTTCGGCTGCTATTGAAAACCAAGGCAAGTTAGAGGTTTTTAAAATGGAAAATAACTTAGCTAACTTAGCAACTATTTCAGGTGCTGCACCTATGATAGGGTTCTTAGGAACTGTAATTGGTATGATTGTTGCATTTCATGAAATGGCAAGTGCAGGAGGAAATATTGATGTTGAAATGCTAAGTAAGGGAATATACACTGCCATGACAACCACAGTAGCTGGTTTAATTGTTGGGATTATCGCCTTTATTGCATACAATTATTTAGTATCCAAAGTAGATAAAGTAGTATTTATGTTAGAAGCAAAAACAACTGATTTTTTAGATCTTTTACACCATAACGAATAATGGCATTAAGAAGCAGAAATAAAGTAACGCCAAACTTTAACATGTCCTCAATGACGGATATTGTTTTCCTATTGCTTATCTTTTTTATGCTAACCTCTACCCTAGTTAGCCCTAATGCCTTAAAGCTTTTATTACCAAGTAGTAAAGCCAAAACTCTTGAAAAACAAACCATCTCAATTTCAATAACAAAAGATATTCAGTTCTATATTAACGAGAACCCTGTATTAGAAAATACAATTGAACAGGAATTAAAATTAATCATAAATAATGAACAGGAACCTGCGATTATTTTACATACTGATAAATCAGTAGCAATTGAACATGTTGTGAAAGTTATGGATATTGCTTATAGGAATAAATACAAGATTGTATTAGCCACAACACCTCATTAAAATGACTTCTTCAGAGAAGAAAAACAAAAGAAAAGGCATCATTGGAACAATACTGTTCCATACATTACTCTTAGTTGCTTTTCTTTTTATGGGGTTAACTTACCAAGATCCGCCACCTGTTGAGGAAGGAATAAGCATCAACTTTGGGTTTTCTGCTGAAGGATTAGGAGAAATTGAAGCTGAAAGCACTGAAGAAATTACTGAAATTGTAGAGGAAGAGATTATTGAAGAGCAAATAGAAAGTAATGAGGAAATCATTACACAAAATACAGTTGAAAATCCATCAGTAGAAAAAACTGAAAAGAAAGAAAAAGTAGTAAATAAAGAAGAGCCTAAGAAAGAGGTAATTGAAGAAAAGAAACCTGAAGTAAATAAGAAAGCACTCTATACTGGGAAAAAGAATAAAGAAACCTCTTCAGAGGGAGATACTGGTGGTGATGGAAATCAAGGTATAATTGATGGTGATCCAAACTCAGAAGTATATGAAGGTGGTGGTATTGGAGAAGATGGAACTGCATACAAGCTTGGAGGAAGAAAAGTTGAATTTAAAGCAGAACCAATTTACAACACTCAAGTTGAAGGAACAGTTGTTGTTTTAATAACAGTTGATAGATTAGGGAATGTAATCAATGCTATTACTGGAGCTAAAGGTTCAACAACTCTGAACAAACAGCTATTACAAAGAGCAAAAGCAGCCGCACTTAAAACTAAGTTTGACAGTAAAAAGAGTGCGCCAAATAATCAACAAGGAAAAATCATCTATAATTTCCGTTTAAACTAATGAATTATCAAGAAACGCTTGATTATCTTTTTAGTAAACTTCCAATGTATCAAAGACAGGGTGTTGCAGCTTATAAAGCAGATATTGGTAACATAGTAGCTGCTTCAAAATACTTAAGAAATCCTCACACCCAATTTAAAAGCATCCATATTGCAGGCACTAATGGAAAAGGCTCTACAGCTCACATGCTAACTTCTGTACTTCAAGAAGCAGGATATAAAGTCGGATTATACACTTCTCCTCATCTTAAGGATTTCAGGGAGAGAATTAAGATTAATGGGGAGAAAATTTCTGAAAATTCTGTAATAAAATTTGTAGATCAGCATAAAATAGCATTCGAAAATATATGCATATCCTTTTTTGAATTTACAGTCGCTATGGCATTTGATTATTTTGCTAAAGAAAAAGTAGATATTGCAATTATTGAAACAGGTTTAGGAGGGAGGTTGGATAGTACTAATATTATCAAACCAGAACTTTCTATCATTACAAATATTGGAATTGACCATACTAACTTATTAGGTAATACAATTGAAAAAATTGCAGCCGAAAAAGCAGGAATCATAAAAGAGAATACGCCTATAATTATTGGAAGAAAACAAAAAGAAACAAATACTATTTTCCAAAATATTGCGAAAGAAAAAAATGCACATTTAATTTATACCAACCCTCAACAGAACTATGTAACTGATTTAAAAGGAGAATATCAAAAGGAGAATATCAATACTACAATAGCAGCCATAGAACAACTGCTGGAACAAGGTTGGGTAATAAATAGGAGCAATATTGAGCAAGGATTATTAAAAACAATAACCAACACTCAACTATTAGGAAGGTGGCAAACCCTTAGTAAAAGCCCAGATATTATTTGCGACACTGGACACAATGAGGATGGTATAAAACAAATCAGTAAACAATTAAAAAACACAAAATTCGAGCAACTCCACTTTGTGTTTGGCACAGTTAACGACAAAAATTTAGACAGTATTCTATCACATCTTCCCAAAAATGCATGTTATTATTTTTGCCAAGCCGATATTGTAAGGGCAATGAATGCACAAGAGTTAAAAAATAAAGCAAAGGCATTTAATCTTAATGGAGATGCTTTTACTAGTGTGAAACAAGCACTTGATAATGCAAAGGGATGTGCTAATAAAGATGATTTAATCTTTATTGGAGGAAGTACATTTATAGTGGCTGAAGTCCTTTAAATTAATTTAAAAAAACTTGCTTGTGATAAGAAATGGTCTATATTTGCAAACCAATTTAAGGGCGATTAACTCAGTTGGTTCAGAGTGCCTCCTTTACACGGAGGAAGTCGGGGGTTCGAGTCCCTCATTGCCCACCAAAGCGGAATCCATCTCATTATGAGTTAAGATTCCGCTTTTTTTATTCTCATAAATACCTGTAGTTCTTTTAGTTAGCTCGAATAATAAATTAACTTCAGGGGTTCGAACTCTCTGTTTTTCCTTTTCAAAAGTTGTTCCTTTTGGAAAGACAAATTGTTGAAGCTCACTTTTTTGTTCATAAGACATATTTAACCATGTAGATGACAAGTTTTGTGAGATTTTTATGGCTTCATTTGTTATGTTTTCAAGGTTCGAACTGCCCTTAAGCCCATTTGTTATTTTTCTATCAATATCAGCTAATTCATCACTATACTTTTGAGTATATTTTTGATATAAATCAGCACTTATTTCTCCAATTGCATAACGCTCTTCAATCTTATCAATTTGAGTTTCTAATTTACTTTTTCTACTCTCTAAATTTGACTGATCAAATTGTTGATTAGAGTGATATTGATTAAAGGCATGTTCCACTAATTGCTTAAAAGGTTTATCTAAACCTTTCTTAAGCTCAAATTGCTTAAGGTATTCTGAAAATAGTGTATTAAGTTTCTTTGCATTAATATTCAATTTCGTCCCCTTACTCCTAGACTTATAATACCATATACCTTTCTTTTTTACGATATACCCTGTTAATGGGTCATTAGTATTATGACATTTCATAAATACTTTCAAGGGTATCTCCTCAAAATACGTATTTTTTGTTTGTCCCCTATAATTGTTTTCAATAATATCCTGAACCTTAATCCAATTTTTCTCACTAATCAATTTAGGATGTTTTGCATCAATAACCTCTCCTGGAATTAATTTATTTATAATTTTTCCGCAATAAAATGGATTTTGAAAAATTCTATTCAGTCTTTTAGGATTTATTTTTAATCCTGCAGATTCTAATCTATTAGAAATTTCAAAATTTCTCATATTCTGAAGCTTCCACATAAAAGCTCGCTTAATAAGTTTACCATTATTATTAATGAAAAATTCATGTTTATCACATGTCATCCCTTTTTTGGAATTACTATACCCTATTACTGGTTTGTATAGCCAATAACCTTGGCGTAACCTTTCTTTCATTCCAGTAACAGACTTGTCTTTTCTTAATTCATTATCAAATTGAGAGAAAATATAATATAAGTTCTGCTGAAAACTTCCTGATGGTGATGAGGGATCTACTTCTTGAGTTGCAGATAATGTCTTAACTCCACTTTTCATTAATTGCTGACTAATATAAGCTCCGTTGGGTCCAGTTCTAGAAAACCTATCATAAGAATATACAATAATGGCATCAATCTCTTTATTACGCTTTACATAAGTTAGCATCTTTTGGAACTCTTTCCTCTCATCACTTTTAGCTGATTCAAAAGTTCCTCCAAAATCTGCCACAACCATCAACCCTTTCTTTTTTGCAAAGGCTTGGCAATATTTCTTTTGAGTTTGAAGTGATGCGTTATTATCTGCCTGTTCTTTGGTTGAAACCCGAGTATAAATAACAGCTTTATTGAACGAATTAATTGATTCAGTATTTAAGCTATTAGCTAATTTTTGAAAGTAGTCACTTTTATTCATCATCTTTGGTATTTAAATTTACACACTCACTTACAATAATATAATCCACAATAAGATTAGTAAATACACTTAACTCATCTATTATATCTTCATATTCCTGTTTTGTTATTTGATTCTTCTTTTCTTTTTCTTCTTCTTGCTTTAGTAATTCTTTTACTATCTTGTTTTTAACATCTATTAATTTCACAACTTAAATAGTTGCGCATCACCTTTGACTTATTCAATAGGCTTACCATATATGTATAGATCCGACTTATTCGGTATCATAATTTAATCTTCTCTGTTTTTTCATAATGACTTATATTACCATCCACTGTTTTAATTTCAATGGTAGAATATTCGCCATTTTTTATAAGTTCAAGTATTCTACTTTCAACCTGAACTTTTTTCATCATTTTAATTTCAAGCATCTGAGCTTTACTTTCTTTAAATCGAATGTTTATAGATTTTAAATCTTGGTAATTATGACGAATTGCTTTTAGAATATTATGTTCATGTTTTGATAAAACACTTGGATATCCAGATTCAAAAGCTTCTTCACCTTGATCTATAAAGTTCTGCATAATATCAGTTAATGAAATACAGACATGACTCTTATTTATAAATCTGAGGAAAAAGTCTGTAGCATTCACCTCTTGATAGTCTTCGATTATATTTTTAGATAATGGAATTACAAATTCTGGATCATCTTTAAAACATTGTATAACTGTCTTTTCGGCAGAGCCCATTATATTAATCATAAGAAAGTCAATCATGATAAGTTGAAAATTTATTTCATTAACATCTAGCTTGTCTAAATCATCTATTGTCTTTCCTGACTTTTTAGCAATATATTCCTTCTTACTTAGGAACTCTTTTACTTGTTCTTTATTCTTTAACATATCTGAGAATAGTGTCTTTTTTACTAACTTTATCTCATCATAAGTAAATCCAAAACTTCTTAATTCCTTTACAATACTGACCCAAACGTAATCTACATAGCTTAATTTTTTATGACTACCTTTCTTGGTATTATCAGAAATATCTAACAATCCATTTCTTTCCCAATTTGTAAAATCTGAATAAACAACATCAATCTCAGTCTTACTAAAAACACGCTCATTTAATTTCTGCTGTAAATAAATAGCCTTGTCAAAATTCCCTTTATATTTTAGTATGTCTAATTTGTTATTGCTCATTGAAAAACAAAAGTATTAAAAAAACTTTGTAATATAACAATGTTTTTGTACTTTTGTCATTGATAATCACAAAAAAGTATTTGTGTTTTATTAAAAGGAGCATTATTTCATAATAAAAAAACGATAAATGATAGCTTCATAAAAATAAAGAAATCTCCGTCTACCTGAGTATACCTAAGGTAGTGATGAGGTAAACCCAAAGTAGATAATATATTATGATGACAAATAACGACTATAGAAATATGACATTAAGCACTAAAGTGAGTGCAAGACAAAAGTCAGAGTATGTAAAATTAGCAAGCCAAAACGGAATAAGTGTTTCAGAATGGGTAGCATGCATAATAGAATCCAATAAAAATAAATACGGAACAGAAGGAGATCCTACAAAAAGAGAATTAGCCTTAGAAAAAGAAATTGATACAGTAAAAAAGCAAAATGTTAGATTAGCAAAGGACAGAGAAAGTGCTGATTATAGAGTCTCTTTAGATATGAAAAGAGCTGACAAAGCAATTGAAGAAAGAGATGAGATACGCTATCAACTTAAAGAGAAAATTGTCGAGAATGATAAGTTAAAAAATAAAATAGAGAATCATAATCCAAAGTTCGAAGAGATTAATGATGAAAAAGGTTTTTTTGGGGTTTTCGTTTCAATTCTAGGTGCAATTGCATTAGGCAGCATGATTATGAAAGATTAATTC
>CAJQJY010000020.1 GCA_905478765.1 uncultured Flavobacteriales bacterium
TCTTTCCACATATTACTTCTGCAAAATAGTCATATGTACCTGAAGCTGTACCAGGTCCAAATAGATGAATTTCTTCGTTTGGCCACCCTTCTCTAATCTGACTCCAGTACTTAATATTATTTTGAGCGTCAGGATGCCAAATTTTACTAAGTTCTTCAACAGTAAAATAGTCTACCCAATCATTTTCGGGATTAATAATAACTGCAAGCCCATCATATGCAACACTTAATTCCAAGTATGAAATGTTATTCTCATCACAAACTTTAGCTTCTTTATCTTTAATTGGTCTAGATGCATTACTAATATTAGTTTCACCTCTAGAGAACTTTTTAAATCCTCCTCCAGTTCCAGAAACACCTACTGTAACTCGAACGTTAGGTTCTACAGATCTAAACTCTTCTGCTACTGCTTCAGTAACTGGATATACAGTACTAGAACCATCAATTTTAATATCACCAGATAAGGCACTAGAATTATCTGAATTGTTTGAATTTGAAGAGCATCCTATTAATATCAGTGACAATAGTATAATATTAAAGTTTAAAAATAATTTTTTAGTCATAATTTTAATTTATTGATTTATAATTTTATTTGGCAAAAATAACTGTAGACAAACATTTTATGTTTAACTAAAAATTAAACTTATGTTAAGAAAAAGTTAAAATTTATATGTAAATGTTAACGTAGTATTAATAGATATTACAAAAATTATTAAAAAAGTTCGAAATAAGGACCGTAAGGCCCACCAAAAAGAAACCCACTCATATGAGTGGGTTTTTATTTATTCAAAAAATATTTTCTTCTCCACAGTTCCATCATCATAGATGTAAAAAAGAGGTTGATTTTTAAATTCTTTAGATTGTCTTCCTAAAAAATCTACAACATTAATTAATCTTTTTTTCTCTTCAAAAAAATCATCAATACTTGTCAAAGGAGTGCAGGAAACAACATCAATTTCGCTGTATAAATTTGGGTCTTGGTTTGGATCTTCGACCGTGTTAGCCATCATTGAAATTTTAACAATATCATTACTTGTAGAAAAACAAAGTTGGTGGAAGTTGTCGTTATCATTTATATCTGCTATCGAAATAGGTACATGCGGTATTAGAACTCCAGAACTATCAGAATAGCCAATATAATATTGAAATAAGTCAGATTCGGTATCACCACTTATATACGGTGTAATTCCACCATCCCAAGCAACTTGAATCGTTTGTATTCCTGAATTACATTCATTCAAGTTGCCATCAATTCCTTGTGCAAAAAATAAGCTTGGCCCATCATTGAGCGGAATAACGTTCGTTGTAGTGAATCCATTTAGGTTTATGATATTTGAACAAGCGGACTCTCCAGAAAAAGTATCAGTTGTGAATAAATCTCCCACAATTCTTACCTCAACAGGTGGATTAGTAACAGCAGTGCCAAATTCACCTATTAATAGCACAGTTCTATTTTCTCCGTTTTCATTAGCTGGAGCCAAAAAAACACAAACAGGAGTATGTATATTTCCAAGGTTATCTAAAACTTCAAAATCAGTTTCCGATAAACTTAAAGCATCTAATGGGAATTTAAAATTAACAGGCATACCATCTAACTGACTTCCAAGTTGATTACATAATAGACTTGGAAGTGCATTATCAAGTCCAAAAAAAGCCGATACAAGAGTATCTTGTGATTTGGCATTTAAAAAAAAAGTTAAAATTGTTATTACTGAAATTAAGATTTTTATTCTCATATTAAAGCATGAATTAATATTGAGGTTGATGCTATTTGATAAATTATTATGACCTATTCCTTTTTGATATTCTTCTAAGGAGTTTTTTACGAAATTCTAGTTCTGCATGATACAATTTAGAAATTTGTGTATTTGAAATTACTTTCTGAAATTCTTTATTGTAATTTACTTTTAAATCAAGAATTTCTTGTTCCATTTTTAACTGTTTATCAATAATACTTCCAATTTCTTTTTCAGTTAATGAAGATCTGTTGTCCTTTACTTTAGCAAATTCTTTTATTCTTTTTTTATTTATTTCATTCTTCTTATCAGAATACTTATTATAAAGTGGCCAAAAGACTTGAGCTTCCTCTGAACTTAAATCAAGTGATTTAGTTATATAAGCAATTTTTTCAATTTCAATTTTTTCCCTTTTTTTATCCAAAATGTTTTGTGAAAACATAAATAAAGGACAGAGTAATGCAATTAATGTTGTTTTAGTGTTCATAATATTTAATTTTAAAATTAGTTAATAAAAAGGCTGTAATCAAAATCGTATTCAAATAAGTAGTCAAATTCATCTGATAATTCATCATCTTCGTTTTTATCCTCCAAGATGGAGTATTCATATAATAATTCGTCTGATAAATTATTTTCCAAATATGCTATTAGATCATTTTCAGTAAGCTCTATTTCAGAATTAGTAGTTTCTATACTATTAAAAATAGTAATAAAAAATAATAAAATTCCAATTGTAGGAACAAGAGAGCGAAATATACTGAAAGACGAACCTTTTTCCTTTGTAATACAGTTATTTTGAATTTCAGATTTCAGCTCTTTAAAATATCCGCTTGGAACCGAAAAAGGAATTCTTCTTTCAAACTTATTAATGTCTATTTTTTTGTTCATCAGTATTAAGATGTTTATAATTTAAAAAGGTTTAATATTCTTTTAAAAATTCTTCAATTTTATTTTTGGCATGATGATAGTTTGCCTTTAAAGCACCAACAGAAGTGCCTAAAATTTCAGAAATATCATCATATTTCATGTTTTCAAAATATTTCATATTAAAGGCTATTCTTTGTTTAGTAGGAAGTGTTAAAATTGCTTCTTGTAATTTTCTTTCAATATCTTTACCATTAAAATAATTCTCTGCGAACAATTTTTCTGATAAGCGATAGGAAACTAAATCTAAAGATTCAAAATAATGTTTTTTTCTCTTTTTAAGTAAATTAATAGATTCATTTGTTGCAATAGTATAGATCCAAGTATATATTTTAGAAGCACCTTTGAAGCTGTCTAGGTTATTCCAAACCTTTACAAAAGTGTCTTGAGTAATGTCATTTGCATCTTCGTGCGAAATTACAATCTTTCGAATATGCCAATAGACTCTTTTCTGATTCTGATTGATAATATGATTGAATGCCAAATTCCTTGTTTTAGAATTTCGAAACATTTCTAAAATTTGATTGTCTGTATACTCCCCCATGATACTATTTGATTGAACTTATTGTAAAAGGTTTAATTCTCTTTTAAAATTAGTAAATACCATCAGATTATGAAGGAATATAAAATAATTTTAAAAATAAAATATTCACTATACAAACCTGCTTATTATTTTTCTGAAAAAGTTCGAAATTGGGACCGTGAGGTCCACCAATAAAGAACCCCCTCAATTGAGGGGGTTTTTATTTATTCAAGAATTATCTTTTTCTCAACTGTTCCATCATCATAGATATAGAAAAGAGGTTTATTTTTCAATCCTTTCGATTGTCTTCCTAAAACATCAACAGTACTGATAAGCTTTCTAATGCCACTTGAATTAATATCAGTGATAGCTGTTGATGATGGATTATATGTTAATATACATGTGTCTGCTATAAAAGCACCAGCACTATATTGAAACACAAAATACATAGTTAAAGGATAGGTAGCATTAGTATTACTAAGAATAGAATAATTATACCAAGTTGTATCATAATTAAATGCTGCAAATAATTGAGTTATAGTATCCTTTTGTAAAGTGTCTCCATTTGCATCAATTGTAAAAGCAACATAAGGGTAGTAAAGGAATGAATTACTGCCATTATAAATAGCAATATCAATAATGTTATTACTATTATCTATTAACATACCCGATACATCAAGAAAGTTACAAAAATATGATTGACAACTCTCATTGAAAAACATTTGTGGATCAATATTTGGATAAAAACAAGAATTATTCCATGTATTATTAGCATATGAAGTGTCATCAACATTAATGCAAGTGAGATTATTATTTGCATTGAGCTGTAAAAAACATGGACCAATGTTTGTATTGTTTCCGTTCCTCAAATCAACAGAATAAAGATTGCAAGCAACTGCCTGAACCCAATTTAACATTGAATTAGATGTTAAATCTAGATTTGTAATAGGGTTTAGTGAGCAACTTATAAATTCGAGAGAATAGCTAAAACTTAAATCAATTGTATTAATTTGATTCTGCCCAATAGATAAAAATTTTAAAAGTGAATTATTACTTACGTCAATTGTCGTTAGCTGATTAGCTTGACATTGTAACTCCTCTAAATGTATACAATTGGTAATATCTAGATTATCAAGTGAATTTAAATCACACCTTAATGTCTTTAAGTTTAAACAATTTGCGACTTGGATAAATGACAAGTTATTTTGATCACATCTTATATATTCTATAGAACTACTTTCAATAAATAATAAAGTATCCAAATCATTTTCTCCACAATTTAGATATTCTAAATTAGTACTGTTAGTTAAATCTAATGTTCCCGAAATAAATTGAGCTTGAGCACCAAAGTATTCTAAGGAGGAAAAAAATTGAATACCTGTAATATCATAAATGTATTCTAATGTACCTTGAGGAAATGAAATTTCTAAGTAAGTTATTGTATCAATAGCAGACAAACTTACAGAGTCATCTAGTACGTTATCTACTCCTAAATTAATTAATTCCTGCTCAAAAGCATCATCAGGTATATATATATTCTGCCCAAAACCAATCATAGGTAAGCAAAGTAATATAAGTAGTAGTTTCTTCATGTTGTAAAAATACGTAATAATTTTTAAAAACGTTCGAATAAGCACAGAGAGGTCCACCAAAAATAAACCCACTCATTTGAGTGGGTTTTTCTTTATTCAAGAGTTATTTTCTTCTCCACAGTTCCATCATCATAGATGTAAAATAAAGTTTGATTTTCTTTTATAGCATTTATTTCTCTTCCATATACATCTACTATCTTCATTAATTTTCTTGAAATAATACTACTAAACTCATTTGTTGAGCTAACAATACAATTACTTTGACAAGCAGATAATGAAGCATAAGTCCCCAATCCTGTTCCAGGATCATAACATCCACTTACTAAATCACAATCATACGTTGTTGGAATTACACAATTAGTCTGACAAGCAGATAATGAAGCATAAGTCCCCAATCCTGTTCCAGGATCATAACATCCACTTACTAAATCACAATCATACGTTGTTGGAATTACACAATTAGTCTGACAAGCAGATAATGAAGTATAGGCTCCTAATCCTGTGCCAGGATCATAACATCCACTTACTAAATCACAATCATACGTTGTTGGAATTATACAATTAATTTGGCAAGTAGATAATGAAGTATAGTCTCCTAGTCCTGTACCAGGATCATAACATCCATTTACTAAATCACAATCGTATGTTGTATTAATTAATTGTGTTACCCAATTACTTCCATCCCAAAAAAACAAATCACAGCTACTGCATAAACTTCCTTGTTGAGGTGAAACGGATAAATCGTGTTGATAATAGTTGTCATAAAGGTAAGCATAAAAACATATATTCATTGAATCTGAAGGAAACCCATCTGCCCCAAAATTTTGAAACGAAAAGTTTCCATTGATAGGCAATAAACCACAAATATTTCCGTCAGGGGTATACGCCTCCCAATAAGATAGAGAATCGATAAGTTCTGGAAAATTATTATTATTTAAATATGAAGATTGAAATGATAAAACATTAAAATCATTATTAGCTTCAAAAACATCCATCTGAGTACAATCAAAAGTTGGTATCAGAGTTCCATAATAGTTATATGATTCTGTATAGACACAACCTACATTAGAAGTAACTGTACATGAATATAATCCTGGTCCTGATACATTTATTGTCTGGTTTGTATCTCCATTAGACCATAAAAATGAATTTGGATATACAT